>NZ_CAJHAL010000001.1:0-250214 GCF_904846365.1 Psychrobacter nivimaris
CGGTCTTTTTAGTGTGTCCGTTGCGCTTGTTTGGTTTATCTGCTTTCTCATGCTTGGGGTAGCCGAGATGGTCTTCCATCTCAGCCTCTAAGGCAGTATCAATAAAGGATTGCATGAGCTGCTTTTGAAAGTCTTTGATGTTATCAAAGCTTTTCATGCTACCAGCCATTTGCTCGGCCAGTTTTTTAATGTCAGATTGAGTAGTCATTGCTTATTCTCCTGTTAATGGATTATAAGCAGTTACACAGTTTTTAGGAAACTCCCTAGCCATAAAAAACACGCGTCTAATAACGCGTGTTTTTTATGAAATGTCTACTTTGCTGTTTATTTATTTTGACGATTGTTTGCTCTAACGCCTCGCTATCTTAACGCCTCACTATCTTAACGCTGATCTTTAGCGTAAGTTACCTAAATCTTCTTCAGTCAAACGCCAACGACCTTTTTTCTTAGAAGCACCGCGACCACGCATAGCGCTATTCAATATTAACTTATTCATTGAATGGCTTGAGTGAGCATGACAGATGGCGCAGGCAAGTCCATCGGCAGCATCTTGTTGCGGCACGACTTCTAACGCTAATATCCGGCACACCATCTCCTGTACTTGTTCTTTGGCTGCCGCTCCATAGCCACAGACGGCTTGTTTGATTTGCCGAGCCGTATATTCTGACACTTCTAAATCTAAAGCCACCATCGCTGCAATCGCTGCACCTCGTGCTTGCCCAAGCTTAAGCGCAGAATCAGGGTTTTCTGCCATAAATACTTGCTCAATTGCCGTATAGATAGGCTCGTCAGCGTATTTTAAATGATGCTGTGTGATACGGGTTAGTCCATTAAAGATACGCTTGAGGCGTTCAGGCATCTCTTTGGTATCTGTGCGAATCGTCCCTGCATCGATATAGGTCAGCTTGTCACCTGTCTGCTGTACTATCCCATAACCGGTCATGCGTGACCCTGGATCAATTCCTATAATAATTGCCATAGTATTCCGTCTTGCTTACCTGTCATTTTATATTCAGTCCTATATAAATTGGATACGGACTCGCTTAGCCTACTATTCCTAGTACTGTTGCTCACTTTCCTTGTAGCCAAATTATATTGTACCGACTATATGGCTTAAAAATTAGCCTTAAGTTTGATAGTATAGCAACCAATCCCCATATACATCATATGTTAGCCATTTTAATTTTCATGGCGCTCAATTTATTGGTTTTTATTTTATAGGACGACACTTTATGGGTCAGATAGTTGGTATAGCCATCGTTTGGTTTATTATCGAGATGCTACTGTGGTATTTGCTTGCTCAGTTTATGAGCGGCTGGTGGGTGTTTATGTGGTTTATTATCGCCGCGGTTATCGGTATCTCTTTGATGCGCAAAGGTATGGCTGCTCTTAATCCAATGGCACAGCAAATGAAAGCTGGTGGCATGATGAACCCTGCGATGCGCCCGCCAGAGACCACGATGATTAAGAGTATCGCGATGGCAGCTGCTGGTATTTTACTACTTATTCCTGGGGTACTTAGTGATTTGATGGCGCTGTTGGTAGTATTGCCACCTGTGCAGAAAAAGCTAAAAGACTTGGCCAATAATTATGTCATGAATAATCAGCAAAAAATGATGGAAATGATGGCGAAGCAGATGGGTGGTCAAATGGGTGGTGGTCAAAATCCATTTGGCGGTGCTGGTGGTATGGGCGGTCAAAACCCGTTCGGTGGCGCAGGTGGCATGAATGGCCAGAATCCGTTTGGTCAACAGCAGCAAAACCCATTTGGTGACGTGTTTAAACAGCATACTACGGTTGATGGTACTGCCAAAAACATCCCTAAAGATGTCAAGAAAATTACCAAGTCTGCTAATGACGAATAACTATATAGTTAAATCATAAGCAGAAAAAAAGCCCCTCTCGTCGATGACGAAAGGGGCTTTTTAGTGGTAGTAAATAAATTATAAGAGATATATTTACTAACTGAATGAAACAACCGAAGTGCCGCTGTAAGATGGTGACCCATGAACCGTGAAGTTCAGGGCGGATGCGTCATCATCTCTGCAGGTTTCCTGATACACCGCAAGCGGTGCAGGCATACACAATGAGACAATAGGTACCACATCCTGGTAAAGCATTATCGGCTCAGGGAATAAACATCTACTAGCCAACACTTCAGAATAGTTTTATCTTAACCAATGAAAAGAGTGATTGCAAGTCTGAATTACAGATTGATACGTAGCTTGGTTGGTTGGCCGCACTTATATTGTCTTATCTAGAAAAAACGTCATAAGATAACCCTATAAAATTATTCATAAACTCACGAAAAATGCTCAGTTTTTCAGCTATTTCAAGATGTGTGTTAATATAGAGGGCTTTATATTCCCTTACACAGCATTATAGGCGTTCATTCACTCGAGGAGCGGTAATATATGACCAGTACCCAACAAGCATCAGACTCTATTGATAATAATAAAACACAGCTTAGCAATAACCAAGACGGTGCACAGAATAAAAAAATACCGCATGTCTTGATGATATTGGACGGCTTTGGTCATCGTGAAGAAGATAAAGATAACGCCATCGCTGCTGCCAATATGCCAAATTTAGACAAGATTTATCAGCAATATCCTCATGGGCTTATTTCAGCTTCAGGGGAAGATGTTGGTTTGCCAGATGGTCAGTTTGGTAATTCAGAAGTCGGTCACATGAACTTAGGCGCAGGGCGTGTTCTTTATCAGGACTCAACACGTATCTCAAGTGAACTTGCCAATCGTGAATTCTATAAAAATGAAGCATTGGTCAATGCCGTAAAAGCGGCTAATGAGCGTGGCGGTAACGTCCATATTATGGGCTTGCTCTCTGATGGCGGCGTCCACTCACATCAAGACCATATCGAAGGCATGTGTCATTCAGCATTGGTCCATGGTGCCAAGAATGTCTTTATTCATTGTTTCTTAGATGGCCGTGATACCCCGCCTAAATCTGCTGATAAGTACATCAATCGTCTGCGCGACTATATTGATAAATTGAATGCTCATTACGAAGGTGGCCGCGTACAGATTGCAAGTATCATCGGTCGCTACTATGCAATGGATCGTGACAATCGTTGGGATAGAGTGCAAAAAGCTTATGAGCTGATTACTGAAGGGAAAGCTGATCGTCTATCGACACGGGCAGATGGCGCTGTTCAAGCTGCTTATAAAGCGCGTGAGACCGATGAGTTTGTCAGTCCAACGACTGTAATTGGACGTGATGAAGTGCCATATACTGTCAATGATAACGACGCACTTATTTTTATGAATTTCCGTGCTGACCGTGCTCGTGAGCTTGCCCAAGCATTTGTTCTGCCAGATCATGAGTTTTCTGGATTTGCACGTCAAAAGCAGCCAAAACTGGCGGCATTTGTGATGCTAACTAAGTATTCAGATGTCCTAGCTGACAATCCAAAAACCAGCATTGCTTACTACCCAACATCTTTGGCCAATACATTGGGAGAGTACTTGCAGGATCAAGGAAAAACCCAGCTACGTATCGCTGAAACTGAAAAATATGCGCATGTGACGTTTTTCTTTAGTGGTGGCCGCGAAGAAGAATATCAGGGCGAGACCCGTATATTAGTGCCATCTCCAGACGTTGCAACTTATGATCTACAGCCTGAGATGAGCGCGCCTGAAGTCACTGATAAATTAGTAGAAGCGATTGAGTCTGGTAAGTATGATGTATTGGTGGTCAATTATGCCAATGGTGATATGGTTGGACACACAGGTATCTTTGATGCAGCGGTAAAAGCGGTAGAAGCTTTGGATGTATGTGTTGGCCGTATCGAGTCAGCGGTGCGTGCTGCTGGTGGTGACATGCTTATCACAGCCGATCATGGTAACTGCGAGCAGATGCAAGACTATGAAAGTGGTCAAGTACATACACAGCATACGACAGAGCATGTACCATTAATTTACGTAGGTGAGCAAAAGCTGCAAGTACGCCGTGGCGGCAAACTTAGTGATGTGGCGCCGACTATTTTATCACTAATGAATGTCGACGCCCCTGCTGAGATGACAGGTGAGAGCTTATTGGTTCCAGCAGTCTAAGCCAGTCGAGTTAAACCACAGTACTTGAATGACTGTGGTTTATACTGACTTGACAGCTGTACCAGAAGATATCAAAAAGGAAAGGATAACCTATTATCCTTTCCTTTTTTTGTGATACATTTTACTTAATTTACTTGCAATACTATGCTAGTTCGAAATATGCGTTTGGTGCTATCTTATAAATCGCTATATAACGATAAATTCGTATTCTCTATTATTCAAATGAGTTCTTTTATGCAGCCTATTTCTTTTGCACGTTCTTTTTTATCCAAAGGGTTAAGTAAATCAGTAGGGAGGGCGTCAGTCGCGTCCACGGTTTTGCAGCCTGCAATTTTAATAGGTGTACTTGGTTGTGCGATTAGCGTAAATGCACAAGCAGCAGTGGAAGCTTCTACAAATAATAATCCTACAAACGGTTTACAGCTCATTAGTCTAAATGCAGATGAGATAGCGGATGAAAACGACGCTGATAATTTATCGAATATTGCTGATATGTTAGATGTCGCCGATGAGCCAGATGACTCGATAGATAGTGTGCCAGATGAAAGCGCGCTAACAGATGATGCCGATGATATTGATACGGACATTCCAGCAGAAGTTGCACAAGTATCGTTAAATGCTATCTCTCCTGAGACGCTAAAGACATTTGTGGCTGTGGTGGACTTAGTACGTCGTCAATACGTCGATGCGGTCAATGACGAAGAGTTATTTAGCAATGCGATGAGCGGTATGCTGACCAAACTTGACAGCCATGCTGAGTTTTTGGACGCAGAAGCTTATGAGAACCTGCGTGCTTTTACTGAGGGTGACGTTGGTGATATTGGTATTAAGGTTAATTACCGACCAGAGGCAGGTTATTGGGTTGTGACAGAGGTTATCGATGATTCACCTGCAGACAAAAAAGGCATCGCAGTTGGTGATTATTTGCATCAAGTTGATGAGTTTAAGCTAGACGAAGGGCGACAGGTCAATGATGTTGAGCAGCTCTTAACGGGTATTGCCGGTACGCAGGTAGATATTATTACTTCCAAAGCTGGCCGCCGTAAGCACACAACGACGTTGCAGCGTAATAATAGTCATCCGCAGATTATCGAGACCAAACTGGTTGATGGTATTGCCATTGTCAAATTACCGGCGTTTCAAAACAACAGCCGTGAAAAATTACTAGAAGGTTTGATTAACCTAAACGCTCCTATATCAGGAATTTTACTAGATATGCGTGATAATCCAGGTGGCGTACTGACATCAGCAGTGAGCGTGGCCAGTTTATTTATGGATGATACCGATGTGGTGCAGGTGCAAGCACGTCAAAATAAATCACGGGTACTATCGACCCAAGGTGATGCGATACTTAAACCTTTGCCATTAGTGGTATTACAAAACCGCTATTCAGCATCAGCGGCAGAGGTGCTTGCCAGTAGTTTACAAGCACAAAAACGCGCTACTATTATCGGTGAAGTTAGCTATGGTAAGGGCTCAGTACAATCGGTCATACCGTTAAACGATGAGCAAGCCGTCAAATTGACTGTGGCCAATTATATGACGGCAGCAGGCAAACAAATAGACGAGATCGGTGTAGAGCCTGATGTGACCTTATCTGGCAACGAGAACACGTGGGAGCAGCAAGCATTAGAACTAGTAAAGACGCGCGCGCTTGATTCTGGCATTCGCTTTGTTAGAAAAAATGCTACGAAAGAATAGAATTTCGTAGCATTTAACTAATAGTACATACCATTCAACGCTTAAAAATATTTGAAGATGCCGCTTAACAGAAGCTAATCAGACGCATCTTCAGAAATTTCGAGCTTTTTCATACGGTAGCGTAAAGAGCGAAAGGTGGTTCCTAATAATTCAGCTGCTTGGGTTTTGTTCCAGCCAGTTTGTTTGAGTGCCGTGATAATCAGCTGCTTTTCTTGTTCCTGCAAATAATGCTCTAACCCTTGAGGCGGTAATTGACCGTCGAACAATTCTGGTAAACCTGATATGTCTTTAGAAGTTTCTTGTTGGGCGGTGGAGTCAAGGAGCGACTCTTCGTCATGAGTACTTGCTACGTTGGTTGACGAACTATCATTACTAGTTGACGAATGCTGAACCATTGAAGGGTAGTGGTTGGTGTTAGTACGATAAGGGTGTAAATTGGTCACCCTTTGTTCAACCGGCGTTGCCATATTACTAGATTGAATGACTTGCTCACCGTTCTTTGTTGATTGGCCTGTAGATTGAACGTCTATATGATTTTCTACGTTACGGTCAGGTGGCTCAGAGCTATCGATAGCTGAGCTATGATTTTGCTCTTGTGTATTTACAAGCTCAGGTTCAATGTCAGGAAGACCTAAATGACTAACGTCAATGTAGGAGGTTTCAGCTAACGTAACTGCACGCTCCAGTAAGTTACGTAGTTCACGGACATTACCCGCAAAATCGTGGCGTTGTAAGCGTTCGCAGGCTTCCATCGTCAATGACAGCGGCGACTCTAATTGCCAGTCATCAGCAATCATCGCCAAAAAGTGTTCTGCTAACACAGGGATATCATCACGGCGTGCATTAAGTGTTGGAAGCTTTAGCTCAATGACATTGATGCGATAATATAAGTCTTGTCGAAATGCACCATCTTGTACCAATTGGCTCAGGTCTTTGTGAGTGGCAGACAAAATGCGGATGTCTACTGGAACTTCTTTTGTATCACCAATTGCCCTTACTGTTTTTTCTTGAATGGCACGTAACAATTTAACCTGCATGGCTAAAGGTAAATCCGCTACTTCATCTAAAAATAACGTGCCGCCATCGGCTTGCTGGAATAACCCTTGTTTATCAGCGACAGCCCCTGTAAAGCTGCCTTTTTTATGACCAAAAAACTCCGACTCCATTAATTCTGATGGTATCGCACCGCAGTTCACTGGTACAAAGCTGCCATCACGCCGTGGACTTAAATCATGGATCAATCTGGCGACCACTTCTTTACCTGTGCCAGAAGCGCCCGATAAAAATACAGGTGCCTGTGAGCGTGCTAGCTTTAAAATAGTATTTTTGAGGGGATGCATGACAGCAGAATTACCAATCAATCTACTATCTAGCATTTTTTGTTCAGGAGAGCATTCTGGTGTGGCCTGTATTTCGCTATCCTGATGAATAACTTTTAGGGTATTCTCTACCAGTTGGCGTAAACGTGGTAGTTCTAGCGGTTTATTGACAAAATCAAAGGCACCAAGCTTTAATGCCTCAATAGCTAAATCCATGCTGCCATGAGCCGTGATCACCGCTATTGGAATATTAGAGCTATTGCTAATTTCTTTTACCAGCTCCAGTCCAGAGCCATCTGGCAATTTTAAATCTGTCAGACAAAAATCATAGTCATTGTCTTGCCAAAACGTTCTTGCTTGCGACAATGTATAAGCCACATCACTTTTGATACCCATTTTAGTTAGGGTAATTTGCATCAATCGACATAAATCTACTTCATCATCGACGACTAGCGCGGTTGTTGTCATACATCATCTCATCGTATTTTATGGCTATAAAATCAATAGCTGGGACTAAATGGGCGTAATAGCTTTCAAAAGATAAATTTAGGTAAGATTTTCTTCGATAGTTTGAAATTTATTATCAGATTTAATAGAAGGTACAATTAATCGAAAACATGTTTTCTCATGTTCAGGAATGTAGAGTAAACGCGCTTGATTGGCTTCACAAAATGCTTGTGATAAATAGAGCCCCAGTCCTGTACCAGCTTTATCTGTTGTAAAAAATGGATCGAACAAAAGTTCTAAATTTCCAGCACTTACACCATTACCATTATCTAATATATCGATTATAACATCGTTGTCTGCGCAGTAAATGTCGATTTCTACATAAGCATGAGGATGAGCATAGCTGCTATAACGCAGACCATTGTTGATTAAGTTGATCAATATCTGCTCTAACTGATGAGTATCAAATGATATGATGGGTTTGGTTTTTATTAGTAGAAAAATGTCGTGTCCTTGAAAGTAATTCTCCAAAAACGATGGCATCCATTCAGCCAATTCGAGCACCTGCTGGGTAGCTGTCTGCTGACGAGACAGCTTTAAAATATCCTCAATGATACGGTTTACACGTTTTGTCTGTGAAAATATCATTTCATAAAGCTCATGGTTGCCGGTCATGGCAGCATTCGATTCACTTGTTAATGCACTGTCATCTTCCATTTGTTCTGCAACATCCTCCATTAATAGCTGGCTGGCTTGCGATATCGCTGCTAATGGGTTTCTGATTTCATGAGCAATACTGGCAGTCAATTGCCCTAAGGAAGCCAGTTTCAGTTGTTGAGCACTGGCTTGCTCACGGCGTAAATCTTCTAATATGACAAGCTTACTATCGTCTTTTAGTGGAATAATTTGTACACGTAATTTGCCAAATATTGAGGCATTTGCCACAGCTGGCACATCGTAGGTAAAAGCGCGTGACTGCCCAGATGCTACCGATAAGCAGGCATTAAACAACTGTGAATGCTGCTTATTGAGTTGCTGCTCGAAATTAGAGAGAAGCGCTTTGTTTTGAGTCTCTTTCACATCTTCAAAGGTATTCTGCGCTGTGGTAGGTGTGACAAGAGAAAGGCTCAGCAACTGATGTGCGGCAAGATTTGCTAAGACAATATGTTGCTTATCGATAACGATAACACCATTCACCATCTGCGTGACAACCTCTTGATTAATCACGTTGAGTCGCTCAACTTCCTTAGCATGGTTTGCCGCAACCTTTTCAAGCTGTACCAATCGCTGAGAGATAGACCAACTCAAACCACCCACTGCTAAAAAGCTCGCTGACATCAGTAGCGCATCACCTAGATTAGCTAGACTCATGCTATTAGCAATAGCGTAAAAAAACTGCTGATAAATAACGAGAATGATGGCAAGTAAAGTAATAACTAGCGCTTGTGAGCCATGTAGTAGCATAAAGCTAGCTGCGACGACCACCATGTATAGCATGGTTAACTGCAAATCAGGGTTGCCTGTCGTGTAGAGCAGTAGGCTTAATATAATAACGTCCAACGCCAGTCCGAATGCCAGTTGGCGGCGCATATGTTTTCTAACGACATAAAATAGCCCAAGCAGTATCAAACTTAACAGTACATAGAAGCTTAGAGTCGTTTGTTGTAGAAAACTCGGTAAGGACGCGCTATCACCAGTACGAGCAGAGATGTATAGCATGAGCATAGAGAACAGGCTAACAACGAAGCGATAGCTACTATAGATCAGCCCCAACTTACGCAACTGCGGCAGAGGAAGCGTATCGTCATGATGAACATAACGAGTAATGGCAGAGCTAAAATTGGTAGCAGGGTTCATAAACTGGCCGTAATAAAATAAACGCTAGAATGATTTATGGTTGAATCAGACCATGACGAATGGCCAAATGAGTTAATTTAACATCACTATCAACCCCAACTTTTTCATAAATACGATAGCGATACGTATTAATGGTCTTGACGCTAACAAACAATTGATCGGCTATTTGCTGAGGGCTCTGACAATTGACAACCATCATGGCCACTTGTTTTTCTCTGTCACTTAATAAGTCAAAAGGTGAGTTGGCATTATCAGACAATAAAACATCCGCTAACTGTTCAGCAACATCTTGGCTGAAGTAGCGACCTCCTTGATAAATCTTTTTGACTGCACGTATCATTTCATCAAGCGGCGTGCCTTTGGTAATGTAACCATTAACACCTGCTTTGATCAGCATTGAAGGATAAGGCTGTGCAGACATACTACTGACCGCTAGAATCTTGATACCCATATCGAGTTGAATCAGACGTTTGGTTGCTTCGAGCCCGCCAATATTCGGCATATTGACGTCTAGTAAAATTACATCAGGATGTAATTGTTTGGCTTGTTTGATAGCCATGTCACCGCTGTCTGCTTCACCTACTACTTCAATATCGGGGCTGTCTGACAACATACGGCTAATACCCATCCGTACCAAATCATGATCATCTACCACTAATACTTTAATCATAACCATACTCTTTATTGATTGTCAGAATGAACGCTTTATTAGGTTCAAATAGTATAAAAAACGAATATATTTCAACCATTATTTTATCTTTGTATATTCAAAATACCGCTGATTAATATAACAAAATACGAGTAATCATAACATTAGAAGTTAAATTATATTGCTGCAGTGTGAATTGATGTTTCTATAATATAAATTGGTTGTAGCAAAGTTTGAATGAAGCCAAAAAAAACTACTAAATCAGTTTGATAGATTAAACTTAAATGTAAACCATGATACACTAGAAATACAAAAGCTCTATGTGAGTACTTACAAACACATCTATAAACGCTACGTACGTTTTTGGCGTCAGACAATATGTAACTGGCGTAATAGCGACAGCAGGAGGCATAATGAAGCAACTACCATTAACCAAACAGCAATTGATCGCTGCTATGATTTCATTGAGTTTGGGCAGTGTTGCACAAGCCGCACTGACAATTAATGGTAGCACTGACACTGCCTCTAGTGCACGCCTGAGTTGGGGCGGCGCTGATAGCTTGTCTGAAGCCCGCAACATAATGTACAAGTCCAACGGCTCTGCTATTAAGAAAGTCGATAATGGCTATGGTACTACCAATATTACGAATACTAATAGTTTTGCTAGTAGTAATAACACCAATAGTGCTCGCTATAACACAACTTATCGTGGGGCATTTGGTAGTAGTGACATGATTCCGATTAGCACGGATTCACGTAGTGTTGCGGTGATCGATGCTGAAACAGGCGAATCTATCTACGAAAAAGATGCTGATATCGCGCGCCCAATGGCTAGTATCACCAAGGTTATGACGGCTATGGTCGTATTGGATGCAGGTCTTGATATGCGTGAAGAAATAACGCTTGATCCAGAAGATTTTGTTGGTCCAAAGCGTGCAAGCTCACGTTTGAAATCAGGTGATCGTTTGAACCGCGCTGAGATGCTATTGATGGCTTTGATGAAGTCTGAAAACCCAGCAGCAAAGAGTCTAGCGCGTAATTACCCAGGTGGCTATGATGCCTTTATGCGTGCAATGAATCGTAAAGCGCAAGATTTGGGCATGAATACGGCATTTTTTGGTGATCCAACTGGACTTGATAAGCGTAACGTAGCTTCTTCAAAAGACTTGGTCAAGATGGTACGTGCTGCTGGTAATTATGATGTTATTCGTCGTTTTTCTACTACTAAGAGCTATGACTTTTTTGTCTCAAACTACTCAAGTGGTAACCGTACCTATAAAGCCAGTAATACTAGCACGTTGGTCCGTGACGGCAGCTATCCAATCGGTATCTCTAAGACAGGCTTTATCAATGAAGCCGGACGTTGTGTGGTAATGGAAACTCGGGTCAATAATCGTCCTGCAATTATTGTTATCTTAGGAGCAAACAGCTCAGCAACACGTTGGGGCGATGCTAAAAATATCTTAAATAGTTTGGCTACACGCCGTACAGTATAAGCTATCTGTTCTAAATGTATAAAAAAGCTGTTATATCATATAACGGCTTTTTTATTGTGTTGAATTTAAGAATTAAGGATACACGCTATGAGTCGTTCATCATTCTCCTCAGTTATGCCTAAGCTATATTTGTTGACCAACGATGATGAATTTGAGCTGTTATATCAAAAGCTAGAAGCAGCCTTATCGACAGGATTAATTGCGCTATTACAAATTCGTCGTAAGCAAATGCTTAGTCTACCTGATGGAGCTTTGAAGCTTTTTGATGAGGCGCAAAGAATCGTTGAGTTAGCTAAAACGTATAACGTGCCAGTTGTTATTAATGATGACGTGAAGTTGGCCGAAAAGCTTGGCGTTGGGGTACACCTTGGTCAAACAGACGGCAGTATCGGTGATGCTCTACAGTCTCTATCACCGCATCAAATCATCGGTCGTACCTGCCATGGTGATGTAGCGCTGATTAAAGAAGCAAAAAATGACGGCGCAAGTTATGCTGCGATGGGTGCTGTATTTACTTCTACAACTAAGCCAAATGCTAATATCATTTCGCGTCAGCAGCTTGTGGAAGGGTGTCAGCAAGGCATACCAATATGTGTGATAGGAGGGTTAACCGCAGAAAATGTCTCAGAGCTGGTAGATTTGCCCATTGCGCTTGTGGCAGTAGTCGGGGATATCATGGATCTACCAGTAGCAGACATAGCTCAGCGCTGTCACCAATGGCAGCAGGCATTTTCTAGATGGAAAATACCTACTTGAAACATGCTTTTTAGAGAAGTTTTAGAGTAGCAATAGTCTTACAATATAGTATTAATATGACAGTGCTACTCAGCGTGTTCCATACATAAGGTAGCATAGGGCAGCGCTTCTAAGCGTTGCTCTTCGATCTGTTCACCGCAGACTTCACACTCGCCATAAGTACCATTTTCAATCCGACCTAATGCATTTTCGACATAGATTAAGCTTTGACGTGCCTCACTCATCAAATTTTTACGCATGTCATTTTGACGATAGGATATAGCCTGATCTTCCCAGTGTTCATTGAGATCATCTTGCGGATTCTGAATATGATCTTCTATCTTATCAATTCGAGATTCGTACTCATCTTTTAATTTTAATAGGTTTTGTTTAGCAGTGTCTAAGTTGATGCTCATTATTTTCTCCTAATGGATTATTTTTATTGTCAATGTTTCTATCATAAAGAGCTTGACTGCTGAGTACCACCACGAAATGTTACGGTTTATTGACTATGCTTAAAGCTAGCAACTGCAATTGTTGCAATCGAATAATGCTCTGAGAATTTAGACTAAATATTTTAAACGTGCTGAGATTTGTGTCAGGTTGCTTGTGAGACTGCGCTAGAAAACTGGTAGAATACACCGCCGCTGAATTCTGCTTACTTGATCGATCCATCAGAGTGGTTTGATAAGTGTAAGAGCCAAGCGTTAAAAAACATTAAAAATTAATAAAGCTGATAGTGACTATATAGCACGGGTATAAAATAGCTTGGCTATATGGCAGGCGAGCGAGAATGCTACAAAATAGTAGATTGATCGAGCTTAGCACTGAATCCGATTTATATAGAGCTGACTATAACGGTCACATCAGTAACGACAGTAATCGCAAATTAACAGATATATTGATGCATAGGAGCAGGTAATGAATTTTTTGCGTATGAGTGAGTTGAACTTAACGGATAAAGTGGTCTTGATTCGAGAAGATTTAAATGTGCCTATTAAAGATGGTAAGGTCACAAGCGATGCGCGCTTGCAAGCCAGTCTTCCTACCATCAAGATGGCGCTCGAAAAAGGCGCTGCGGTAATTGTTTGCTCACATTTAGGCCGCCCAACAGAAGGCAATCCTGAAGCTGTATATTCATTAGCGCCGGTTGCTGACTATTTGACGGAAAAATTAAGCTTGCAACTATCGACACCTGTACGTCTTAATACTGATTACCTTACCCAAGGTGTCAATCTAAAATCTGGCGAAGTGGTTCTATTAGAAAACGTACGCTTCAATGACGGTGAAAAGAAAAATGATGCCACGCTGGCGAAAAAGTACGCTGATTTGTGCGATGTGTTTGTGATGGATGCTTTTGGTACAGCGCACCGTGCACAGGCATCAACAGAAGGCGTTACGCAAGCGATGCGTCAAGCAGACAAAACCGTTTGTGCAGGGCCATTGTTAGCTGCTGAACTTGATGCTTTGAGCCTAGCGCTTGAAACACCAGCACAACCAATGCTTGCTATCGTTGGTGGGTCAAAAGTGTCTACAAAATTAGAAGTGCTACACAGCTTGGCTGAAGTTTGCACACGGATTATCGTTGGTGGCGGTATTGCTAACACTTTCTTGGCGGCACAAGGTCATAGTGTTGGCGCCTCATTGTACGAAGCAGACTTGCTCGATACTGCACATGACATTATGACCAAGACTGAAATTTTGCTGCCTGAGTACGTCGTAGTCGCTGATAAAAATGACATCGATTTCGCTGACTTTACTGGCTCATTGCAAAAAGCCATTGCAACGATCAAATCAGTTGATGCGATCGGTGACAATGACATGATATTGGACATCGCACCAGAAAGCGCAAAGCAGCTTGCCGATGCTATTATCAATGCAAAAACTATCTTATGGAATGGTCCAGTGGGTGTATTTGAGGTCGATGCTTTCGGGCAAGGCACACAGATATTAGCTACTGCTGTAAGAGACAGCGATGGTTTTTCTATCGCGGGCGGCGGTGATACGTTAGCAGCTATTGATAAATATCAAGTTGCTGATGGTGTGAGCTATATGTCAACGGGTGGTGGGGCGTTTTTGGAGTTTGTAGAAGGCAAAGTGCTTCCGGCAGTCGCTGCGCTGCAAATAGATGCCTAACTAATTAACGATACTCTGTAGCTTAGTAACATTAGACGTACAACTAACTTTAAATAACTAAGGTAGTCTGTAAAAATAATATTTTGGCTGTTGATTTACTTGTTTTTATTAGCATAAGTAAGTGCAATAGCCATCGATTATTATTAAGCAGTAATTATTTATTTATATACTGAAAATTATTATTGCATGTCTGATTCGCACTCTATAAAATAGCGCGACCATGTATTTTGACATGCATTATTTACGAGAGGTTTATTATGTTAAAACGTCATTTATTACTTGCTAGCGTACTTGCTGGTACCTTTGCAATCACTGCATGTAGCCAACAAACAGAAGAAAACACAGAAGCTGCTGTTGAATCTGCTGGCGATGATGCTGCTGCAAACGCTGATGCTGCTGCCGCTGAAACAGAATCTGCTGCTGCTGAAGCTGAAGCTGCTGCTCAAGACGCTGGTACTGAAGTTGCCGAAGGCGCTGACACTGCTGGTGCAGCTGCGACAGACGCTCTAGAAAACACTGGCGATGCTATTGCTGAAAGCACTAACACAGCGGTTGAAAATACTGCTGAAGCTGTTGCTGATGGCGCTAACGCTGTCGCTGATGGCGCAAATGATGTTGCAGTTGATGCAGAGCAACAGTACTAAGCTACGCGATGACTAAGCACTATAATGACTGATTTACTGGGAAGCTATCGATTGATATGTAACCTTTAAGAATAGTCATTGCTTTATAAGCCTCAAAATACTAGAAAAGCCTTGGTGATTGCCAAGGCTTTTTGCGTTGTATGTCATAACGATAGTTTATAAAATAACAGTTTATAAAATTAAACTGATATCAAGAGACGGTATAGACTGACAAATAGTCGGTCAACCGCTACGAAGACAGAACAATTTTTGCTATAATCACCGCGTGGTAATCATATCCAATATCATTCAGGATTTTACTAGCCTATATACGGTCAGTATGGTCGAATATACAGTGAAATGATTGCTATCAAGCTGTTTTTTAAAATACTATTCAAAATCTAATCAGAGAGCGTCTTATGGCCCTAATATCCTTACGTCAACTTCTAGATCATGCCGCTGAACACAGCTATGGTGTTCCTGCCTTTAACGTCAATAACTTAGAGCAAATGCGTGCAATCATGATGGCTGCGGATGCTTGTGATTCACCTGTTATTGTCCAAGCCAGTGCAGGCGCACGTAACTATGCAGGGTCAGCATTTTTGCGTCATTTGATTATCGCTGCGATCGAAGAATGGCCACATATTCCAGTAGTAATGCATCAAGATCATGGTATGTCGCCAGCTATCTGCCAACGCTCAATCCAGTTAGGTTTTTCATCAGTGATGATGGACGGCTCACTTGGTGAAGATGGCAAAACGCCAATGGACTATGATTATAATGCTAGCGTCACGCGCGAAGTCGTCAAAATGGCACACGCTTGCGGTGTTTCTGTAGAGGGCGAAATCGGTTGTTTAGGTAGTCTTGAAACCGGTATGGCTGGTGAAGAAGATGGCTCTGGCGCTGAAGGCGTATTGGATCATGAGCAGCTTTTGACCAGTGCTGATGAAGCTGAGCAGTTTGTAAAAGATACCAATGTCGATGCGTTAGCGATTGCTATCGGTACTAGTCATGGTGCCTATAAGTTCACACGTCCACCGACAGGTGATATCTTATCTATTGAGCGCGTAAAAGAGATTCATGCCCGTATTCCTAATACTCACCTTGTTATGCATGGTTCTTCATCAGTGCCACAAGAATGGCTAAAAGTTATTAATGAAAATGGCGGTGATATCGGCGAAACTTATGGTGTGCCAGTTGAGCAAATCGTTGAAGCGATCAAACATGGTGTGCGTAAAGTCAATATCGATACGGATTTACGTCTGGCATCAACTGGTGCTATCCGTGAATTCCTTGCAAAAAATCCAAGTGAATTTGATCCACGCAAATATTTCAAAGCGTCTATGGTAGCGATGTCAGATATCTGTACCAATCGTTTTGAAGCGTTTGGTTCTGCAGGTCAAGCATATAAAATTCGCCCAACCAGTCTTGAAGGTATGGTAAATTTTTATCAATAAGACTGTATTGTAGAACGTAGTTGTTAATCATGAAGTAGCAGCTGATTTTATAATATTTTACATAAGAGGTCGTAAATAATGATTGGATTGATTACCGGACAGGTGCAGTACTTGATGGCACCGACTGCTTGTATCATTACGACCTCTGGTGTGGGTTATGATATCGAACTGCCATTGCCTTCATTTTGTCAGTTACAGCTTAACGAACAAGCCAGCATTTGGACACATTTCCATGTTCGCGAAGATGCCCAATTGCTATACGGCTTCATCGATCGAAAAGAACGAGATGTCTTTCGCCAGTTAATTAAAATTAATGGTGTTGGAGCAAAAATGGCCTTGGCTATGCTGTCGGCAATGTCAGCAGCTGAGCTAAAAATGCACGTCGAACAAGAGTCGGAGACGGCATTGACTCGTATCCCAGGTATTGGTAAAAAGACGGCGCAACGTTTATTAATTGAGCTAAAAGATAAGTTAAAGAATATCGACGTTGATAATGGTGCGTTTGAATTGACGCCTCAAGAAACCACGATTTCTCACGAAGGCAGTATCATCGCTGAAGTAGAAGGCGCGTTGATTAGCTTGGGTTACAAAGAAAAAGAAGCTCAGCTAGCGATTAAAGCTGCTAAGAGTAAAGGAGATACTTTTGCTGATACTCAAGGCTTATTAAAAGCTACTTTACAGCAGTTATCTGGCTTTTAATTCATATTAACTAGCCGTTTATCGATAACAACCACATAATGTATCAAAGTAATAAGCGACATTGAATGTCGCTTATTTTCGTTTTAGTGCTCGCTTAATGAGGTTTTGCATGACTTATGCGCAGCGTTTGGTTATGCTATTTGTTAACTAATTTTTTAATATAATGATAAATTCTATGACGCAAGATCGCTTAATTAATCCGCTAGAAGGTGCAAGTGATGCTCCTGATGCCAATATCCGACCAGCATTATTGGCTGAGTATATTGGTCAGCCGGTGGTACGTGAGCAGATGGAAGTGTTCATCGGTGCTGCTCGTGGCCGTGACGAAGCGCTAGATCACACACTTATATTTGGTCCACCGGGTCTGGGCAAGACGACCCTCGCCAATATTATCGCTCGTGAAATGGGTGGTAATCTGCGTTCTACTTCAGGGCCAGTGCTTGAGCGCCCAGGAGATTTGGCAGCCATGCTGACCAATCTAGAAGCGGGTGACGTACTGTTTATTGATGAAATTCACCGTCTAAGCTCGGTTATTGAAGAGATACTTTATCCAGCGATGGAAGATTTCCAATTAGATATTATGATTGGCGAAGGGCCTGCTGCGCGTTCTATCAAGCTTGATTTGCCACCGTTTACCTTGGTAGCAGCAACGACTAGAGCAGGGCTACTGACGTCACCACTACGTGACCGTTTTGGGATTGTACAGCGCCTTGAGTTTTACAACATCGCTGATCTAACGACGATTGTCAGTCGAGCAGCACGTCTAATGCGTGTACCAATGAGTGAAGATGGCGCTATAGAGATTGCGCGCCGTGCACGGGGTACACCAAGGATTGCTAACCGCCTATTACGCCGTGTGCGTGACTATGCCGAGGTAAGAGGCGACGGTAGTATTAATGGCGCGATTGCAGGTAGCGCGCTAGATATGCTGGCAGTGGATAGACGTGGTCTTGATCATCTAGACAGACGCTATATCGAAATATTGCACGAGCGCTTTGACGGTGGTCCGGCTGGTGTTGAAGCAGTGGCAGCAGCGATGGCTGAAGACCGTGGTACGCTTGAAGATGTGATTGAGCCATATCTGATTCAACAAGGTTATGTGCTGCGTACTGCTCGTGGCCGCGTACTGACACAGATGGCAATCGATCAGATGTTATAGTAATCAGTATTCAATATAAAAAATGCGCCTGCTTTTGATGAGAAGTAGGCGCATTTTTTTTGGCTATCGCTCTGGCTTTAGTACGGTTTTAGTTTTTCTAATAGTATTAGGAAATAGATAAAGCCTCAGGCCATATTTTCCCTGGATTAAGGATGTTTTTAGGGTCGAGGGCTGCCTTGATAGCTTCCATAAGTATCAGGGCATTACCATGTTCTTGCTGCATATATTTTTGTTTGCCTTGTCCGATCCCGTGCTCACCCGTACAAGTACCATCCATCTCGATAGCCCGCGTGGCGAGACGACCGATAATACCCTCAGCAGTAGCTACCTCTTCAGGATTATTGGTATCGACCAATAATAAAACATGAAAGTTACCGTCGCCTACATGACCTACAATTGGTCCAATCATCCCTGATGCTTCAATATCTTTTGCAGTGGCGCTGACACATTCTGCCAAGCGAGAAATAGGTACGCAAGCGTCAGTCGATAGGGCGCTTGTCTCAGGACGTAACGCACAGCTAGCATGATAAGCATTGTGTCTTGCCTGCCAGAGACGTTTACGCTCAGCTTCATTGCTATCCCAAGCAAAATCACGACCATCAAACTCTTCGATAATATCAGCAAACATTTGCGCTTGTTCAGCAACACTTGCTTCTGTACCGTGAAATTCAACAAATAGCGTAGGCGTTTCGGTTAAATCGAGATTGGCATATTGATTACATGCTTTGATTTGCATTGCATCAAGCAGCTCGACACGAGCAATAGGTAAGCACATCTGAATGGTCAGCATTACGGCCTGGCAAGCATCTTCGATGGTTGAAAAATGACAAATGCCGCTGCCTATACACTCGCTAATACCAAATAGTTTTAGCGTGACTTCAGTGACAATACCAAGTGTACCTTCTGAGCCTATCATCAAGCGCGTCAAATCATAACCGGCCGCAGACTTCTTCGCGCGTGTGCCTGTTCGTACGATATCGCCACTTGCGGTTACTACTTCTAGTGCAAGTACCACATCTTTCATAGTGCCATAACGTACCGCATTAGTACCTGAGGCACGAGTGGCGACCATGCCGCCAATACTGGCATTGGCACCAGGGTCTATCGGAAAAAACAGCCCTGTATCGCGCAGATAGTGGTTTAGCTGCTCACGCGTCACGCCAGGCTGAACGGTAACAGTCAAATCTTCATTATTGACCTGTAAAATAGCATCCATCGCATGCATATCGATGCACAGTCCACCATAGGGAGCATTTAATTGACCTTCCAAAGAAGAGCCGATACCAAAAGCAATCACTGGCATTTGATGCTGATGACAAATTTTAACGGCCGCAGCTACTTCCTGTTTGTCCTGTACCGTTAATACAGCATCTGGCGGCTGATTGGCTAACCAAGTCATGGTATGGCCATGCTGCTCACGCACTGTAGCGTTCAAACTCAGTTGCTTGCCAAAACGTTCTTGCAAAGCTGTGATAGCCTCACTATAGTCTGGTTTATTAGTATTATGGGTCTGTGACAGTGGTAGCGCTGACATGAGGATTCCTATAGATAATGTGACTATTTAGCATTAACTTAGCATATTCAATATCCATTTGATATGCTCTATTGATAGACATTTGTTCTTTTATAATTAAGTTAAGATGCGCCAAACAACTACCAAGACAGCCAGTATATAAAATATAGGTGATAGCCAGCCGATAACTTGCGTAGCGATAGCAATAAAAATAGCAAACCCTGCGAGTGCCAACCAATCGCGGCGACGGTCGTTTAGCATGTCAGCGCGAATCTGTTGTATCTCGCGTAGTTGACTGTCCTGACGAGAGCCCTGTGAGGCAAGGCTTTGTAGCCCTTGATCTAATAGTTTAGGAATATCAGTGGTAGACAGGAGTATTTCAGGCAGTTGTTGACGCAGTTGCTGTAGATTACGCATAGGATCTAACTGCTCTTTAATCCAACTGCTTAGAATTGGTTTGGCAAGTGACCAAATGTCTAGATCAGGATATAAATCACGACCGAGTCCTTCCACATGGACCAAGGTTTTTAGCAGAAGCATCAGCTGCGGCGGGATACTCATATGATGTCTACGCGCAATGTCCAAAATCTGCATCAGTACGCCAGCAAAGTCGATATCATCGATTGATTTTTGTAGCATAGGGCCGACGGTACGTTTCATATCACGCATCAGGGCATGCTTATCAGCATTTGGCGGTATCCAGCCTGCACGGCTGACGATATCAACCACAGCGGTAAAGTTATTGTTCATTACAGCAAGTAACATCCGCGCCACGATGAGCTGATCGTCTTTTGATAAAGTGCCCATGATGGCGCAATCAAGCCCGATATAACGTGGCTCATGACCTAAATCAACTGCTTCCATACCTGCATGTAGAGTTTGCACAGGTGGCGTCTCTACGAACACATTGCCTGGATGCATATCAGCATGAAAGAAGTTATCACGGAAGACTTGGGTGAAAAATATGGTTAGGCCTTTTTCTGCAAGCGCTGCACGGTCATAACCTAACTGATCAAACATCTCAACTTGTGAGATAGGGACGCCTTGGATACGCTCCATGACCATCACGTTTTTGGCAGCGTCATAAACTTCAGGCACATACATCAATGCTGAACCCAAGAAGTTATTACGCATCTGAGTAGTATTGTCAGCCTCAAGCGTTAAATCTAACTCGTTGAGCATGACTTGCCGATAGTCTTCGACAATATCAATGATATGGACGGCACGTGCTGCTTCAATACGTGCAGATGCCCAACTTGCCAATTCTCGCAGTAGCTCAAAGTCAGAAACAATCACAGTGCGAATATCGGGGCGAACCACTTTTACCACGACTTCACGCCCATCATGTAAGGCAGCCGTATGTACTTGGGCGATAGAGGCGGCCGCTAACGGTTTGATATCGAATCGAGCAAACAAGGTTTCAATAGACTGGCCAAGACCATGTTTAGAATGCTGAATTTGGGCGACAGCGATATCAGCGTCAAAAGGCTTAACTTTGTCCTGCAACTGAATCAACTGAGCGATAATCTCAGGCGGTACCAAGTCGCGACGCGTTGAGAGTAACTGGCCAAGTTTCAAAAACAGCGTACCCATATCTTCAAGCGCATACTTAATCGCATTTGGTTGGTGCTTTTTACCCCATGCTGCTGGATGCATGCGAATTAATCGCGCCAAAGGTTGCAGTTGCGGTGCTTCTTCGATAGAAAAATGGGTATCAAGGCGATACATTGCGGCGATACGCCAAAGCTCAAGTAGACGAGCGCGGTGCGATAATAGCATGAGGTTAGGTACTCTAAACAAAGACGAAAATGGGGTAGGCGTTGTGCTTAATCATAAATAGTGCCATCGGTAATAGCGTTCATTTATGATTGAGACAATCGGCTATTGATGAAACGAGTTGTTAAGAAACTGAGCTTGCTCTTCTTTGATAGCAGCAAGTTTGGCTTCTTCTCGTTCGACGTCAGCACGTAATTTTAACAATAGCTGCTTAAGATCATTTGCTTCAGCCACCTCGATAGGGTCAGGTGTGCTATTGCCAGCTACTTCATTGGCCCAATCACTGACGTCATCAAAAGCACGTTTGGCACTATGACGCCAGCTACCTTTGAGCTGAGAGATAAGAAGGTGTAACTGGCTAGCCATTGGTTTACCAATAAAAGGCTCAAGCTGTCCAGCCACGTCAGGGTCAAATCCTGCAACCAGTTGTTTGAGCTGCATTAGCACTTTGTAATCGCCAGCGATTGGCAGGTTACCTTCCGCACCGCGCATTAGATTGAGTAGTTGAGCGGCATTGTCTACGGTGATGGTACAGTCCGGACGACTGTGACCAAAACGTGCGCGCTCCATGCCGGCTCTTTGGCGCTCATTCATCTGGCCACTTGGCTCAAATACGCTCTCTGTCGTGACCGGCTCAAAGCGCAAACGCTCATGAGTGAACAAGATATCTAAATGAATCTCCGGCATTCCCATATTAAGACGTAACACCTTACCTGCAAGGGGCGCTAAACCTGCTTTGGTAATCTCATCACTAGCAATGGCAATGTTAATTAGCTTTTCGGCACCAGCTAATAGAAGGACAGTCAGCATAAGGCTCTCGCATCGTTAAGTGAGCGCCTTCGCATTAGCTGCATCAGCGCATAGTGTGTTCGTGTTAGGTTCAATAAGGTCTGTTAAACGTAATAGTCTTGCAAATCGTACTCTATCGTTACGCTTTAAAGCCGCGATGGACAGCCACGATACCAGCAGTCAAGTTATGATAATCGCAGTTTTCAAACCCAGCTTGTTGCATCATCTGCTTGAGTGTCTGCTGATCAGGATGCATACGAATTGACTCAGCTAAGTACTGATAACTTTCAGCATCATTAGCAATCAGCTTACCCATCACTGGCAGTGCGGTAAATGAATACAAATCATAGGCTTTAGATAGTGGCTCAAATACTGGTTTGGAGAATTCTAAAATCAATAGACGACCGCCTGGCTTTAGGACGCGATACATAGATTTTAGCGCGGCATCTTTATCTGTGACGTTACGCAAACCAAAGCTAATGGTCACTAAATCGAAGCTTTCATCATCAAATGGTGCTAATGTCTCAGCGTTTGCCAAGACAAAATCAACATTATTACAACCAGCATTAATCAGGCGCTCACGGCCTACTTCTAGCATCGCAGCATTGATATCAGATAGTACTACGTGGCCATTTCGACCAACTTCACGGCTAAATACTTTGGCTAAATCACCTGTACCACCAGCGATATCAAGGACATGCTGACCAGCACGTACGCCTGATAGACTAATCGCATAGCGTTTCCACAGACGATGAATACCGAATGACATCAAGTCATTCATGATGTCGTATTTTTTGGCAACAGAAGTGAATACGTCAGCCACACGTGCTTGTTTTTCTGCTTTATTGACTGTCTTATAACCAAAATGCGTCTGCTCGTTGCCGTCTGTTTCAGGCGTGTGCGGATTATTGATATCATCACGCTGATTGAATAGCGTTTGTTTTATGGTTTGCTCTGAAGGGTTTGTGCGAGTCGTTTGATCGTTGTTTGGCATAGTGGTTTGTTGGCCTTGTGGCGTTCCAGTTGGTAGGTCTTGAACTTTAGTAAAGTCGCTATTGTCATCACTAGCAACGCTATTATTCTTGCTCGGCACGACATTGGTTGTTTGGTTGCGTAATATCTGCGCGCTAATCTGTTGATTATGAGCAATACTGTCTTTTACCAGTTTGTCTTGCAAATGACCATTAGTTGTTGTGGCTTGATTAGAAGGGGCGCTGCTATCTTTTGAATTATCAGTCATCATGTTGTCCTAGAATTTATTTTTATGATTGTCTTTATCGGAGGAAATCGTTAAATAGTAAGCGTCAATTGGCTATTCAACATATTGACCTTATGATACACCAAACGCTACTGGCTTACTGCCATTATCCGTATCATGAACCTGATCAATAATGGACAGCTCACGCTTGCAGAACGGCTCAATAAAATCGCTGACGCTGCTCAGAGGTTTCATGGCCTTAAATCCTGTATCAATAAAATCATAAAGCGGCTGGTAGCCATGACGATAGGCTGTACTTTTTGCTAGTGCAAAGGCTTTTTTGAGCATAAACGAATTTAAATGTTTGTCTGTGCGATAACAGACGTCTTTTAAATTGGCAATCTGAACTCGGCGCTCGTTTTCTTCATCGATAGTTCGATAGGCGGTTAGCATGTTCTCTTCGTTCACTGGCAAATCTTGAGCGAGTAACCACTGGGCTAAATGCAGATCTAGCTCAATGGCAAAAATTGCTGCTTGGATACCCATGCTACCAGCCTCTAGAGCTGACTCTTTGGCAAGACGTTCTAGCTTTTTCGCTTTTGGCAGGATACGTGCCAATTGCTCTGCTAATAACTTGAACTCTTCGCCACCATACAGTTGGGTGAGAAAGTAATCTGCCATTAGCTGGTTTTTGGGTTGTTCAAATAGCTCGCGATGCGTCTGCTGCAGACGTGCTTGTTGCCATGTTTGTACTTCTTTGAGCTTAGCATTTAATTCATCATCTTGGTGATGAGGCATCGCCCAAAAACGTGTCAAATGCTGTTGTAAATCAGCTAAAGCGGTCATGGCAGTAGATCCTGTAGAAGTAAATAGGGTAATCAAATTTGAGTATGGTTGTTTTAAATATGGTGGTTCAGGGCTATAAGGTTTTCAACAACTGTTCTATCCTATACTCAAAATTGTGTTCACCTTAAAAGAAAGTAATTAAGAATACAAATATCAATCTGTTACACAGCAATATTATTTACTCGATCGGCGCAGTGCTATGATTAAATGAGATGAAAATGAGCGATGAGATCGAAATATTGAGAGTTGTCCTATTAATAGCTATTCCATAAGTCACTCAACGGTAAAGCAGCCCAATAACAATAATAGCGAGTGTAATCATGTCTAAAAAAAATGATACTACTGAACCAAAAGCACCACAAGCGGTAAGTACACAATTTAGTGAGCAAATTGTGGAGCAGCGTCTAAAGCCCAATCCTTTAAGTCAGTTTTCACTGGATGAAGATTCACTTAGACTGGCATTGGTAACAGCTCAGTATGCTTTAAAAGCCACTCGCCAGCAAACGCCGCCGACCCTCAATAAGCCAACAGGCCTGTTAGTACTAGTTAACGGAATGGAGCAAGCGGGTAAAGGTACCGCCGTTAAACAGTTACGGCAATGGGTGGATCCAAGGCTGCTTAAAGTTGAGGCTACCATTGGTCATTCGCCATTGAGCTATCAGCCTATTTGGCAAGCACATACTAGCGCAATGCCGCGCCATGGTGATGTCATGGTATATTTCGGCAACTGGTATGCTGATTTATTATACAACGTCATGCGACTAGCGACATCAGATAGTGAGAACCTTGAAACATTATCAAATGATAAAGGTCAGACAGATAAAAATTCGCTTCCTATCGCTCAGTGGCAAGACTATCTACAGCAGCAGTTAGATACGCTAAAAGCATTTGAAAAGGATCTCATTTCTAATCAAACCAAATTACTAAAATGCTGGTTTCATGTTGATATCGAAACGTTACACAGTCGCTTAGAGGATGATGAAGCAGATCCGCAGTTTTTGTATCAAATTGACTGGCATAATAAGCAAGTCATCGAAAAGTTTAATGAGGTGGCTGCAACCTTGCTGCGTCAACAGGATGATTGGGTCATCATTGATGGTGACGATAAGTTAGAGGCTGCTGATAACTTTTGTCACTTGGTGCTACACGCTATGCAAACCGCGCTGGTGAGTAGTCAGGCAGATAGCAATGACAGTGACAAGGAAACGTCAGAAAACCATTCTCAGTCCGAGACACTGAAAATTAACTCAGATACTAAACAAAAACAGTTTGAGCCTGTACCGATACCTAAGCAGCTGACGTCTATTAAAGATAAAAAAATCAGTAAGTCCGACTATCGTGAGGCATTGGCAGAGAAGCAGGCAAGGCTCGCTGAATTGTTACGTGCACGCCAAGGCCAGCATGTTGTATTTGCTTTTGAAGGAATGGACGCTGCTGGCAAGGGCGGTGCAATCAAGAGGTTGGTCGCACCGCTAGATCCCCGCGAGTATCAAATTTATAATATTGGCGCGCCGATGTTGTATGAGACTCAGCATCCTTACTTGTGGCGTTTCTGGACAAGATTGCCTGACGAGCAAACCAATCGTATTAGCCGTATCGCCATTTTTGATCGTACGTGGTATGGGCGCGTGTTGGTTGAGCGTATTGAAGGATTTGCGTCGACTGATGAATGGCAACGAGCATATGATGAGATCAATCGTTTTGAGGCGGACTTGGCAGCAGCAGGAACGTTGGTTATCAAGTATTGGTTAGCGATTGATAAAAAAGAGCAGCTTAAACGGTTTGAAGATCGTGAAGAAACACCACATAAGCAATTTAAACTGACAGATGATGACTGGCGTAACCGTGATAAATGGTCAGATTATGTGCAGTCTGCAGCAGATATGCTGGCACGCACGGATACCAAGATAGCACCATGGTGTGTTATTGCGACCAATGAAAAACGTCAAGCGCGTTTAGACGTGTTAGATCATGCTATTGAGCAGTTGTCTGCATTTTCTGAAAGCAAATAGTTCTCAAAAATGAATGAGTTTTAAGGATTCTTATAGGCTCATATAATTGTATTTTCCAAGTGTTTTTCAAGTATTTCCTAAGTAGGATGGCTCGAAACATATTCGAGTTATCCTGTCTTTTACAGAGTGTGGTCTTGTCCGTATACACTAGCAGTTACAAATCTCGCAATATCATCATGCATTATGTGCTCATATTTAATATAATAGAGCGCAAAACAGCTCCTGCTAAATAATAATTTTAATTTAGCAAACAACGTGTTTTGGTTATTTAGTATAGATAACTTAATAATTACGACAAAAATTGTTACAATAGCTGTTAGGGCGTGTCTTCATTTCAAAAATGGTGATAAAAATGAGATAAATTGCCGTCAAACAAGAAAAATAGCGCAGATAATATCGGGATATTAACTAGCTATTTGACGCTGTTTGGCAAGATTTAGCCATTTTTAGCCCATTTAGATGACTATCGGGTGAATTGAAGACACGCCCTAGTAGTACCACAAATATCGCTAAGAAATATATAAGCCGCAAGATGCTGTAATCAGACGATTTGGCAATATCACTTGCGGCTTTGTGACATGTTGAAGGATGTATTATTTACTTTCTCTCTAGTCGGTTCAAAATCTTCTAACCGCATGTTGTATATTTTATATATGCTACTTCATTAGATGCCGTAACAAGCACTGTGAGTAGCAGCGCAATATTATCAACCTCATATAATTTTAATCAGCTTACGCAGGACGTACTAACGTATGGGTATTAGCAGCAGTTCTACAGAGTCAGTCAAGCCAGTTGGCTCTATGAGAATCAATCTATTTTTTGCCATTTTACTGATTGCGATGACTTCCTACTTCTTGTGGTGGGGTTTAGATTACACCATGCGTCAGCAAACGACGCTATTCATTGTGGCGACCGCTTTTGGTGTCTTTATGGCATTCAATATCGGTGGTAACGATGTCGCCAACTCCTTTGGTACTTCGGTGGGTGCAGGGACGTTGACTATCCCGCAAGCATTGGGTATTGCCGCGATATTTGAAGTATCGGGGGCAGTCCTTGCAGGCGGGGAGGTGACTGATACGATTCGAAGCGGCATCGTCGATCTAGATGGTCTATCAGTGACGCCCAATCAGTTCATTTATGTCATGCTCTCCGCATTGGTTGCAGCAGCATTTTGGCTGTTATTTGCGACCAAAAAAGGTCTGCCTGTTTCGACCACTCACTCCATTATTGGCGGTGTGATTGGTAGCTCCATTGTTTTAGGTATCACGTTAGGTGGTACGGACATGGCGCTATCAACGGTAGACTGGGGAACGGTTGGGACCATCGCTATTTCTTGGGTATTGTCGCCGCTACTAGGTGGCGTGTTGTCTTATCTTTTATATGGACAAATTAAGAAAAACATCATTGAATATAATGATAAAACCGAAGCTCATATTGCGACGCTAAAAGGCAATAAAAAAGTCTTAAAGCAAAACCATAAAGAGTTTTTGGATGGTTTGACAGAGTCTGAGCAATTGGCCTATACGTCAGCGATGCTACGTGATCAGGAAATCTATAAAGATGATGATTGTATCGTTGAAGATTTAGAAACTGATTACTACAAAAAGCTTTATGATATTGAGAATGAGCGCAGTAGCCTTGATACTCTAAAAGCACTTAAGCAATGGGTACCTATCATTGCTGCCGCAGGTGGTGCGGTGATGACTTCTCTAGTCGTCTTTAAAGGTCTGAAAAATGTTAATAGCGGCCTGACCACACTACAGGGCTTCTTGATTATGGGTATGATAGCGGCGCTAGTATGGTTAGCGACCTATATTTATACCAAGAGTATCCGCGGTAAGCATAAAGAAGATTTGACCAAAGCGACGTTCATTATGTTTAGCTGGATGCAGGTCTTTACCGCGTCAGCTTTTGCCTTTAGTCATGGTTCAAACGATATCGCCAACGCGGTTGGTCCTTTTGCCGCCATTATGGATGTGATTCGTACTAATAGTATCGCTACTGAAGCTGCGGTGCCACCTGCTGTCATGCTGACCTTTGGTGTGGCACTAATCGTTGGTCTTTGGTTCATTGGTAAAGAAGTGATTCAAACTGTCGGTACCAATCTAGCGAAAATGCATCCAGCTTCAGGCTTCTCAGCTGAGCTAGCAGCAGCAGCTGTTGTGATGGGTGCATCGACGATGGGTCTACCTGTATCAAGTACTCACACGCTAGTAGGCGCGGTACTGGGTATCGGTATCGTCAACAGAGATACTAACTGGAAGCTTATGAAACCAATTGGTTTGGCTTGGATTGTGACGCTGCCTGCAGCGGCTACTATGTCTGCCATCAGTTATCTCGTATTGAGCAACATTTTTTAATGCGCTGTTTTTATCAGTGAATTGTCATAATTGAGTTTGAATAACTAGGTTCAACGCAATAAAAAACGCTTATCAGCATCATGCCGATAAGCGTTTTTTTAATGATATATAACGATTTACTCGGTACCAAATTGCTTACGTTTTTTGGCAAAAAATCTGTCCAATCTATCCATCGCATTCTCTAGGTCAAGCAAGTTAGGTAAGAACACCAGACGGAAATGGTCGGGTCTGTCCCAGTTAAACCCAGTACCTTGAACCATCAATACGTTTTCTTCAACGAGCAAATCCATCATAAAATCCATATCATCAGTGATAGGATAGACCTCTGGATCCATTTTTGGGAAACAGTAAAATGCGCCTTGAGGCATGGTACAAGAAATACCTTTGATAGCATTAAGACGTGAGACTGCCATCTCACGTTGCTTATACAAGCGACCCTTTTCAGAAGTCAGGTCTTGCATGCTCTGATGCCCACCCATCGCGGTTTGAATAGCATATTGTCCTTGCACGTTAGAGCAAAGACGCATGGATGCTAGCATGTCTAAGCCTTCAATAAAGTCAGCTGCGTGCTGTTTGCGGCCTGATACCATCATCCAACCTGAGCGAAATCCTGCAATACGATGCGACTTCGACAAGCCATTGTAAGAGAGTACTAGCACGTCGTCAGTTAAGGTGCTCATCGGCGTATGTACATTATCATCATAGAGAATGCGGTCGTAAATCTCATCGGCCATGATGATTAAATCATGCTCTTTAGCGACTTCAATAATTTGCTTTAATAGCTCATCACTATAAAGTGAACCTGTCGGGTTATTTGGGTTAATAACCACGATACCTTTCGTTTTGCTCGTGATTTTAGACTTAATGTCTTCAATATCAGGGTGCCAGTTATCTTCTTCATTACAGCGATAGTGCACAGCAGTACCGCCAGCGAGATTGGCTGCTGCTGTCCAAAGCGGGTAGTCTGGCATCGGAATCAAGACTTCATCACCGTCATTCATCAACGCCTGCATGGTCATAACAATAAGCTCAGAAACCCCATTGCCCAAATACACATCACGTACGTCAACGGCCGACAGCAACCCCTTTGATTGGTAGTATTGCAAAATGGCTTTGCGCGCTGAGAAAATCCCCTGCGAGTCTGAATAACCAGTCGCCTCAGATAGGTTCATAGCGACATCGCGCAAAATCTCATGCGGGGCTTCTAAACCAAAAGGCGCTGGATTGCCCACGTTTAGTTTTAATATGCGTTTGCCTTCTGCTTCCATCTTATTGGCAGTCTGCAATAGAGGACCACGAATGTCATAGCAAACGTTTTGTAATTTATCAGATTTTTTTATGGTGTTCATAGCATGACCGTTTTTCGGATTGGTTGTCGAATTGGTTTTTGAGTCTTTACCAGCAGTAGAAGTTATCATGGACTGAGCATCAGTTATTTTAATATCTGACTGGGTGTGGGAAATCGTATCTATCTCTTGATGTTCACTGCGCTTTACAGATGATGTCGATTCGTCTGCATCAATAGCCTCATTGTTGAGGTCGCCGCGCAACAGATATCCTTCACTACAGCCCAAAATACGTGCAAGTGTAGGCAGCTTGGATGAGACAATACCGTTGGTACCGCGCTCCCAGTTTGAGATAGCGCCACGACTCACTTTTGCACCAGCGGCTGTCATGGCTTGTGCTAGCTGCTCAGCAGTAAATCCTTTGTCACGGCGCAACTGTACCAGTCGTTCCGCTTGCGTACTTTTGCTATTGTCGTCAGACATAGTCGTTTGAGCCTTTATTAATCAGTAGTTATTCAGTGTAGAGATATATTAAACATTTTAATTAAACACTAATGCAAGATATTATTGCATCGATAGTTAATTTGCAAACAATTTTACAATCAGCTTTATTAGTATTTGCAAGTATATCTTGCAATTAGCAATTAGCAATTAGCAATTAGCAATTAGCAATTAGCATTTTGCTTATACTTATGTAGCTCTAAATCTCTTATATAGAGCATAAAATGTATAGATATCAAAATTACATCTTTACCCATCATTATCCAAAATTAATTTGCTATATTTAATTCAGTTAATCTCCTCAATCATGTTGTCTATCTCCCAATATAAAGAGTGCTTTTCTTATATATGCCTTGAATAGTGTGTCGATAACCAACAGATAGAGCACGTCGTTCTCATAATCATATGGCGATAAAATAGTTACCGAGATTAGATAATAAATACTCGAATAAGGATAAATTATGCAAGACAATCAACTAAGCAAAGAAGAAATCAGCCAGTTGACTGAAGCTGACTGGAAAGAGCGTTTAACCGCTGATGAGTATCATATTATGCGTGAGAAGGGCACTGAACGCCCATTTACAGGTGTATATAATGATGCGACTGATGATGGCGTTTACCGTTGTAAAGGCTGCGGTGCAAGCTTGTTTGACTCAAGCAATAAATTTGATGCGAGCTGTGGCTGGCCAAGTTTTGATCAAGGTATCGATAATAGCGCGATTGAAGAGCACGTCGATAACTCGCTAGGCATGACTCGCACCGAAGTCACTTGTAGCAACTGCGGCGCACATTTAGGTCATGTATTCCCTGATGGTCCTACTGAGACAACAGGCATGCGCTATTGCATCAACTCAGTATCTATTGATTTGGATAAGTCTGAGAAGTAAGTAGGCTAAGTAGTATTAGAAGTGTGAAAGGGAAGTACACGGTGCTTCCTTTTTAATAGTTTTATTATGTGTATGATAGAAAAAGAAATACTGCATAAACACCCAAAACAACAAAAACCTCAATTTAAGGATAAATGATGAGTACAATTTATGATTTTACGGCTGAGCGCATGGATGGTAGCTCGCAAGCGTTTTCAGATTATCAAGATAAAGTATTATTAATCGTCAATACCGCAAGCAAATGTGGATTTACGCCGCAGTTCGAAGGCTTAGAGTCGCTATATCAACAGTATAAAGACCAAGGACTGGTGGTTATCAGTTTTCCTTGTAATCAATTTGGTAGCCAAGACCCAGGTAGCAATGACGAGATTGGTGCGTTTTGCCAAAAGAATTATGGTGTCAGCTTTCCGATGATGGCGAAGACTGATGTCAATGGCGCAGATGCTCATCCTATCTATCAATGGCTCAAAGAACAAAAGGGTGGCGTGCTGACAGATGGTATCAAGTGGAACTTCACCAAGTTTCTAGTCGATAGTAAAGGTCAGGTGATTGACCGTTATGCACCAACGACTAAGCCAGAAGCCATCGAAAACGACATAGAGCAAGCATTAGCCAATAAGTAAGCATTAAACTTAAAAAATATTGGTTTTGTATGAAAATATAAAATCAATAAAAACAAATGCTTGCTAGACATTCTAATAAAAATCGAAAAAATATCTAAAAAAGTGGTAAATACTGTTTGACACCCAACTGTAAATCTATATAATACACACCCACAGCAGCAGAGCTTAGTGACAAACTTAAGAGCTCAGTTGATGTTGAATAAATTGCATCGCAATTGTTCGAAGGGTGATTAGCTCAGTTGGTAGAGCGTCTGCCTTACACGCAGAATGTCGGCGGTTCGAATCCGTCATCACCCACCACTTCTTAGCAAGTGGCTAAACAAGCTAAGAGACCTAAGCAGCGGTAGTTCAGTTGGTTAGAATACCGGCCTGTCACGCCGGGGGTCGCGGGTTCGAGTCCCGTCCGCTGCGCCATATTTAAAACGAATTTAAACTCTTAAGTTTAAGCAAGTTTCGCCTCAAGTATTAGTTTACTTGGGGTTTTTTTGTGTCTGTTTTTTATGTATCTATGTTTTATGAGTGATAAGTCAGGTAAGGAAATACAGTAAGAGTCAGAATCTAGAATTAGAATCTAGAACTATGACTTATATTCACTTAAGTCGTATCAATTAAAGGTCAGCTAAAAAGACAACCTTTCTTTTATATCAGTCTTATACTGAGTAAAAGAAGGGTCGTTGTACTTATTTTAGGTATAGCATGTCTTAGTTACAGCACTTTAAAATGGCTTCGCTTAAAACTTATTGTTTAAAACTTGAGACGCGTTTAGCTCATTGTAGATTTTAGCTACGGGTAAAGAGTTACTCATGCGTTGCTTGCCATGCACCCATTGACCCTAGATAGATATCAATGTGTTCAAAACCTCGACTAGCAAGCCACCCTGCTGCTATCGTTGCCCGAGCACCGCTAGCACACATTAATGTGTAGTGGCGACTTTGGTCAAGCTCATGCCAACGCTCGTTCAGGTGACCGACATAGATATGCTCTGACCCTTCAATCGCACTAGTATTCCTCTCATCGACATCGCGTACATCAAGCAATGTCCAGTTCTGAGCCTTATTAAGACGACTCTCTACCTCAGTTGTATCGATCATAGGGGTTTGCTGCATCTGTTCCCCTTTAGCAGCGGCAGGGACGATACCTACATAGCCACCTATGATGTTATCAAAAGCAATACGCACCAGATGCTCCATCGCAGTCGCCAGTTGCTCTTCATCAGAGGCAATCAGGGACAAGCTTTGTCCTTCTTCAATAAACCATCCAGCAAACGCAGGTAGCATGTTGACAGGTAAGCTCATAGAGCCGGGCAGGTGTCCTGACGCATATGCCATTGGTTCACGAATATCGATGAGATGATCAGCATTGCAGTCATGCAGCTGTTTGAGCGAAAGGTTACGCGGACGCATAACGACTGGAGGCGCTTCACCACCTTCCATATTAAGGCGCTCCATCAATCTGAAATAGGGTGGCTGATAATGGTTCTCGCTAGTCTTGAAATCAATGAAAGCCTCACGATCGTTAATCTGTAAACGTGGGTTGTTCATTCTTTCGTGACCGACGGTAGAAAACTCACGCTCCGCCATGCCTGAACCACAGACTGAGCCTGCACCATGAGCTGGATAAATAATTGCTTGATCACCGAGCGCTAGAATGTCTTGTAACGAATCATAAAGTAAACCTGCAACTTCTCTACGATGCTCAGGATAGAAGTCAGTACGACCGACATCACCTACAAATAGTGCATCTCCAGTAAAAACGCCAACCGCCTTATCTGGGTACACCGTGTCAAACAGCGTATAAGCAAGATGATCATCAGTATGACCAGGCGTTTCTAAGACACGGATTTCTAATTGGCCAATTGAAAAGCAGTCACCATTACGTACTGTCTCAGCGTAGACAACAGGTTGTTCTGGATTGGGTCCATGCAAAACTGTTGCTCCTGTCATTGCGGCCAAGATAGGTGCTCCAGAAACCAAATCCTCATTGCGATGTGTCTCAAAAATATGAGTAATCTTAAGTCCAGCTGCGCGCGCCTTTTCTACATATATCGCACAGTCACGACGTGGGTCAATTACCGCTGCTTGACCGCCAGAGCCTACCAAGTAGGATAGGTGCGAAAGTCCAGGTGTCTTAATTTTCTCTAGTAGCATGGTTATTTCCTTATTGTTGTTTTAATCATAATAGTTATTTTAATCAGGTTTATTGGCAGTACAGAGCGAGAGCTACCAGCCAAACTTAGTTTTACTGTTGCATAAACTCGTATTCAATCTAGCATGAACTTATAAGTATCATCAATATACAATAACATATATTAAACTTGTTATTTACATAAGGCCAAACGTAGATAATTTTAAGTTGAGAAGGTGAAGTGATCGTCATTTTCACTATTTAGTTAATCGCCTCTACTCGTTGATATATATAGTTTAATTACACAGAGATATCTCTTTTAGAATAAAAATATCTGTAAAACATTGAATTATTTTAATATGTCTGTATTATTGGACATATGGAAATAACTAATGCTATCGCAAGCTTTGCTGCGCTCTCTCAAGATACTCGTTTAAAGGCTTTTAAGCTGCTTGTCAGCCATGAGCCTGAAGGCCTGCCTGCGGGCGAAATAGCCCGTCAGCTCTCTGTCCCTCATAACACAATGTCAGCCCACTTATCGGTGCTAGCACGGGCAGGATGGGTGGTCTCACAGCGTCATAGCCGACAGATTATCTATCGTGCTTCGCTATCACATATGGATAGCGTCATTCAGTTCCTGTTGCAAGATTGCTGTGCGGGACATCCAGAATTGTGTGCGTCACTCATGGATAGCCTGAGTGACTGCAGAGTAAATGAGTCTGCTGAGCAAGGTAACGATTAAACCAATTATCATTTCAATAAATACATGAAATAGGTGTAAACACTATGAAGCCATTAATCTTTCATAATCCTAAATGCGGAACCTCTCGTAACACGCTTGCCATTATTAAAGCATCAGGTGAAGAGCCAGAAGTGGTGGAATACCTGAAAAATACACCAACGCGCGATCGTTTAGTGGAGCTGTTGGCACAAATGCAGATTTCGCCTAGAGAGCTGTTAAGAAGTAAAGAAACTATCAATGATGAGCTTGGTCTGGATAATCCTGAGTTGTCTGACGACCAAATTATCGATGCCATGATTGCGCATCCTATTTTAATCAATCGTCCTATCGTAGTGACTGATAAAGGCGCTGCTCTATGCCGTCCGTCAGAGCATGTGTTTGAATTACTAGCCAATCCAGTAAGTAGCTTCACAAAAGAAGACGGCGAGGTTGTTACTCATGACAAACACTGAGGTTGACCAAACATTAGCAGTTGATCCAACTGTTTCGCCAGAATTTAGCTTAGACGATTTGCCCAATATTGATATAGATAATCTTCAGCCTATCGACATTGATTCTTTGGTTGCGCCAAATGACTCACGTCATCCACCGAAAATATTAGTGCTATACGGTTCTGTCCGTGCACGCTCGTTTTCTAGATTGGCCGCTGAAGAGTCGAGCCGGTTGCTACGTTGGTATGGTTGTGAAGTAAAAATGTTTGATCCATCCGGCTTGCCGTTGCCTGACGATGTAGACTCAGACCATCCCAAAGTGCAAGAATTGCGAGAGCTGGCGCAGTGGTCAGAAGGCATGCTGTGGGTAAGTCCAGAGCGTCACGGCAGTATTACCAGTATCATGAAAGCGCAAATCGACTGGATACCGCTGTCCCTAGGTGGTGTACGTCCAACTCAAGGTAAAACCCTAGCACTAATGCAAGTCAGCGGCGGTAGTCAGAGCTTTAATACAGTCAATCAAATGCGTATTCTTGGGCGCTGGATGCGGATGATTACTATCCCTAATCAATCTTCGATACCCAAAGCGTTTTTGGAGTTCAACGACGACAATCGCATGGATATGTCTCCGTTATATCTGCGTCTTGTCGATGTCTGTGAGGAGCTAGTGAAGTTTACTTGGCTCACACGTGGGCGTTCAGATTATCTCACTGATCGCTATTCAGAACGCGTCGAGAGTGCTGAAGAAGTATCGAGCCGCGTCAATCAAAAATCGATCTAACCTCCTAATCGATCTAATTCCCTATATTAAATCGGCTGAATAAAGTCAGCTTAAGTAAGGTTGTACAATGCTTGCATTTGCTATTTTTGTGGTCACTTTAGTCTTAGTTATCTGGCAACCTAAAGGACTGGGTATCGGCTGGAGCGCCATGGGTGGTGCCTTAGTCGCGTTAGTGCTTGGCGTCGTGCAACTATCAGATGTGGGTATCGTCTGGGATATTGTCTGGGATGCGACCTTTACTTTTGTGGCGCTGATTATCATCTCGCTTATCTTAGATCGGGCAGGGTTTTTCGGCTGGGCAGCATTGCATGTGGCACGCCTTGGCAATGGGCAAGGGCGCTTATTGTTTCCGATGATTGTCGTACTCGGCGCCTTTATTTCTGCCTTTTTTGCCAATGATGGGGCTGCGCTATTACTAACCCCGATTGTCATTGCTATCTTGCTGCGTCTGAAATTTTCGCCACCATCAGCTCTGGCATTTATCATAGCGACTGGTTTTATCGCTGATACGGCAAGCTTGCCATTGGTCACCTCAAATTTAGTCAATATTGTCAGTGCCAATTATTTCGATATTGGCTTTGGTCGTTATGCGGCGGTGATGGTACCGGTCAATATAGTGTCTGTATTAGCGACGCTACTGGTATTGTGGGTTGTCTACGCACGTCATATTCCAAAAACCTACTCGACTAGCGAACTCAGCGCTCCAGAGTCTGCTATTACCGATCCATTGGTATTCCGAGCTGCATTTCCTCTATTAGGCTTGCTATTGGTCGCCTACTTTGCGACTGAGCCGTTGGGACTGCCTATTTCACTGGTCACAGGTATCGCTGCTGTTACACTAATGGCAATCGCTGGCCGCTTATGGCAAGGCGGGCATGGTGCGGTGGTTTCAGTGAGCGACGTAGTACGTAAGGCGCCTTGGCAAATCGTCTTGTTCTCAATCGGTATGTATCTGGTGGTATATGGTTTAGGTAATGCGGGGCTTACAGCCTATGGTGCGCAAGTACTCAACTGGTTGGGACAACAAGGCGCAGTCATTGCTACCGTTGGAACTGGGTTTTTATCAGCGATAGTCGCTTCTGTTATGAATAATATGCCAGCAACCCTAGTTGGCGCGCTTGCGATCGATCAAGCACAAGTACCTGCAGCGACACGAGAGCTAATGATTTATGCTAATGTCATCGGTAATGATTTGGGACCTAAATTTACGCCGATTGGTAGTCTGGCTACTTTACTATGGTTACATGTATTGGCAGAGAAGGACTACAAAATCAGCTGGGGGCAGTACATAAAGATTGGTCTACTGATCACGCCGCCTGTGTTGTTAGTGACACTGTTAGCATTGGTATTCTGGTTACCAATATTGCCAAGCTAAGTTAGCCAATAGAGAACTTGCTACAGTAATGTTTTATCGTGACTATGATATTTACTTTTAAATATCATGGTCATAATCAAGTATGAGATAAAGTAGTTATTAGCGCTTATCAAAATGGTAAAATAGATAATCAATATTAGGGTCTGTTGAACATCCAAATATTAGGACTGCTGATCGCGAAAATCGCATCAAACTAGGCGTAAACCGACGATAATGTCGAGACCTTAACTAGGCTTGCAACAACGTTTGAGGTGATTTTAGCATCAGCCTTGAGAACGGATTGAGTAAAGCACTGCTTTGCCCGTTTGCAAGACGAGAGCTGTGCTCGAGTGGAGGGCAGGGCTATTTTTTGCCAATACATGGCGAAATTGTCTAACCTAGAACGACTAGGCGTCAAAAATTTCACTGCGTATTGTCTAAAAAATAGTCACTGCCAGTACCACATTTGAATGTTCAACAGAACCTAAATGATACGCATAAAAAAACCCTCATCAAATTGATGAGGGTTTTGGCAAATGCCATAATTGAATCAAAGTTGACTCAAGAAAATTACTACTAAAATGTGGCTCTCCAACCTGGGCTCGAACCAGGGACACACGGATTAACAGTCCGTTGCTCTACCAACTGAGCTATTGGAGAATAGGCTGTAAGTGTTTAATCGCTTACAACGAGCCTTAGAAGTCTCTAACGAGTTCTTGCTAAGTGGGGCGTATTCTAGCAAAGTTAAAAAATACGTCAAGCCTTTTTTTGCATAATTAGTAAAAATTGTCATTTTAATGATGAGATAGCGTGTTTTTCCTAATTATGTCTAAGACTCTCGCAAAAAAAGACGCCCTATAGAGTGTATAGGGCGTCTTTTTAATGAACAGCGGTAAGACTCGTTGCTATTTACGATTTATTCAGCAACGTCTAAATCAGCCACTGCTTTTTCGATACGCGATAGGGCATCTTTCAATGTTGCCTCATCAGTAGCGTACGAGATACGCATATAGCCGCCAAGACCGAACGCATCACCAGGTACGACTGCTACGCCTACTTTGTCCAATAACCATGCTGAGAATTCAGTACATGATGACAGGCCAGCCGCTTTGATGAGCGGTACGATATTTGGGTATACATAGAATGCGCCATCAGGGCGTAGGCAGGTAATGCCTTTAATGGCATTTAGACCATCTACGACTAGGTCACAGCGTTTCTCAAAAGCGGCTACCATCGGCTCTAGTACGCTCTGATCACCACTGATAGCAACTTCGGCAGCCACTTGGCTGATTGATGTCGGGCATGAAGTAGACTGTGACTGTACCTTTTTCATCGCGCCAATTAGCTTAGCAGGGCCACCCGCATAGCCGATACGCCAGCCCGTCATCGCATACGCTTTAGACACACCGTTCAAGATAATGGCGCGATCTTTTAGCTCAGGTGCCGCGTTTAAGATATTGTAGAACTTATCGCCTGTCCAGCGGATGTGCTCGTACATATCGTCTGAAGCTACATAGACTTGTGGATGCTTTTTCAATACTTCAGCGATGGCCTTTAGCTCATCTAACGTATAAATCATACCCGTTGGGTTAGATGGGCTATTTAATACTAACAATTTAGTCTTGTCAGTGATGGCTTCTTCCAACTGCTCAGGAGTAATTTTGAAATCTTGTTCAGCTGGGCATTTGACGATGACTGGCACGCCTTCTGCGATGATAACCATGTCAGGATAGCTGACCCAATATGGTGCTGGGATGATGACTTCGTCGCCAGGATTGATAAATGCTTGAGCAAGGTTAAAAAATGACTGCTTACCACCGACCGATACTAGGATTTCGTTTGGCTCATAGCTGATGTCGTTGTCACGCTTGAATTTTTCGATAATGGCTGTTTTTAGCTCTGGCGTACCATCGACAGCTGTATATTTAGTAAAGCCATTATTGATTGCGTCGATTGCTGCTTTTTTGATGTGTTCAGGAGTATCAAAATCAGGTTCACCAGCGCCCAAACCGATAATATCTTTACCAGCTGCTTTTAGCTCTTTGGCTTTATTGGTAATCGCTAGCGTAGGTGATGGTTGGATGTTGTTGACGCGGTCAGACAGTTGCAACTCGCTCATGAGAGATCCTTTTTTATATGAGGGTGGGGTTGGTGAAAATCTGATATTAATTATATAACGTTTTCATTGCTATCAGGACAAGATGTCATGCAGTTTGAAAAAAGATAGTGTTATCTTACCTTGATACGGCGGTCATTCGATTATAGATGATGGTGATGATGCTTCGGCAAACGACGCGATTGCTAGTTTTTGCATTGTAGCATGCTGATATTGAGCTGTCTTATGACGCTAGTAACAGAATCTTGTGTCGTTGCTTGTGATAGCAGCATCCTTGTGAAAGTAGTAAATAACACGCTGAGATTAAGCTTGAGCCCAGACGATTGCGAAGACACAACAATAAACCTGTAGCCGACCACTATAATTATTTAGATTCGTTAAATAAAATGGCTTATAGCTTAATGAAATGCGACCAATGATATTTGCGCAGAATAACGATAATTAATAGCTAGTTGCTATCAAAGTTCTAAGGTTCGTTAAGCAATCAGTTTAAGCACATTAATTCCATATTATGAAAATACTTAAAAAGATAAGAATACTCAAAAAGGATATTTGCGATGACAGATTCTACTGAAAAATTACATATTCTCATTACTGGGGCGACGTCAGGCATTGGTAAGCAGTTGGCAAAAGACTATCTGCTAGCAGAACATCATGTATATGCAGTTGGCCGTGACGACGAAGCGTTGTCTGAACTTCAGGCGTTAGGCGCGGAAACGATTGATTTAGACTTAATGGATCGAGAAAAGGTCATCGAAGCTTTTGAAAAAATCGACAATGTCGATCTAGCGATTTGCGGTGCTGGCATGTGCGAGTACTTAGATATGCCGAACTTTGATAGCAGTGTCTTTATGAAAGTCATGTCGGTCAATATGGGTACGTTGTCTCATGCGATAGAGGGAGTGCTGCCAAAGCTAATCGCTTCAAAAGGTCGCTTGGTCGGTATCGGTTCAGCGTCTGCTTATGTACCTTTTGCGCGCGCTGAGGCCTATGGTAGCTCAAAAGCTGCTATTCATTATCTGATGAAGACCCTACAGATTAGCCTTGCTCCGCATGATGTGTCAGTTAGCTTAGTCGTGCCTGGTTTTGTTGAGACACCGATGACCAAACAGAATGACTTTCCGATGCCATTTATCCAGACGCCAGCGCAGGCCAGTCAAGCCATACGCGATGGTATCGAGAGCGGACATGAGGTGATTGAATTTCCAAAAAAACTAACCATGCCATTAAAAGCCTTAGGTACGTTGCCTGATTTGATCTGGCAGCAAGTTAGTGAAAAACTTAATAAAAAATAATCTACTGTTAATAGAGCTCTTATCTAATAGAACTCTCAGCCATCATATCGACAGAAAAATACAGAAGGGAATGCTTTTATGCCGTTTACTCGTTTCAAGCGTGCAAGTAACCAAAAAAATGCTACCGATGCTGCAACAGATTCTGACCATCAGACTACCCAGAAACGTATTGCTATCATTGGCTCAGGTGTATCAGGACTGACATGTGCCCATTATTTAGGTACGCAACATGATGTGACGGTATTTGAAGCCAATGACTATATCGGCGGGCATGTAAACACGATTGATGTGGCACTACAAGACGGTAAAAAAGCAAAGAGTAGCAATGTAGAGAGTAGTGTGATAGATACAGGGTTTATTGTTTTTAATGAGCGCACATACCCGAACTTCTTTCGTTTGCTTCATGAGTTGCAGGTGCCGTTTCAGGCAACAGACATGAGCTTTTCTGTCAAAAATACCGTACGTCATTTTGAATACAATGGTCATACGCTCAACACTTTATTGTCACAACGTAAAAATGTACTTAATCCAAAGTTCTGGCAATTTATCAAAGATATTTTGCAGTTTAATAAGCATATCAAACAGCTACGCCAAGATTACGATAGTGCGCGCTCTCAAGGACAAGACGTTAGTAGCTTTGCAGAACAAACGCTCGGTGGTTATTTGGCACAAAAGAAATACGGTCAGCTATTTACCGATAACTATCTACTACCAATGGTCTCGGCTATTTGGTCAACCAGTTTAGATGAAGTACAAGATTTCCCACTGGTGTTCTTTGCACAATTCTTTGACAACCACGGGTTGCTAGACGTGGTCAATCGTCCGCAGTGGTTTACGATAAAAGGCGGCTCAAAGCAGTACGTCAATAAACTGATTCCACGCTTTATCAAAGCGGGTGGCAAGATACGAGTCAATAGCCCAGTACAGTCTGTGGTTCGTGATGGTGAGCAAGTGATTTTGACGGTGAAGAATGCTTTGACAGTGCAGGATAAAGATAACGCTGACAACCGTAGCGAAAATCTTGTATTCGATGATGTGATCTTTGCTTGTCATGCAGATACTGCGCTAAAGATTCTAAAGGATGCGAGCACCAATGAATCTGAAGTATTAGGTCATTTCCGCTTTACTAAAAACACGGCTGTATTGCACACCGATACCAGTGTTTTACCTAAGAAACCACTGGCATGGGCAAGCTGGAATTACTTAATAGATGAAACAGTTTCAGGCAATGCTAAGGATGAGCAGGCGTCTGGAAACGCACAGGTACCTGCAAAGCCAGTGCTGACTTATCATATGAATATTTTGCAACGCTTGACCAAAAAACACAATTATTTAGTCACACTAAACCCATCTGTAGACAGTAAAAGCGTTGATGATAAGCAGATAGTTAAGAGCATCGATTATAGTCATCCAGTGTTTGATCTTGCGATGATTGATGCGCAGACTAAATGGTCGAGTATCTCTAGTAACGGTTCTCACACACATTTCTGCGGGGCTTATTGGTTTAATGGCTTTCATGAAGACGGCGTACGCAGTGGATTACGTGTCTGTCAGGCACTCGGTTTTGATATTGATATAAAAGACGAGGTTGATCCAGCTCATTTACCTGATGCTGATAGCGCGCATACGCCGTTTCGTTATAAAGACTTACCTATAAAAGCGGATACCAAATTACGTAAACTGAACAAGCGCGAAGTAACCATAGCGACAACCAATCAGGAGCTGGTCGAGTATGCTAATCGTTTGCAGAGTTCAACTGCTGATACGCGCCAATATAAGAAACGTGGCTTATTCGGTCGCCGTAAAACCAAATAATATGACGATTAATGCCGCTATGTATTCTAAGTGTTTTGAAAGATTCGCCATATAAAAGTACGACGTTACACAAGAGACTATTTATGACCATATCCGCCCAAGATACCAATGCTACGCCAAATCATGAGTCTTCTTATGGTACCACTGCATTGCCGCATCAGCTGTTTGAGGGTACGACATGGCACAGTCGGCTGCTACCTAGTGTGAATAAATTTGTTTATCCGTATCGCTATTGGGGCGTCAATATTAGCGCGCTCGCGGCAGGACAGGAACTTCCTGAAATTAGTACGGCAGCATTTGATGAGAGTAAAGTTTCAGGGAAATTACCATTACGTAAAGTATTACCGAAAAAGCTACTAGCAAAAGGTCTGCCTCTATTTTCAGCAAAGAAAAAGGCGCTACAACGATTCTGTGCTGATGATTATTTACAGCATACTGACCTACAGAGTGCTAATAGCCTAAGTAACAATGAAAAACATGATAGTAACGGACAGTCTATTCAAGCACTAGAAAAACGTCTAAGCCGAGCATTTGAAAAATATGCAGGAAGCGCGCCTCAAGGAGATATGTTGGGATTGCTTGTCTGCCGTAATGCGGGCATGTACTTTAGCCCAGTTAATTTTTACTTGGGGTTTGATGCGCAGCAGACGCCCACTCATTTGTTGGCTGAAGTGTCTAATACGCCATGGGACAAGCGCCATTACTATGGGTTTTTATTAGAAGGAGAAGACACTGAGTTCTGTCATGACAAGGATTTTCACGTATCACCTTTTAACCCTATCGATCAGCTGTACCGCTGGCAGGTCACAGTAAAAGGTACTAAAACGGATGAGCTGCCTAATACTGGATTACAAGTTCGTATTGCTATCAATATCAGCGATGAGCGCGGTGAAGTGCTAAAAACTGGTATAAAGATATCAGGCGTACCGATGACAGAAGAGGCTGTTCGTCATAGCTTGCGAAAAAACCCTCTGATGAATATAACGTCCTTAACCCGTATTTATTGGCATGCGTTTAAGCTCTATGCGATAAAAAAAGTGCCATATATCAACTATGATGAAAAGTTGGCCGACAGTCAACAGAAAAGCAGTCAACAGAAAAGCAGCCAGCAGTCTTGATCGCAAAAAGATGTCTTACAGTTACAGCAATTTTCAAATATCAACAATCCAAAAATTTTGTCAATGTAATACTAAAAATGAATCACTAAAAATAAAGCATTTAAATAAGGATAAATACACGATGCCAGCACGACCGACCGATCGAGCACCAGTCACAAAACTAGAAAAATTAACTGCTCGTGTGAGCAAAGTGGTTAATGAAAGTGCTGCACTACAGCCAGTCAGCAATAGTGTTAATCACTTAGCTAGAAAGCTTATCTTTCGTGCGTTACAGCACGTTCAGTTTGGTAGCCTCACGCTGATTGAAACATTTGACGAGCAGGAACCTAAGACAAGTAGTTTTGGTAAAGTAGCTACTAACGACGCTAGTAGCTCGGCAGTTGGTCGCCATTCGCTACATGTGACGCTAGAGATTCACGATTCTGCTGTCTATCGCCAGCTATTACTTGGCGGCTCTATCGCGCTAGCAGACAGTTATATCGATGGTGAGTGGGATACGGATGATCTAACAGGTTTGATTCGTTTGGCAGCTCGTAACTTAGCCGTACTCAATAAACTAGAAAATCGTTTTGCTGGTATTAGTAAAGCATTTGAAAAAGCGAAGCATCAACTACGTAGCAATGACAAATCTGGATCCAAATCCAATATCCTAGCGCATTATGATTTGGGTAATGACATGTATGAGCGTTTTTTGGACGATACGATGATGTACTCATCAGCAGTCTATCCTACGCCTGACGTGACGCTCAGCGATGCTCAGCAGCACAAGCTGTCGCTAATCTGCCAACGCTTGCAACTCGATGCAGACGATCGTGTGATTGAAATTGGTACAGGGTGGGGCGGATTCGCTATCTATGCAGCTACTCATTATGGCTGCCATGTGACCACCACGACTATCTCTGATGCGCAATATGATGAGGCGCAGAGACGAGTCGAAGCGGCAGGATTGTCTGATAAGATCACGCTTCTTAAGCAAGACTATCGTGATCTGACGGGAGAGTACGACAAACTGGTCAGTATCGAGATGATTGAAGCGGTGGGACATGAGTACTTACCGACGTTCTTTGCTAAATGTAATAGCTTGCTCAAACCGACGGGTCTTATGGTATTGCAGGCCATCACTTTTAATGATCAGAATTATCAAGACTATATCGATTCGGTCGATTTTATCCAGACACATATATTCCCAGGGGGCTGTCTGCTATCCAACCAAGAGCTGACGACACAGTTTACTGAGCAGACGGACATGGTCATCAAGCAACTACATGATTATGGCTTTGATTATGCGTACACGCTGCGTGACTGGCGTGCTGCATTTATGGCGCAGCGTACAGAAATTCAAGCGCTTGGCTATGACGATGCCTTTATCCGCCTATGGGCGTTTTATTTCTGTTACTGCGAAGGGGGATTCTTGGAGCGTACCATCGGTGTGGTTCAAGTCACTGCGGTGAAGCCTAACAACATTGATACGCTGCATTTTTCCGATTTGCCATCTGCTGTCTTAAATCATAAAACGGTTTTGAACAATGAGACATTTAGTGAAGAAGATAGGGCAGACACAGCATCGGTATAAGTTAAGTGATACAGATATGGTTTGTTCATAACATTCATAGAGTCTCATACTGCATGAACAGTTTGAGACACATATGTTGAGAGGTTGTACATTGAAAAGTTCTACATCGAAAGGTTCTATGATGTTTGCAGGGCACGCTTATCAAGTAGACCTGAATAGCGTGTTACCGCTAATGCCATTAAAGAGATAACAGCACCGATCCAAGCTGTATCTTGCAGTGACATATTTTCAACCACGCTACCACCGATGACTGAGCCCAGTGCAATACCGATATTAAATGCAGCAATGTTCAATCCAGAAGCGACATCGACAGCGTTCGGTGTATATTTTTCAGCTTGTTTGACCACGTAGATTTGTAGGCCCGGTACATTACCAAAGGCAAAAGCACCCCATACCAAAATAGTGAGTACAGCAGCGATCTTGGATTGCATAGTAAAGGTGAATAATAAAAGAATGACACTTAAGGCGCTAAATATAATGCTAAGCGCACTAATAGGGCCACGTTTATCTGCAAGTTTGCCGCCCCAGATATTACCGATAGCAACGGACACGCCATATACGAGCATGATAAGACCGATGGCTGATGGCGCAAATTTGGTTTGCTGTTCTAAGATAGGTGCTAGGTAGGTAAATGCCGTAAACGTACCGCCATAGCCGAGAATAGTCATTAGATAGACCAGTAGTAATTGCGGTTTTACAATGACTTGTAATTGCTCTTTGAAGGTTGCAGGGATAGATTTTTTTAGGTTTTTTGGTACTAATATCGCGCTACCAATTAAAGCGATTAAGCCCAGTGCTGAGACGACCAAAAACGTAGCGCGCCAACCGAAATGCTGTCCAATCCATGTACCAAGGGGGACGCCAGTGACGAGCGCCACAGTGAGTCCGGTAAACATAATGGCAATTGCACTGGCTTCTTTTTCTTTACTGACAAGGCTAGTAGCAATCATGGAACCAATAGAGAAAAACACACCATGTGCCAGACCAGTCAAGATACGGGCAAGTATTAAGGTTTCATAACTGGGTGCTTGCCAAGCCAGCAAGTTGCCGATGACAAACAGACCCATTAGGCTCATCAGTACTATTTTGCGGTTCCAGCGGCCAGTGAGTGCGGTGAGTATAGGGGCACCGATAGCAACACCGACAGCATATAGGCTAACGAGTAACCCTGCTGAAGGTAAGCTCACGCCCAGATCGGCGGCAATAGTTGGTACCAATCCAACGATGACAAATTCGGTTGTCCCAATTGCAAATGCGCTTAGAGTAAGCGCCCATAAAGCGAGTGGCATAACGACATCCTAATAATTAAATGATGCGCGTAGTTTGACCGATTTATAGTTTGCAAAAAACAGCACAAATGACAAAATACCTTTGTTAATTTTGTAAAGGTAATCATGATGATGGGACATGCTAAAACAGAAGACATAGAGATATTTTTGACGGTAGTAGACACGGGCAGCTTTACTGGCGCTGCCAACTTATTGAATCAGCAAGTAGCCAAAGTATCTCGTGCAGTGTCCAGACTCGAAGACACGCTGCAATGTACGCTGCTAAATAGAACGACACGGCGTTTGGAGCTGACGGAGGAAGGGCATGTCTTTATAAGATATGCGCGTGAGAGTTTAAATACGTTATATACCGGTGAAGAAGCGATTAAGCTGTTAAAACAAGCGCCGAGTGGGCATCTACGAATTGACGCCGCGAGCCCGTTTGTCTTTCATCAATTGACGCCTTTGGTTGGTGATTTTGTGGCGCAATATCCACACATTACTCTCGACCTTACCTCGCATGACAATATTATCGATTTGCTTGAGCACAAAACGGATCTGGCTATCAGAATTGGCGATTTAAAAGACTCAAATTTGCATGCACGTCTATTAGGTAAAAGTAAGCTGCGGCTAGTATCCAGTCCTGAATATTTACATCAGTATAATGAAGTGACTCATATTGAGGATTTGAATATTGATAATTTGAGCACCCATAAGTTAATTGGCTTTAACGATGCGTCAAAACTAAATAGCTGGCCACTAAAAACACCAGTTAAACTGAATTTCCACATGACAGCCAGTAGCGGCGAGACCCTGCGTCAGCTATGTTTAAATCACCAAGGTATCGCTTTATTGTCACATTTTATGATTGGTGAAGATTTGAAATCTGGACGATTGGTTGAGGTATTGCCCGAGGCGATAGTCAGACCAAATAACCGCGAAGCCATACAGGCGGTATATTACAAAAACAGTGCCGTATCTTCGCGTATTCTGGCATTTTTAGACTTTATTCAACCAAGACTGACACTATAAATTTTATCCGTTTTTATTCATTTTATAAGAGGTAATATCATGGGTTACGTTTTTATTTATCTCGCTGCTGTGGTTATCTTTTTGGGTGTCGATGCTGTATGGCTAACGACCATGAAAGGCGCCTTTTATGAGTCGCGTATCGGGCATCTATTGGCTGATGAGCCAAACATGATGGCGGCTGGCGTGTTTTATATGTTTTATATATTGGCGCTTTGTATTTTGGTTCTGTATCCGCAAATCAAAGCTGGCGCATCCGTTGGTCATATCTTCTTACTCGGCGGGCTGATTGGCTTGATGGCTTATGGAACATACGACTTTACCAATTTGGCACTGTATAAAGGCTTTACGCTAGATACAGCGTTGGTTGACTTTGTATGGGGTGGTATTTTGACCGGTTCAGTGAGTGCGATAGTGGCATGGCTTGCGTATCGCTTTCATTGGTTGGCCTAAAGCTTATTATTTTGGCTTATCTAGGGCGTGTCCTCATTTTAAAAATGGTGATAAAAATGAGATAAATCGCAGTCAAACAAGGAAAATAGCGCAGATAATATCGAGATATTAGTCAGCTATTTGACGCCATTTGGCAAGATTTAGCCATTTTTAACCCATTTAGATGACTATCGATTGAATTGAAGACACGCCCTAATGCTGTTTAAATAGCCCTGATTTACACAATTTAGACTGTCCAATGACAGAGGTCTGTTTGTGCTATACGGCGACCTGCTGTATAAATGGTAGACATAATAAATAAGTGTTAACCCATTAAGGAATATTATGCCGCAATACAATACCAGCTCCACTGCCAAAAAAGCCCCATTAAACCACGAGCTATATATGTCAGTACTGATGACACCTGATATGGCGAATTTCATTGGCAATGTGCATGGTGGGGATTTGCTCAAGATGCTTGATCAGGTCGCTTATGCTTGTGCCAGTCGCTATAGTGGTAACTATGTGGTGACACTGTCTGTCGATCAGGTGATGTTCCGTGAGCCGATATATGTGGGCGAGCTGGTTACTTTTGCCGCCAGTGTCAATTATGTTGGTAACACCTCAATGGAAGTAGGTATCCGCGTCGAAGCAGAAGATGTGCGCGGTCGTACCGTCCGTCATACCAATAGCTGTTACTTTACGATGGTGGCTATCGATGACAATGGTAAACCGACATCCGCACCGCCACTCGATATCAAAAACAAGATGCAGCAATGTCGAGCTGATGCGGCTAAAGAACGAAAGAAACTGCGTATGGAAAGCTCACATCGTCCTAGTTGCGACTTCGAAGAAATTAACAAGCAGTTTAGCGAACACGAAGAAAATGCCGAGGTGGAAAAGTAGCCTAATTTATCTAAAGTTATTCAAAGCTATCTAAAATTGTATAAAGTTATCTAGTTTTATTAAATTAATAATTCATACAACGACTCACTAAAAAGACACTGATATTGTAGAGCGCTTATTTTAAGCTGATATATATTTCAAGCCATCTATCTACGGCAAAAATTCTATATAAATACGTTATTTCAGTGAGTCTAGCATGAGTCTAAAGCCATCTATTGCTAATCCCCAGCGCCATCTACCAGCCTCTCCTAAGGCGCAAACACCTCGCGCGCGTGGGGCGGGCAATCCTAAAATTCCAAATGACCCTGAATTAAAACATACCCTTAATCAAAGCCCCGAAACCAATGATGAGCATTCAGGCTCACTCATTACCGTGTTAATTGCAGTTGGAGCCAATCTGGTTATTGCAATCGCGAAAACAGTTGCCGCCTTTATGACAGGCTCAGCCTCCATGATTGCAGAGGCAGCTCACTCATGGGCAGATGCTGGTAATGGTACTTTGCTCATCGTCGCAGAAAAAAAATCGATCAAACCTGCTGATAAAAGCCATCCGTTAGGCTATGGCAAAGAGTCTTACGTTTGGTCGATGATTGCGGCTTTCGGTGTATTTACGGCAGGTTCGATTGTCTCTATCTATACCGGTATTAAGGAATGGAACGCTACTGAGTCTGAGGCTAACTATACGATTGGCTTTATCGTATTGGCAGTAGCGTTTGTGCTCGAAGGGATCTCATTGATTCAGGCATACAGACAAAGTAAAAAGCATGGTGAAGCGCTCGATATCAGTGCACTTGGCTATGTCGTAGATACGTCCAACCCAACGTTGCGCGGCGTATTCTTTGAAGATTTAGCAGCAGTCATCGGTTTGGTGATTGCCGCTGCTGCTATGGGTATGCACGCTTATACGGGCGAACCATATTGGGATGCGTTAGGGTCTATCATTGTCGGTCTACTATTGGGCGTCGTCGCGATATTCTTGATTAGTCGTAACCGAGATTTCTTAGTCGGGCATAGAGTCACTGACCGGATGCACGAATACGTTTTGAGCGAGCTGCTAAATCATCCAGATATCGATAGTGTGTCCTATCTGCACCTAGAGTGGGTCGGTCCAAAGAAGATATTTATGGTGGCGGCAGTAGATATCGCAGGCAATCAAAAAGAAGAGCATATCGCACAGAAGTTTGAAGAGATTGAAAATCTATTCAGAGGTAATCCAGTCTTTCAAGAGGCTATCTTGACACTGTCCGAACCTAACGCTGAGCTGCTAAGTTTAGAGAATATTTAATTTAAAAGCTTAGGGCGTGTCTTCAATTGGATAAGCCCTAAATAATAGTTACAATACCGCATCTATTGAGTCGATGCGAGAAATACAAGTTATGGCAAGAAAAGCATTAACAGATACGCTTTGGGATCAATTGCAATCGACGATGATAAAGTACGGCTGCTATCAAACTCAAAACAGCCGAGAGATCATGGAAGCCATACTGTGGAAACTACGCACAGGGGCGCCTTGGCGTGACATACCTGAAGAATTATGTTCGTGGAAAACAGCCTATAGTCGTTTCAACCGCTGGTCGAAAACTGGCTTATGGGCGGATTTTTTTTTGGCTTACGAAAAGAAGTTGATACGGAATGGGTATTCACAGACGGAAGCTATGTTCGCTGTCATCAGCATGCAAGTGGAGCTCGGCGTGGTGAAGAGCGAGCAATTGGACAAAGCCGTGGCGGAGCAACTACAAAGATACACCTATCCTGTGATGCCGATGGATATCCGCTCCATTTTAAAATCACTGGGTGTGACGTCCACGACAGTCAAATTGCAGGTGAATTGATTGAGATGATTGGACAGGCAGATTACTTTATCGCTGATAAAGGCTATGACTCAGAGTGTATCAGAGACAAAGCTCGCAGCCATAATATGATACCTGTCGTTCCTAAAAGGAAGAACGCCAAACAGCCTAATCCAGAGTTTGATAGCTATTTGTACAAGCTGCGTCATCTTGTTGAAAATATGTTTGCAAGGCTTAAACACTTTCGTAGTATCGCCACTCGCTATGAGAAGTTAGCGCGTAATTTTAAGTCAATGCTTTATCTGGCGTGTACTATCGTTCATTGTAAGATGAATTGAAGACACGCCCTAGTAGATTAAGTATGTGGTAGAGAAATCCTATTGAATACTTTTAAGTACACTTTCTAAATTCAAAAATCAAAACACAAAAAAGCCGTCATGAGTGACGGCTTTTCTTATAACTTTAGTACTTAGTAATTTTTTAACTTAAACGGTACTATTTCTTTGGTGCGTTTGCACCGATGAACCATGCATCTTTATCAACAATACGGCTAGCTTCTGTAAACAAGTCAGCGGTGTCTTCATCACCTGCATCACCAGCGGTAGCAATCGCTTCACGCAATGTCTCTGCGACTTTCTTGTAGCGGCTAGTTAACTCACGTACATGCTGATCTACTTCAGTGATGTCGGTTGGGTAGTCATCTAGGATAGACTCTTTTACTACGCGACTTGCCAAACCATTTGGTTGACCACCTAAGATTACAATACGCTCTGCGATAGTATCTGATACTTCAAGGATACGATCTGATGTCTCATCTAATAATTGATGTACACCGATAAAGCCAGTGCCTTGTAGATTCCAATGGCACTGTTTGCCATCTAATGTTAAATCGATAACGTTTGCTAGGTTAGCGTTTAATAAATCAATCATTTTTTTCGCAGTTTCGTCTGAAATACCACTTGCGTAACGTTCTCTCATATTTTACTCCGTCATTTATTTAAAATTATTATATTGAATGAAAGTTCAATGTATTTTTATTGGTCTTCTATTCGATGACAATTAAGTTAAAGCTAACAATATGAATTGCTATAAATCTTTCAATTCATCAATACTGCTCACTAGTACTGAAAAGTCATCAACTTGTTAATTCAAGAATGATAATAGCAGCTTAACTCAGTGTTGGAACCCTTGAGTGTTAGGCTTTGTTGAGTGGTCGTGTAACGAGTTTGTTAACCGTGAAAAGCTTTGTAAATTTATCGAATACTGTGTGCGTTTTTTATAACGATGTAAGTTTTATCCGCTAATATTAAGCTTTAATTTCTGATAAACCGTACATTTATACACTCATATTTTTGGGCAGCGAGACAGTGTTTTAATTATAGGATGAGACTCCTTATTCTCCTTTAAAAACCGCTGCTCAGACCCCATATTGTTATAAACCTTAAGAAGAAGAAAGCCATTATGCGAATGCCTGAACCGCGCTCATCGCGTCAGTTAAATCAATTGGCCACTCAGCTCCAAGGCGAAGCTGAAATTAGTGGTGTTAATGCGTCAGGGACGCAAATATCAAGTCGTGCCTTCGAGATGGTTACTGATTTTGAGCCAGCAGGCGACCAGCCGCAAGCCATCAAAAAGCTAGTTAACGGTATCAATTCGGACATGGACGAGCAGTTGCTATTGGGTGTGACTGGCTCTGGTAAGACCTATACCATGGCAAAGGTCATTGCTGAAACTCAGCGTCCGACCATTATCATGGCGCACAATAAAACGCTAGCCGCTCAGCTATATGGCGAGTTTAAATCGTTCTTCCCCAATAATGCGGTCGAATATTTTGTCAGCTATTATGATTACTATCAGCCAGAAGCGTATGTCGCTGCTAGTGATACCTTTATCGAAAAAGACAGCGCTATTAACGATCATATTGATCAGATGCGCCTGTCCGCCACGCGTGCCTTGTTAGAGCGTCGTGATGCGATTATCGTCGCTTCAGTATCTTGTATCTATGGTTTGGGTGATCCAGAAAGTTATCTAAAAATGCTATTGCATGTCGTTGTGGGCGATAACATCGATCGTACAGCGACTATCAAGCGTTTGGTTGAGATGCAGTACACACGTAACGAGCTAGATTTTGGCCGTGGTACGTATCGTTTGCGTGGAGAGCTGTTAGATATCTATCCTGCTGAGTCTGAGCAGCTAGCGGTACGTGTGCATTTATTCGATAACGAAGTCGAGAAGATTACGTGGTTTGATCCCTTAACGGGTAAGACGGTACGCAGCGTGCCACGTATTACCATTTATCCAAAGTCGCACTACGTGACGCCGCGCAATAAGTTAGAAGCTGCCAGTCATACGATTCGTGCTGAATTAGAGCCGCGTTTAGAGTACTTCCGTGACAATAATAAGTTAATTGAAGCACAGCGCCTCAAAGAGCGTACACAGTATGATTTAGAGATGATTCAGCAGCTTGGTTACTGTAACGGTATCGAAAACTACTCGCAGCATCTCTCTGGTCGTCCATCAGGGGAAGCGCCGCCGACATTGTTTGATTATATTCCAGAAGATGCCTTGTTGTTCCTTGATGAGTCGCACGTGACGGTTTCGCAGATTGGCGCGATGTATAAAGGCGATAGATCACGTAAAGAAAACTTGGTCAATTATGGTTTTAGATTGCCAAGTGCGATGAATAACCGTCCGATGAAGTTTGAAGAATGGGAGCGTATCAAGCCCAAAACCATTTATGTCAGTGCTACGCCAGCGCTATATGAGCTTGAGCATAGCGAGCAAGTCGTAGAGCAGGTCGTCCGTCCGACGGGTCTGATTGATCCTGAGATTGAGATACGTCCAGTCTTGACGCAAGTCGATGATGTGTTATCAGAGATTACCAAACGCCGTGAAAAGGACGAGCGTGTACTGATTACCACATTGACTAAGCGTATGTCGGAAGATCTGACCAGTTACCTTAAAGAGTACGATGTAAAGGTCGCCTATCTACATTCGGACATCGATACTGTTGAGCGTATGCAGATTATCCATGAGCTCCGTACTGGCGTGCATGATGTGCTGGTCGGTATCAACTTATTACGTGAAGGCTTGGATATGCCAGAGGTATCATTGGTAGCGATATTTGATGCCGATAAAGAAGGCTTTTTGCGTTCAGAGCGTTCGCTTATTCAGACCATTGGTCGTGCCGCCCGTCACTTGAATGGTAAAGCTATTCTCTATGCTGATCGCATTACGCCAAGTATGCAGAAGGCGATAGATGAGACGGATCGTCGCCGTGATAAGCAGATTGCCTTTAACCTTGAGCATAATATCACGCCAAAAGGTGCTCGCCGTAGTATCACGGACAAGATTGATACGGGTGAAAGCTTGGATGCCAATGACAATCAAGCTATCCCAGTTAAGAGTAATTTGCCAGATGTGGATATCAATATCTTGCGTAGCCCTGATCTGCTTGCCAAAGAAATCAAACGTCTAGAGAAGCAAATGCAGCAAATGTCGCGTGATTTGAAGTTTGAAGAAGCAGCAAAAACGCGTGATAAAGTGCTGGAGTTAAAAGCACATTTAATCTGATAGCGTAGGTCGAATATTGAAGCTAAAAAGAGGCTAAGTAATATCGAAGGTGGGGTGCTTTTTGAGTACCCCACTTTTTTATGGGTTATTCAATATCGGAATGTGCAGAATACTTGTAATACACCGCATTGCCACTTACCATATCCGCATAAACCTCACCATCCATATAATATTTCAAAAATTTAAGGCACAAGCTAATAAGCCGAGTACGTGTAATGTTCTTGGTAGGCTAGGCTTACTGTTTTTATAGCTCACATTATCAACACAGACTAAATTTTTGGAATGGACATAATCTAGGCGTATTATTCACTGTGCTTACCAATAACTTAATAGAATTAAACTCTAACGAAAACTCACTCGGCATGTCAGATGCTGCCAAACAAGCGGTTATCGACTCTCTAGACATCGGTTTTCGTTATCCCGATGACCAACGTGCGGCGCTGATTACCAAAGTTGCTGAGATAAATGATGTGACAGAGAGTCAAATTTCTCTAGGCAGTGGCTCTAGTGAAAATATTCGTACTGCCGTCCAAATGCTACAAAATCAAGCTTTGGTAGAAGGCAAGAAGTTCCAAGTTATCGTGCCGCATCCAACCTTTGCCTATGCTGAGTTATACGCGACATCCATCGATGTGCCTGTGGTAAAAGTACCGCTGACCACTGAAAATTATGCCTTTGACTTGCAAAGCATGCAAAAAGTCGCTGATGACTTTGACGGTATTAGCTTGTTTTATCTGTGCAATCCAAATAATCCAACGTCGACTATTACTGACACAGTAAAGCTCAAAGAATGGGTAGGGCATGCACCAAGTAACTATTACTTTTTATTAGATGAAGCTTATTCAGAGTATGTGACTGATCCAAGTTTTGAGAGTGGTGTCGCATGGATACGAGAGGAGTACTCAGAAAATATCGTTGTGGTGCGTACTTTCTCAAAACTATGTGCACTCGCTGGCATGCGTGTCGGCTATGCAGTTGCTAGCCCGCAAACGATTGCTAGATTAGAAGCATTTATCTCGATTGATAATACCAATTTGTCAGGTGCTGTAGCTGCGTTAGCGACGCTTGATGATGAAGCATTTCTAGCATTGAGCTTACGTACAGCCAATCAATCGCGTCAGCTGGTTGAGCAAACATTAGATGAGCTTGGTTTGCGCTATTTGCCATCACAAGCGAGCTTTATATTTCATGAGATACAAGGCGATGTGCAAATCTATATCGATAGAATGCGCGAACATGGTATTGCGGTCGGGCGTGAGTTTGCGCCAATCACTGGCTTTAATCGCTTAACACTTGGCAGACCTGATGAGATGGCAGTATTTGTAGAAGTACTCAAATCATTTCGTGAAAAGGGCTGGGTTTAATTAAGTCAGTTAATGCAGTTCAATAATAAAAAAGGAAGTTGCTTATTGGTAGCTTTTTTTGTTGGGTATATTTTTCTGGTTCTGTTTTGTTGGGTCTATATCCCAGTCAAAATCAATCGCACATTTTTACCAACATCAAACGCAGTTTTACATATCGCACCTTAAATAATCTAACGCTATCTTATAGGATAACTGAGTAAAGCATGACCCGTTAATCACACAGATGAATACTGGGTAACAGTCACAGTGCTCGGCATGCTCACGTATCTTATAATTATAAAGTTAGGGATGTACCTATGTTTGATATCAAATCATTTTTTAAACGAGAAGTAGAGAAAAAGCTTATCAATGTAGATGACTATATTTTTATGCCAGAACGCGTAGAGATGGAGATTGAAGGCGGACTATTAAATTGTGTGTTGAATAGTGATGGTCGCGTAGATATTTTTTATAGTAAAGACGGTGTCACTGAGGTGGGTTCAGCTTCGCGCAAGCACCCATTTACAGCATTTGAAAAAGAGCTATATCATGGTATTTATGATGATGTGATTAATGATTTAATTAAGGAAGTAGATAAAATTATTGATAGCACCTCGAAGTATTTCCGTCGTAGCCAATCGTTACCTTTTACTGCTTCTATAACGTCTCAACCAGCTGACACAAATAAATTTTAGGCTAAGAACTGAACTAATCTATTAGCAATAAAAAGGGTGCGTTATGTATAACGCACCCTTTTTATTATTTTTTATTCTAACCAGTTATTTGATTGTTCTATTGAACAAAGCTTGTATAGCAGCTCTGTAGAGATTTGGCGACGACTTGTGCGACTAACTGAGTACGGTACTGAGAGTCAATCGCGGCGTTGCCCAGTTCAACAATCGTCACTTGCTGCGGTGCTTGCTCACTGACGCAGCCACAAACATTGGTTTTAACAGATTCTTGCTGTGCTTCTGTCATGGCGACGCTTGCAACACGCCACGCGTTTTGTTTTTCAATTTGGCTACGGCATTGGTTGTCGATCGCAGCTCTAAAAACATTCATGCCGATCTCATTTGCAGTACCGATTGCTGTACCTGTACCATTGTTTGTAGCACCTGTTGTGGTACATCCCGCCAAGGCAAAAGTGGCTAGCATAATCGTTGAAGCCAAGATTTTTTTCATAAGTTAGTCCTTTAAGGTGTCTGTCATAAATAAAGCTGTATATTATCAGTAAAACCTAGTAATGACATCATTAACCACAAGCGCATGTTATTTTAGAACTCTATAACCTATATGTATAAACCACAAAAAAGCCAGCTAAGTAATCACTTAACTGGCTTAATATAGACCAAGCTATTCAGCTTATTTATACGTTTTTGCCGTGTTCTTTTTGCTGAATATCTTTTGCCAATTTATAGCATTCATTGATATGGTCATTGGCAATTTTCTTAAAAATGGTATAGCCCATAGTTGCAGCAACCAGTTGACCACCAAGTGGGATAAACTTAGTAACTTGTTTGGCAGCGATACGACCACCGAAACCTTGGATAGTTTTTTTGACGATACCACGTGTTGCCATTAGCCCAGCGAAATCTACCGTACGGTCTTTTACTGCGCTCCAATGCACTTCGCGAGATTCCAAGTTAATGGCTGATTGACGGTCTTCAATGAGACCAAAACGCTCACTAATCTCTGGAATCAACTGCGTCAACATGCCCGCGTCAACTGCTACATCAAAAAATGGCACTGGCACAACCGCTACACCAGCAGAAACTCTAGCGCGTCTTTTTACCATTCCTTGACATTCTTTTTTGACTTTATCAAGGTCTAGGTTAGGGTCGATAGTATTTGGAAGTTTTTCAGCAAGTGGCGTGGTTTTCATAAAGTGTCCTTATAAATAATTAAAATATAAATGATAAAAAGTTCAATAGATAACAAATCCTTCAGTTGCTTACTATTTTATGGATTTATGCGTGGCTTACAATCATTGCTTTGTAGCAAAATGAATGAAATTACTCACACTGTGCACCTTTTTTGTAAGTGATTAAACGAAGGTGATTTACATGAGCTATAAAAATGGCGGTATCAATTATCATTAATGTATGGACATTATTCATCAGGTTGCACAATGCCTAATGATATACAAAGGTAGTATAAATTGTCATTGTGAGCCTCTACTAAAGCCAGTAGAATACGCTCATGCTAAATTTAACCCCCCGTTATACCAGCACTCGCATCGACGAGTTGCCCGCCGCGCTGCAACCATTTGCCGCTCAATCATTCACGCTTGCCCGTCTGTATGCAGGGCGAGGTATCACTGCGCCTGATGAGCTGGAGACTAGCCTGTCAGGTCTATTGCCTGCTGAGGCCCTGCACGGTGTCATTGAAGCCGTGCGCTTATTAGATGTGGCGATTGATGAGCGTCAGCGTATCTTGATCGTTGGTGACTTCGACTGTGACGGTGCCACCAGTACAGCTTTAATGATGCGCGCGCTCACAAAGATGGGTGCGGTCGTTGATTTCCTAGTACCAGATCGTTTTAAGTACGGTTATGGCCTGACGCCAGAGATTGTCGAGTTAGGTATTGAGACTTTTCAGCCAGATATGATAGTGACTGTTGATAATGGTATCTCAAGTCATGAAGGGGTGGCACGCGCCCAAGCTGATGGTATCACGGTAATTATCACCGACCATCATCTCACGACCAAAGAGACGCCACATGCTGAAGCGGTAGTCAATCCCAATCAGCTAGGTTGTAACTTTGCTAGTAAAGCATTGGTCGGAGTTGGAGTTGCGTTCTATGTGCTCGGACGATTAGCAAAGCTGCGCCGCGAAGCTAGCAAGTCTACGGTACAGGTGAGCCAATATTTAGATTTGGTCGCACTTGGGACGATTGCAGACGTTGGGGTACTGGATAAAAACAACCGTATCTTGGTACATCACGGATTGTCAGCTATTCGTCAAGGCCGCTGCTGTATGGGAATATTGGCATTGCTTGAGCAAGCGGGCCGTGATCCCAAGCAGCTTCATGCGCAGGATTTCGGTTTTGTATTAGGCCCACGTATCAATGCTGCTGGGCGCATGGATAATATGCGCATCGGTATCGAATGCTTATTGACTGAGGACTGGAGTACTGCACAACGTTTGGCACAAGAGCTTGAACAGCTGAACCGTACGCGTCGTCATGTAGAGGGCGAGATGCGTGCGCAAGCTGATAGTATCGTACAAGCATTGGCCACTGAAGATAATAAAGACGATAGGGCGAATGGTGATAGCGATAACAATGCGAGTAACAATGACATAATTACTCAAGCTGTCTCTACTGCTAAAGCCAACAATTCAGGCGCTCGTAGCATTATTCTGTACCAAGATGACTGGCATCAAGGAGTTATTGGCATTGTCGCTGGTCGCTTAAAAGAAAGCCATTATTTACCCAGTATCGTTTTTGCACCAGCAGATAATGAACAAACAGATGAAGATAGTGCCATTAAAGGCTCTGCACGTTCTATCGCTGGCGTACATATCCGTGATACGATTGAACAAGTTGCTGAGCGTTATCCAGACTTAATCAGTCATTTCGGCGGGCATGCGATGGCAGCAGGCCTGACCCTCAAGCGCCGCAACTTTGAGGCATTTGTCACAGCTTTTAATGAAGTGATGGCTCAGATGGATGATGAGGTATTTGCAGAGCAAAAATTCACCGATGGACCTTTGCAAGCAAGCGATTTTAGCTTATGGTTTGCCGAGCATTTAGCCGATGCCAGTATCTGGGGTCATGGGTTTGCACCCCCAATATTTGATGGTGTGTTTGAGGTACTGAGCTTTAAGATTTTAAAAGACAAACATCTTAAGTTATCGCTGCGCTATCCAGACGTTCAATATCCAATAGAGGCAATTTACTTTAACTTCGATAATGAGGCGTGGGATTACCGTGCTAAGCAAGTCCATTTGTTGTTTCAGCTAGACATCAATGAATGGAATGGCAAACAAAGCTTACAGCTGATGGTTAAAGATTTGGCTGTGGTAGAGCAAGGGTAAAGCGACAATGTCAAACCGATAATACTAGACGCGCTCAAATATGGGTGCGTTGGTATTTTTGAAATGAAGACACGCCCTAGTATCAGTATTTCCACTCTAGTGTGGGGAACTGCCAATCGTAACGAATAGCAAGCATACGCAAAGTAAAAATCGTACTCATCGTAGAGATGTCAGCTACCCAATCTGTCACGCCTAAATTCTTTAGAGCAAAGTACAGCACGCCACCCGTCAACGCTGCCGTGATATAAATCTCTTGCTGTAGTACCAATGGAATCTCATTGCAAATCATATCGCGAATGATGCCACCAACCACGATAGTAATTACACCTAATAATAGCGCTACAGGCACATTGGCGCCCATACTGTCAGCGACTTTGATACCGATCAGTGTAAATGCTGACAGACCAATGGTGTCAGAAAGCTTGAGGAACTTATCCACTCGTCTAGAGTTTGGATGAAAAAATATCTGCATCGCTAGCGATGAAATCGTAATAAGGGTCAGATAGCTCATATCTACCATCCAAAATAACGGATGGCGATCGAGAATGACATCACGTACCGTGCCGCCGCCGATAGCAGTGACAATAGACACGAGAAGACAGCCGAAGACGTCGAAGTTTTTGTGCTTGGCAAGTATCGTGCCCGAAACGCTACAGGCGATAATGCCAATCATATCGAAGAAATATATCAAAGAGCGCGGGTCAAAAGTAGTGATCAGTACGGTAGGGTCCAATACGATAGCCAACATGGGCAGTTCTCACTATTTTCAATTATTGTCAGTCAAACAAAGGCTATCTACGTAGAGTCTTGCTCAATTAATCAGTTTACGAGTCGAATAGAAGGCAGATGCCAGTCGAATCTGAGCGCGAGCATACGAACTGCAAAGATCACAAACAGCATAATAAATTCGTTGAGACTGGCACCGACTCCGAAATACTGTAAGCATAAATAAGTCACAGACCCTGCGATACTGGCAGTAATATAAATCTCACGCTGTAGTACTAGCGGAATCTCATTACAAATGATATCACGTAGCAAACCACCGATAATGGCAGTCCAGACGCCCATCATAATAGCAATGAGGGGAGACATGTCTAGGGTTAAGGCCACCTTAAAACCAATGACACTAAAAGCGGCCAAACCAATGGCATCAAAGAGCTTTAACGCATTATCAATCTTATGATAAAGATGAAAGAAGATTTGTAAAATAAGAGAGGTCACCGTGATAACGATCACGTAATTAAGATCAGTCATCCAAAATAGAGGATGACGGTCGAGAGCCATATCACGTAAAGTACCACCGCCGATGGCATTGACCATCGCCACCAAGATACACCCAGCAATATCAAAGCCTTTATGCTGCGCAAGCAAAGTCCCTGCAATCGCGCAGGCAACAATGCCAACCATGTCCAATAAATATAATAGAATATCAGGAAAAATCAAAGCATTACCCATGGTTATAGTGCCAAATCGAGATCATCAAAGTGATAGGTGTTTTTTAGGTGGCTATTCAATGCATAACTGTGACGAAATGGGCGTAGTGTTATAGTGCCATTTAGCCGTCTTTTGCAAATAATATCAGCCCTACAATAATCAGCCCTATACCGACCAGTCCCATCGCCGAAGGTATGGCGTTATCTAACAATAATATACCCCCAATCAAAGCAAAGATAACTTCACTGGCTTGGGTTGAGTCAACGCCTGCAACCTCGCTTGAAGTAACAGCTTGCTCGCGCGCATACAAAAATATAGTGGTCGCTGCCACGCCTGCTAATAGAGCAACGAGCAACGTATTGATTATTTGTGAGGCGTGGGGCTGGTCAGGGCGCACTATAATGCCCAAAAACAGCCAAAATGGCAAACACCCAAGAGTCATTAGCCACACTTTGTTAAAGGCATTTTGCAGTAGCGTGGTTTCGATAGAAGGAATACGAGCAATTAGATTTTGTAGGGATGAGGTTGCCGCAGTGTTGTTACTTTGAAGTACGCTATCAATATCGGTGGCATCATATGTCGTAGCGGGCAAATCATAAGCTTCGGATATGAGCGGTTCACTCTGCTCACTGATATCAATACCAATACTAGCTTTTTGAGCGTTCAACTCTGCTGCCTTCTGTAATTCAGTATTGCGCCGGCGGGCATTATGAGAAGCCTGCCAAACCAGCTGGTTGCCAATTGGGTAGCTAAAAGCAGCGATAAGAGCAGGTAGCGCACCGTAAAGCAGCATGTCAGACATGGGGACGGTGTCGGTTATAGAAGCAGCATGCAGACCTTCGCTGATATTGACGAGCGCCACACCGATAAAGACAATGACAGCATATACGATAAATTTTTTATCAAAACGTTGACCAAATGCCAATAGCACAAGCAGACTGGTGACGACGGTAAACATAAAGGTAGCCGCTACTACCCATCCCGCAACATGATCTGCGGCATAGCAAATACCGGTGTAAAACAGTCCAAACCCAATACTGCCAGTAATGCACCAAAAGCCCCAATGCTGTAGAAAAATCATTATTAGCGCTTTAATACGACCAAAGCCATGTTGCATCGCAATAATGGCGGTGATAATCAATAGCATAAAGACATAGCGTAGACTCGCTGACCAAAACCAATGTCCACCTGCGCTACTCATAAGCTCATTTAAGATAAATGTCGAGCTAAAAAACGCACCTGCTAGCAAGCCCAGTAAAATGAGTTTGATCATACCGCTACCTTATCCATGGCACTCAACGTGTTCACACTTTTTGTTTGTTACTTGCTGATAATTACTTGCTGATAGTTACTTGCCTTTGGCATCTGCCCAGATGATCTTATGCAATTGCAGCTGAAAGCGAACTGGCAAGGCATCAGCCAACATCCACTCTGCTAGCTCGCGCGCCAATACAGGTACTTCAGGGCTAAGCTGTTCATCGACATCATCTGCGACGTTAAACATTGGAGAGAACCACACCGTGCCGACCAGTTCGTTTAGCTTATACTCGGTCAATTTAGCTTTTGCCCAGTCGTAATCTGTACGATTCATAATGACAAACTTGATTTGGTCATGCTGAGTGAGATAGTCGAGGTTTGACCATAGATTTTTATCGACTTCGCCTGAGCTTGGCGTTTTGAGATCCATTACCTTACTGACTGCTGCTGGCACGTTTTCTACCGTGAGTGCGCCTGCGGTCTCAAGGGATATCTCATACCCATCGCTCAGCAAACGTTTCATCAACTCAATGGCATTTGGCTGTGCTAATGGTTCACCACCAGTCAGACAGATGCGCTTGCACGGATAACCTTTGATGGTTTCTATGATGGTTTCTAATGATTGTCGTTCGCCGCCAGTAAAAGCATATTCGGTATCACAATAGACGCAGCGCAGCGGACAGCCTGTTAGACGTACAAATATCGTCGGCAAGCCTGAGGTGATTGCCTCACCTTGTAAGGAATAAAAAATCTCAGTCAGACGTAACCCTGCTTCAGGGTCAGTGACAGGGATAGCGGCGGTGCGTAATGATGATTCACTCATAATATTTCAAATACAGTTAAAGGTCGATAAGGCGATGAAGCGCTTATCAATCGTAATAAAAAGGCAGGGGATGGTACGAATGATTTTGTGTTTGTATAAAGACAAACTAAAAGAGGATTATAACGTAACGCGTTATATTAAGCTGCAAAAAAGATGCTGGAGTCATACTCCAGCATCTTCATATAAAACAATATTATTCAATAAACAACGGTACTTACCAAATATTTAGGCTAGGCGTAATAGCTCGTTTACTGATGTTTTTGCACGAGTTTGCGCGTCAACTTTTTTCACGATGATAGCGGCGTACAAGCTGTGCGTGCCATCTTCTGACGGTAAGCTACCTGGTACAACAACAGAACCTGCTGGTACACGACCACGATGAATCTCGCCAGTTTCGCGATCATAGATGCGCGTCGATTGACCGATATAGACACCCATAGAGATGACAGCGCCTTCTTCAACGATAACGCCTTCAACGATTTCAGAGCGTGCACCGATGAAGCAGTTGTCTTCGATGATAGTAGGGTTTGCTTGCAATGGCTCTAATACGCCGCCGATGCCAACGCCGCCTGATAGATGCACGTTTTTACCGATTTGAGCACATGAACCAACAGTCGCCCACGTATCAACCATCGCGCCTTGATCGACATAGGCACCGATGTTGACGTATGACGGCATCAATACTGCGCCTGCTGCGATGAATGAACCTTTACGAGCGACAGCTGGGGGTACAACGCGTACGCCTGCTTCTTTAAACTGTGCTTCAGTCCAATTAGCAAATTTAGTCGGTACTTTGTCATAGAACTGTACGTGTTCGCCAGCAGCTTGGACGTAGTTGTCGTTTAGACGGAAAGACAATAATACGGCTTTTTTGGCCCACTGATTGACAACCCATTCACCATCTTTCTTTTCTGCTACGCGCAGGCTACCGTTGTCTAGTTGCTCAAGTACTTGATTGATAGCATCACGCACGTCTTGTGGCATATTGGCTGGGCTGTATTCGTTGCGATTTTCAAATGCTTGTTCGATGGTTTGTTGTAATGACATAAAGGTTCCTAAAATGAATGAAAGGGAGGGTGATCTTAATGTTATGGTTAAAGGCTTATATGACCCAGCCTAAAGAAAACTCAAGGGGTGGCTTGGTCCAAAAACTTGCTTGCCGTATTGTCGCTAATTTGACCACTTTTAGCAAACGCGTTGAGGGTCTTATTGTGACAATATTGAATGAGTTGTTTCCAGGTATTCACTCAAAACAACTCATTGATCATGATTTAATCGTCTGTCGTGTTGGTCTCTATCCACTCTAAAATATCTTGATAAACGGTCTGCTTATCCTTTTCGTGCAGCACTTCATGACGCATATTAGGATACAGCTGAATATCGACATGACTGAAATGACGCTTGTCCAGACGCGTGACAACCCTACGTATACCGCGACCCATTTCACCAATCGGATCATCTTCACCGCTGATAAACAGCATCGGGAAGTTTTTGGCAATAGTGGTAGCCCAATTTTTATTTAGTCCAGTATCCATGAGCGTAAACAATGTCATAAAGCCATTATTGGTAAAGTCAAAACCAGTCTTAGGATCGGCTTCATAGGCTTCAATGTTTGCGGTATTTTCACTGAGCCACGCAAACTGTGAGGAAGAATTGCGATCAGATAGTTGGCTGTTAAGGACTTTGTTCATCACCTTGGCAAAAACTGTATTCGGTTGTCGTGGGGCGACTCTGGCCAGTAGCTTGTTAATAGGTAATAAAACCTTAGCCAGTGGGTTGGCGTCTGCGGAACCCATTAGAATGGCGCCTGTGAAATTATGCGCATGATGCTTGAGTACATTGCGCACGATAAATGAGCCCATCGAGTGACCCATCACAAAATGCGGGACGTCTGGATGACGCTCTTTTAGGCTATCGGCCATCACAATCACGTCTTTCAAAAGTGACTGTACTGGATGCTCTTCACCGAAAAACCCAAGATCGGCCTCAGTCTTGATAGTCTGTCCATGACCCAAATGGTCATAAGTCGCCACAGCGATACCATTATCTGCCAAAAACTGTGCAAAATCACTATAGCGACCGCTGTGCTCTGCCATGCCATGCACAATCAGTAAAGTCGCGCTAATCTCGACGTCTTTGCTATTTGGTTCAAAAAAATCATGGTGCAAGTAGTGAATATTGTCAGAAGACAAAATGTGATCGTTACTGGTATCGATATTGGTACTCATGTAATGTTCCTTGATTACTTATAATTTTCATTAACGGTTTTGATGATGTTTCTCAAATAATGGGTCAAGCAGCGCAATTTATCATGCGGCTCTTATACTGTCCTATTGTACTGGGCGATGATAAATAATTTCATCTTATTTTATGATTTTAATTCAGTTATACAAAATATCGTTCTACTAATAACGGTTGACGCAGTGACTATCGCTGAATCCGTATAAACCACATATAAGCCATTTACGCTCTTACTGTTCGCCCGCAACAGACTGGTCTTATTTATATGATACTTTTAAATGAGTTTTTAAAGTCATTTATATCAATCAACATCCCATCAAACACTAACAGCAACCAACCGCCAACCGCTTTGATAAAATCATCTATGACAAAATTTTTACCGAAAAAGATACTACTATTGGCAGGCGCAGGTCATGCTCACATTGGTATGTTGCGCCGACTTAGCGCCGCGCGTTTAAAGGATGCCGACACGATAGAGGCAGATATTCATTTAATTAGTGAGCAACCGCAAACCATCTATTCTGGCATGTTACCGGGTTGGATGGCAGGGCATTATCAGCTGCATGATATCAGTATCGATATCAAATCGCTTTGTGTGCGAGCAGGTGTGAGATTCATTCAGCAGTCGCTTGTAAAAGTAAACGCAGCGTCAAACAAGGTGGTTACGACTGGCGATGCACAAACGGATTTTGACTATGATGTCTTGTCTTTAAATACGGGCGCAGATACAGACATGCGTTGGCAACCTGACCACAATAGCTACAACGAGTACAGAAGCGATAATGACGATAACAATACTGGCGCTGCTAATACTAACGTGATTGCCATACGACCATTATCAACATTTATCACTCAATGGCAGCGGATTCTAAAGGCCGCTCAGCAGTCTGAAAAGTATCAATTGGCTATTATCGGAGCAGGTGCTGCGGCCATAGAATTGGTGATGGCAGCCCAAGTCGCGCTACGGAACATCAATCGTAATCATCAGGTGACATTAGTATGCGGTGAGAATCTATTGTCAGGGTTTAACTCAGGCTTTCGACAACGGGTTGTTCAGCAGTTACATCGTCATGACATTACGATAGTTCGAGAACGAGCGAGCGATTATCGTGACGGTAAATTATCAACTACGCATAAATCATTGTCCATCAATGCTGTCATCGCTGCGACTGGCGTCATAGGGTCGGCATGGACCGCTTCTACGGATTTGGATATAGAAGGTGATGGGTTTGTCGCGGTAAACGATAAGCAACAGAGCGTCTCTCATTCTAATGTGTTTGCGGTTGGTGATGTAGCGACACGAATCGATAAATACGTGGCGCACTCGGGGGTTCACTCGGTGCATGGTGGTGCTGTCGAAGCCGATAATCTATTGGCCTATCTGGGTGACAACGTAATGAGGAGTTATCAGCCAAAATCACGCACGCTATATCTGCTGTCTTGCGGTGACAAATACGCCATTGGTAGTTGGGGTAATGTAAACCTACAAGGCCGCTGGGTATGGCATCTCAAGAAGTATATCGATAAGCGTTTTATCGAAGTTAATAAGAATTGACGAAGCTGATAAGAACTAACGAAGGTTAATGCTCATTTAGAATAAACCATAAAATCCATATGATTAGTTGTCAATGCTTATTGATAATCAGGTATGATTGATTAGATAAACCGTAAAGTGAGCAATCAGGTTTTACGTTGTAAATCTTATAAATAAACAGTAAAAGCAATGCGCTATCTGTGTTTTCTAATCTTTAATGTCACGTTGCTATCCTTTTTTAGTTGTACTGCTAACAGGATTTTAGACCACCATGAAATCAACTATCGAGTTACTTGAGCATACTGATTTTCCAGCGATAAAACGACGTCAATTGACGATATTACAAGTCAATATGGGCTACTTATGCAATATGTCCTGTGTGCACTGTCATGTGGCTGCAAGCCCTTATCGTACTGAAATGATGTCACGTGAGTTGGTTGAGCTGATACCAGAGGTATTGCAAGCACAAAACATCGATACGCTTGATTTGACGGGCGGTGCGCCTGAAATGCATGAGGATTTTAAGTATTTGGTCACGGCCGCTCGGGCATTAGGTGTCAAAGTAATAGACCGCTGTAATCTGACCATTCTGATGGAAGAGGGTTATGAGGATATGGCGCAGTTTTTAGCAGACAATCAAGTGGAAGTGGTGGCTTCTTTGCCTTGCTATTCCCTAGAAAATGTAGATAAGCAGCGCGGTAAAGGCGCGTTTGACGACAGTATATTAGGATTGCAGAAGCTCAACAGCTTGGGGTACGGCAAGCCTGATTCAGATTTGACATTAAACTTGGTTTTCAATCCGCAAGGCGCGACGCTACCGCCCAATCAACAACAGCTTGAAGCCGACTATAAGCGGGAGTTAAAGGCGCACTTTGATATTGAGTTTAACCATTTATTTGCTCTAACAAATATGCCGATTCAGCGTTTTGGTGCGGTGCTATTGGCAAAAGACCAGTTCCATCCGTATATGGATTTGCTCAAAGCTAATTATATGGCTGCCAATTTGGCCGAGGTCATGTGCCGTTCGACCATTAGTGTCAATTGGTTGGGTGAGCTGTTTGATTGTGATTTCAATCAGCAGTTAGAGATACCTGTCCCCAACAAGTCACGGCGACACCTAAGTGATTTGTTAACGCAAAACCCTTCTGGTGATGATATTGCCATTGCTGACCACTGCTATGGTTGTACAGCAGGACAGGGCAGTAGTTGTGGCGGCGCGTTAGAAGAAGAGACGGTAGAGCCAGTGCTAGTAGACACGCCTTAGCTATTCTAATGTAAGCACTTTCAATATAAGCACTTTAAACATAGATGCTTTAAGCCTAAGTACTTTAAACATAGGTGCTTTTAGCATACATAAAAATTTAGATAAAAAACAATCAGTGTAAACGGAGTAAGTCCTATGTCAGTATTTAACTTTTCAGCGAAGACTTTTTTCGCCCAACCAGTGATTGCCACGACTATTTTATTAGCAAGCGTGGCTGCTCATGCTGACTTCAACCATCAGAGCTGGGATAGCTTACTAAATAAGCATGTGACCATGACCAATGGTGGCAAAGCTTCAGTGGTCAATTATGCTGGCATGAAAGCAGATCAAAGTAAGCTGACAAGCTATCTGGAAGCGACGAGCAAGGTATCTCAATCAGAGTTTAATCGTTGGAGTAAAAACGAGCAGTTGGCATTTTTAATCAACGTTTATAACGCTGGTACGGTTGATTTGGTATTGACGAAATATCCAAACGTCAAATCTATCAAAGATATCGGCGGACTGTTTGGGTCACCATGGAAGCAAGATTTTGTTTCGGTACTTGGTAAGACGCGCTCACTTGATGATATCGAGCACAACCTCATTCGTGGTTCTAAACGTTACAACGATCCGCGCATTCACTTTGCGGTCAATTGTGCCAGTATTGGTTGCCCTGCATTGCAAGATGATGCCTTTACCGGCAAGCGTTTAGACAGTCAATTAGAGCAGGCAACGTCTAAGTTTTTAGCAGACAGTAGCCGCAACAGTCTCAAAGGCGATACGCTAAGAGTGTCACCAATTTTTAAATGGTATAAAGAAGATTTTGCAACCAACTGGCGCAGTACAAAAGATTTGGCAGGGTTTCTAGGTCGTTATAGCTCGTCATTAGGATTGAGCAAAGCTCAGACAGCGGATATCAAACAAGGCAAGATAAAAATAATCTATACCGACTACAACTGGAATTTGAATAAAAAATAAGCCAGTTTTTAATCTTAATTGCTGATTAACGTGACGGTATATTCATTGAAACTCTCCATCATCATTCCGATATTAAATGAAGCGGATAACTTGACTAAGCTTGTGGCTCATATTATCCGTCTCAATCCAACACCGCAACAAGTGATATTGGTTGATGGTGGTTCAGTAGATGATTCGGTTACTGTCGCTAAAGAGATGCTCAAAAGTACAGAGATTGCTCAATCAGCTATCGACTGGCATATTATCGAATCTACGGTAGGGCGTGCACAGCAGATGAATGCGGGCGCTATGTTGGCAACAGGTGATATGTTGCTATTTTTACATGCCGATACCGAGCTGCCTGCTGACGCGATAGATAGCGTTCAGCAGGCAATAGCTCAGTACGATTGGGGACGTTTTGATGTCCGTTTAGATAGTCATGAGCCATTGTTAAAAATCGTCGGGTTCATGATAAATCAACGCTCGCGCTTAATGGGTATAGCCACTGGCGATCAAGCAATTTTTATCAAAAAGTCTTTGTTTGGGCGAATGCATGGCTATCCTGATCAGCCACTGATGGAAGATATCGAACTGTGTAAACGGCTAAAGAAAATTGCTCGACCAGCTTGTCTAAAAACTAAAGTCACGACCTCAGCGCGGCGTTGGCAGCAGCATGGTACATGGCGGACGATTTTTTTGATGTGGCAGTTGCGCTTTGATTATTGGCGAGGCGTATCGCCTAGCGTCTTAAAGCAACGCTACTATAATTAGTGAAGTTATTTGGTTTATCAACATGATAGACAAAAGAAGAAAGAGTTTGTCCTTGTACATTTGACCAATTGAGAGACCGTTATAGTGACAGCTGATTCATCTGCAAAACAGCAAGATATCTGCATCCTTCTGTTTGCAAAATATCCAGCGCCTAATAAGGCAAAGACTCGTTTGCAGCCAGCGTTAGGGGTAGATGGTGCTGCACGTATGGCGAGGCAACTATTACTGCATAGTATTGAGCAGGCTATTGATACGGGATTTTCCGTTGAGTTATGTATGAGTCCAGCACCAACAGATCCATGCTGGCAAACATTTGATTTGCCTGACTCATTGCGTTGGTCTGCGCAGGCTGATGGTGATTTGGGTTTGCGTATGTTGATAGCCAGTCAGCGCGTATTGCAACGTTTTGACAAGGTTGTGTTAATTGGTACGGACTGTCCTAGTCTTACGACAGTACGTATTCAGACAGCGATACAGCAGCTAAATCAACACGATGCGATCATGATTCCAGCGACTGATGGTGGTTATGTACTGCTAGGGTTTAGACAAGTTAATGAAAGCCTGTTTTCGGACATTGTTTGGAGTACGGCTAGTGTTGCTGCTGTTACCAAGCAGCGCATAGCGGCACTAGGTTGGACACTTGCACTATTTGATCCTTTGCACGATATTGATGAGCCTAAAGATCTAGTGCATTTACCGTCAGGCTGGCTAGATTCTCAACTCAATGTCAAAGTCGATAACGACTGATAGCTATAACGGATAATTGATAACTAGATCAACAAACTCACTAACGTAGCTGTATATTCTAAGATGATTTACTAGGATCTGTTGAACATTCAAATGTGGTGCTGGCAGTCACCATTTTTTAGACAATATGCAGTGAAATTTTTGACGCCTAGTCATTCTAGGTTAAACAATTTCGCCATATATTGGCAAAAAAGAGTACTGCCCTGAAAAGCTGATGCTAAAATCACCCCAAACGTTGTTGCAATCCTAGTTAAGGTCTCGACATTATCGTCGGTTTGCGCCTAGTTTGGTGCAATTTTAGCAACCAGCAGCTCTAATATTTGAATGTTCAACAGACCCTAATACTTTTAACTGGATGGCACATTCAATAAGGATATTGTTATGCATGACGTCGTGCAAAATTACTATGGGAAAGAGTTACAGAGTACCGATGATTTAAAGACCTCGGCTTGTTGTGATATTAGCAATATGCCTGAGTGGCTCAAGCCCTTACTCGCAAATATTCACGATGAAGTATTGAGTCGTTATTACGGCTGTGGTCTGGTGTGTCCAGCGCTGCTTGAAGGCTGCCGAATTTTAGATTTGGGCAGTGGTTCAGGCCGAGATGTCTATGCACTAGCACAATTAGTTGGCGAGAGTGGCCACGTAGTCGGTGTTGATATGACCGATGAGCAGCTAGCCGTTGCCAAACAGCACCAAGCTTATCATGTCGAGAATTTTGGTTATGACAATGTGACTTTTTTACATGGCTATATCGAGAAACTAGATGAACTAGACCTTGAGGCTAATAGCTTTGATATTATCGTCTCAAATTGTGTTATCAATCTATCACCAGATAAAGCTGCGGTCATGGCCAGTGTGCAGCGCTTACTGAAACCTGGTGGAGAGTTTTATTTTTCTGATGTCTATGCTGATCGCCGTATCCCGCAACATCTGATCGATGACCCAGTCTTATATGGAGAGTGTTTCAGCGGCGCATTGTACTGGAAAGATTTTACCCGTTTGTCACGAGATGCAGGGTTTTTAGACGTACGTTTGGTCGAGGATCGTCCGCTTGAGATTACAGATCCTGCTTTGGCGGCCAAAATTGGTGATATCCAGTTTTTCTCTGCAACTTACCGCTTATTTAAAATCGACTCGCTTGAGGATGCTTGCGAAGATCACGGACAAGCGGTGATATATAAAGGAACTATCGAGCAGTCCCCGCATCGGTTTGATTTAGATAAACATCATGCTATCGAAGCTGGTCGGGTATTCCCAGTATGTGGCAATACGTTTCGCATGCTGCAAGAATCACGCTTTGCGCCGCATTTTGAGTTTATCGGTGATTACAGTCGTCACTACGGTATTTTTGCAGGTTGCGGTGAGTTAATGCCATTTACTCAACCTATGGTGCTGGCAACTGGCTTGGGCGGTTGTTGCTGATATCAAAGTGATGTATTTAGGGCGTGTCTTCAATTGGATAAGCCCTAAATAATAGTTACAATACCGCATCTATTGAGTCGATGCGAGAAATACAAGTTATGGCAAGAAAAGCATTAACAGATACGCTTTGGGATCAATTGCAATCGACGATGATAAAGTACGGCTGCTATCAAACTCAAAACAGCCGAGAGATCATGGAAGCCATACTGTGGAAACTACGCACAGGGGCGCCTTGGCGTGACATACCTGAAGAATTATGTTCGTGGAAAACAGCCTATAGTCGTTTCAACCGCTGGTCGAAAACTGGCTTATGGGCGGATTTTTTTTTGGCTTACGAAAAGAAGTTGATACGGAATGGGTATTCACAGACGGAAGCTATGTTCGCTGTCATCAGCATGCAAGTGGAGCTCGGCGTGGTGAAGAGCGAGCAATTGGACAAAGCCGTGGCGGAGCAACTACAAAGATACACCTATCCTGTGATGCCGATGGATATCCGCTCCATTTTAAAATCACTGGGTGTGACGTCCACGACAGTCAAATTGCAGGTGAATTGATTGAGATGATTGGACAGGCAGATTACTTTATCGCTGATAAAGGCTATGACTCAGAGTGTATCAGAGACAAAGCTCGCAGCCATAATATGATACCTGTCGTTCCTAAAAGGAAGAACGCCAAACAGCCTAATCCAGAGTTTGATAGCTATTTGTACAAGCTGCGTCATCTTGTTGAAAATATGTTTGCAAGGCTTAAACACTTTCGTAGTATCGCCACTCGCTATGAGAAGTTAGCGCGTAATTTTAAGTCAATGCTTTATCTGGCGTGTACTATCGTTCATTGTAAGATGAATTGAAGACACGCCCTAGTATAAATTTCGAATATACATGCTAAATTATAGAAAAGGCCATTATTTTAGTTAATGGCCTTTTTTGACTTGATTGAAGTCAGATTAAGACTAAACCGATTAGAAGTAGTCAGTTTAAGATGGAGAGTAAATATCAAGATTACGCTAGCAAGGCGGCCAGTCTAATCTTGGTATGCTCGTCCATCGCATCTATAGGTGTGACTAGCGCTTGTGCGAGGGCATTGTGAGCGATTGAATCAGGCAGTTCAGCGGCAATCAAAGCCACGGCTTTCTGTATCACTTTTTGAGCATTGTCCGCATTTTTCATTAGGTTCTTTATCGCATAGTCGGCACTGACGGCTTCTTCCGTTGGATGCCAACAGTCGAAGTCTGTCACCAGAGCTAACGTGGCATAAGCAATACTGGCTTCACGTGCCAATTTGGCTTCTGGCATATTGGTCATGCCAATAACATCTGCCTGCATCTGACGATACCATTCTGACTCTGCCCGAGTTGAGAATTGAGGCCCTTCGATACAGACATAAGTCGCCTGTGGGTGACTAGTGCCTTCTGTAATATCCGCTTTGTCATAAGCGCGCGTCAAGATGTTTGCTAGGGCAGGGCATAGTGGGTCTGCCATCGACACATGGGCGACGGCACCTTCACCGAAGAACGTACTCACTCGCTGCTTGGTCATATCAATCATTTGATCAGGCACGACCATATCTAATGGCTTAAGATGCGCTTGCAATGAGCCAACAGCTGATACGGATACGATATAGCGTACCCCAAGCGTTTTTAGTGCATAAATATTGGCACGATAGGGCACTTCAGACGGGGTCAGTCTGTGGCCCTGACCATGCCGTGTTAGAAATGCGACTGTCACTCCCTCAAGCTCACCTAAGACAATATCATCAGATGGACTGCCATAAGGCGTCTGTATCGTCACACTGCGTTTGTTGGTCAGCGATGACATTTGGTAGAGACCGCTGCCACCGATGATAGCAATATCAGCAGATAACGTTGCCAGTACTTCCGTGTGGGGTATTGTCATAAGGACTATCCGAATGGGTTAATAAAAGAGAGACACAGACTAGTGCCATGTAACATCCTGAACCAAAAAATAGCTCAGATAAAATATAGCAGAACTTTTGTCCTTATAGTTATAAATTGAGATAGTTATAAATAGAGAATTCTCATTAATTTGCTATATCTAAAGATTCCTAAGAAATAATGCGATATGACAATATTTTTCAGATATCGATAAAGGTTTACAATAGCGACAATTTTTGTTTTAATATTTATTAAATGAAACTTTGTTTCGCATAGCAAAACATACATATATATATTAGTACAATTGATGAATGACCTATATTTTCTCTAATAGCTTTAAATATAAGGTATTGAAAGAAAAAGAGAAAGTAAGCTAAGGTTTATTTATTGACAGAATTGCTATATTATTACTCGTCTGTAACGTATTTATGTATAAATACGGATATTGTTAAACGTATAAAACCGATTACTTCAAGGATGAATTCAATGCTTAATTCTTTAAAATCCCCATTACTTTTGTCAGCTATGTTGAGTGCTGCCTTAGGTCTAACTGCATGCTCATCTCCAAGCTCAGAGGGCAGTGATACTGCATCTGCAGATAGTGCGGCAACAGATACTGCAGTAGATAAGCTTGATACTAAGTTTTTGACCATCGCTACTGGCGGCGCGTCTGGCCCTTACAACATCATTGGTACTTCATTGTCTGAAGTCTATGTCAAAACCTTTGGCGTAAACTCAAAAACTCAAACCACTGGCGCATCAGTTGAAAACGTCAATCTATTGACTCAAGGCAAGGTCGACATGGTCTTGGCACTGAGTGACGTGGTGACGGATGCTGTCGAAGGTAAAAACAACTTTGAGCAGCCAATCACTAACATTCAGCAGATTGCTGTTTTGTACCCTAATGTGGTGCAAATCGTGACCTCGAAAAAATCTGGTATCAAAAATATTGAAGATTTGCGAGGCAAGCGCATTGCTGTAGGCGATCAAGGTTCTGGTACTGAAGTCAATGCTCGTACTTTACTAGAAGGGTTTGGTATCACATATGATGATGTCACCGTTGATTATCTAGGCTTTGCTGAAGCTGCTGATGGTATGAAAGCAGGTAAGATTGAAGCGGCATTCTTTAGTAGTGGCCTACCAAACTCATCTTTGATGGAGCTAGAGCAAGGCTTAGATTTACAGATTGTCACTATCAACCAAGACAAGCTAAAAGAAATCATTGCGACCAAGCCTTACTTCAAAACCTTTGAGATTCCTGCTGGCACTTATGGCAACGAAACAGCTGTACCAACTGCAGCGATCATGAATGCATTACTAGTTAGCTCTGACCTCTCTGAAGCGGATGGTTATAAACTAACAAAAGCATTGTTTGATAATTTAGATGGTCTAAAAACAGCTCACCAAGCGGCCAATGATATCAGTCTAGAAACCGCTCGTGATGGCATGGTAGCCCCAATCCATCCTGGAGCTAAAAAGTACTATGACGAACAAGCAGCCAAGTAATTCATTATGGTTATCAACTGGCGCGGCATTTATTGCAGCGCTGGTTTTTTTTACGCTATGGTTAGGCTCTACGCTTCAGTTTGTCGTTGAAGTGCGAGTCGCAGGCGTAGACGGTGCTGATGATAAGGTTTGTTACTTCACTGAGCCTGACTTTCAGCTACATTGGATACATTCTGTAGAAAAACAGTGGTGGGAAGAGCAGTATCAACGCATAGACGGCAGCAGTACAGAAGGTGCGGAGCTGTTACTGACCACGACCTATTTTGAAGCGTTCGGTGCAGGGACGCCCTCCACCGAAATGCTCGCTCCTATACAAAAGCCTGGCTATCTGGGTTATCAAATCAACGAAAAATTGCCTCGCCTTAATTGGGTCGTATCCAGACTGACCAAAGGTGAAATGGATTATGGTGGTCATCGTTTCTTGATTCACCAGTGGGTGTCAGACTATTCTGAAGTGGTGATCATGCCTAAGACGTATGATTTAATTGATAGATTTAAAAAGGACTTTTGTCATGAACTCCCAAGTGACGGATCAAGGTAGTGTGACTACCATGCCAGATGCTCAAGTTGATAACGATGCTGAGGCGGATGCGGTCAACCGAGCAGTATTGGAAAAATATGACCGAGAGTCAATCACGCGTCATATCACTCAAGGACCAGTAAAGTATTTTATTGCTGGCATTTGTATACTCTATTCACTGTTTCATTTATATATCACTTTTAATCCAATGCCAGCACTGTTACAGCGCTCTGTACACGTGGGTGTTGGTTTTGCCTTAATATTTTTGATATTTCCTGCTAGCAAAAAAAGTAGCCGAAAAAGTGTGGCATGGTATGACTGGATTTGGTTTGCTCTGTCTCTATCCGGTATGGGCTATCTCATCTATGAGTATCAAGATATTGTCACCTCGCGTGGCGGTATGGCCAATCAGGTCGATGTGATATTTTCCTTAATTACGGTAGTCTGCGTACTAGAAGGCAGTCGCCGTATCACTGGTTGGATTTTACCAATCTTGGCCGGCATATTTTTGGCCTATCCATTTGTTAGTCATTTAGATTTTATGCCTGACAGGCTTTTGACTCGCCCTTATGATATGGGTGATATCTTTGGTCAATTATTCTTAAAAACGGAAGGTCTATACTCTGTTGCGATTGGTGCATCGGTCACCTTTATCTTCTTATTCATTCTGTTTGGTGCGTTCTTAGCACGTTCAGGAATGGGGCAGTTATTTAATGATTTGGCATTGGCCATCGCTGGTCATAAAAAGGGCGGACCTGCAAAAGTAGCAGTCATCTCTAGTGGCTTTATGGGCAGTATCAATGGCTCAGCTTTATCAAATGTGGTTAGTACGGGTGCCTTTACTATTCCGTTAATGAAGAAGGTCGGCTATCACAAAGATTTCGCAGGTGCAGTTGAAGCCAGTGCCTCGGTTGGTGGACAGATTTTGCCTCCGATTATGGGTGCTAGTGCTTTCATTATGGCTGAGACAACAGGCTTGCCGTATAGCACGATTGCCTTAGCAGCATTATTGCCAGCGATATTATACTATTTAGGCGTCATTGCGCAGGTGCATTTCCGTGCTGGACGTCGAGATCTAAAAGGTATTGCTAAAGAAAATTTACCAGCGGTAAAAGAAGTATTAAAAGCCCGCGGTCACATGCTATTGCCCATTGTCTTTTTGATTTTCTTATTGATCAGAAACGTACCTGTGGGATATGCAGCAGCTTATACCATTGGCTTTACCGTTGTGATCAGTATGCTACGTGCCGAAACTCGCATGAGCTTTTCTGATATTTTGGGTGCATTAGAAGATGGTGCGCGCCAGTCATTAGCGGTCATGGCTGCTTGTGCGGTCGTTGGTATTATCATTGGGGTTGTGAGTCTGACCAGTTTTGGTACGGTAATGACGTCCTCTATCGTCACGCTAGGCGCAGGATCACTATTCTTTACGCTTATCTTAACGATGTTAGCATCTATGGTTTTGGGCATGGGACTGCCATCTATTCCTGCCTATATCATTACGGCGACGATGGCTGCGCCAGCATTGGCCGGTTTTGATATTCCAATCTTGTCAGCGCACATGTTTGTTTTTTATTTTGGTATCTTTGCCAATATTACACCGCCTGTGTGTCTTGCAGCCTTTGCGGGTGCAGGTATATCCGGTGGTGATCCGATGAAAACAGGGTTCTTGTCCCTCAAGCTTGCTCTCGCGGGATTCATCGTGCCGTTTATGTTTATCTATAATCCAACGATGTTGATGATAGATCCAACTGGCCTGGCAGTCACGGCAAAAGATTTCCCGCTGCCACCTATTTTAGATATCATTACAGTGGTAGTGACTTCGGTGACGGGTGTTATTGCGCTGAGCTCAGCACTTGAAGGGTACTTTAGAGGCAGTATGAATACGGTGACTCGTGTCATCTTAGCTATTGGTGCTTTGCTATTGATTTATCCTGAGATTACGACTGGTATCGCAGGTGGTATTATTGTCCTCGGTATTGCTGTATTCAATATAAAAACAGCTGGAAAGCCAACGCCTACTTTAACCGTGTAAAGCATTGGGTTTAATCATTCGTAAGTCTAACAAAGTTCAAAAAAAGGGTGAATAACAAATTTGTTATTCACCCTTTTTAATATTCTTAAGAAATGTTTTAGCGACTGCTGTTCGCAACTACTTTCACATCACTTTATTACTAAATTAGCAGCCAAGTTTGCCTTCAGCTTCTAATGCTTTTTTGCTACGGATAGGTGCTGGGCAATCTTCGCCATAGTACTGACGATCGGCAAAGTAGCTTGAGCGTACCATTGGGCCTGCCCAAATGCTAAAGAAGCCGATTTTTTTGCCGTAGTCCATATAGCGTTGGAACTCATCTGGATGGACATAACGATCAACAGGGGCGTGGTTTTTGCTAGGCTGTAGATACTGACCAATCGTGATCATATCCACGTCATGCGCTTTTAGATCATCAAGTAGCGCATAGATCTCTTCTTCTGTCTCACCAAGACCAACCATAAAGCCGCACTTGGTGGCGATATCAGGACGACGCTCTTTATAAATCTTAAGCAAATCTAGCGAATGCTGATAATCAGAACCTGGACGGAATGCTTTGTATAGACGTGGCACCGTTTCGATGTTGTGGTTAAACACATCTGGTGCAGTCTCTGTCAATAAATCCAATGCAATATCCATACGACCACGGAAATCTGGTACTAGGATTTCAATCAAGCAGTTTGGGCTAAGTGCTCTTGACTCGTTTAGCACTTCTACAAAATGTCCCGCACCGCCGTCTTTTAGATCATCGCGATCGACAGAGGTGATTACGGCATACTTAAGCTGTAGACCTTGAATGGTCTCAGCGGTATGACGCGGCTCATCCTTGTCTAGCTCATTAGGACGACCATGACCTACATCACAGAACGGGCAGCGACGCGTACAGATATCACCCATGATCATAAAGGTGGCTGTACCATCAGCGAAGCACTGTGGCAGGTTAGGGCAGGCTGCTTCTTCACAGACGGTATAAAGCTTTTGCTCACGCAAGGTTGCTTTGATACGAGCGACTTCAGCAGGCGAGGACATTTTTACCCGAATCCAATCAGGCTTTTTCTTTGCCTCGACAGTCGGGATCACCTTAATTGGGATACGGGCAACTTTGTCATAGCCACGCAGCTTTTCGCCTTGGATGGCTTTTTTTGGTTTGGCCTTAGCAGCAGGTACATGTGTTTGTACGGCAGTTGTCATAATGGAGTTATCTCTTAACCCTTTATATTATAAGGGTTTATGGAATTATCAGAATGTTTTATGAGTGCAGATATTATAGCAGAAATTTGGTCGTCAATTTTTAAACAATATTGTTAAGATTACTATGATTGCTCGGACGACCATAGTTTTAAATATCTATATCGATTTCCAACTCATTCAGTATATCTATGGCAGCGCGAAACGCTTCTTGAGTAGCAGGTGCACCGCAGTACGGCAAGCTGTGCATGAGCACTTCTCTAATCTCGGCGACACTGGCCCCGTTGTTAATGGCACCGCGTATATGACCTTTCAACTCATTTGGGCTTTTTTGAGCAATTAAAAAGGCAATAGTGATTAATGAGCGATACTTGCGTGGTAATACTGAGTCATCTTGCCAAGTGCTGCCCCAAGCGTGTTCAATAATCCAGTCTTGCAGCGGTTGGGTAAATCCTGTGGCCGCATCAAGCGAGCGTTTGACATGCTGCTCACCCATCACCTCAGTGCGTACCTTGAGACCATTATCATAGTTAGGATTGTTGTCCGTATTGCTATCAGTCATATCGTCGTCCTTAATATTTTTACCAAAATGTTTTTACCAAATCGACTACTAATCAATCGACTATTAATAAATCTAAGTTGCTACATTTCTTTAAGCTGAATTCTATCGAAGTTGTTTCTTACAAAATTGTATATCAGTCATATGGTGCCTGCTCAGTCATAAAGCAAGCGCTTATTGATAAGCGTAATCAGGCAAATGCCAGTTATAATGAGCGCTACAATCATATTATTGATGGCACTATTTTTATAATAAATGTTCAATATGGCCTTACAATGCGCCTTTTCAGGGCTGAGCCATTAACATTTAAAGCGTTTTAAGCTATGATTGCACGGATAATTATTTCATATAGTATATAGACGCAGGCAGTCATGCTGACTACCCACGTAATGTGCTACACCCCAACTGACGAGGACGACTATTGTGTTAGAAGCTTATCGTAAACATGTCGAAGAACGTGCTGAGCTAGGAACTGTACCCCTACCACTAAATGAAAAACAAGTAGTAGAGTTGGTTGAATTATTAAAGAACCCGCCTGCAGGCGAAGATGCGTTCTTGATGAACCTATTAGAAAACCGTATCCCTGCTGGTGTTGACCAAGCAGCATACGTTAAAGCGGCATTTTTGGCTGCTATCTTAAAGGGTGAAACATCATCACCACTTATCAGCAAGCAAAAAGCGGTTGAAATTCTAGGCACTATGCAAGGTGGCTACAACGTTCAGCCACTAGTTGCTGCACTAGATGATAGCGAAGTTGCACAAGACGCTGCTGAAGCATTAAAGAAAACTTTGCTAGTATTTGACGCGTTCAATGACGTGACTGAAAAAGCAGAAGCTGGCAATACTATTGCTAAAGAAGTGATTCAGTCTTGGGCTGACGCAGAATGGTTCTTGAACCGTGCTGAAGTACCAAAGAAAACCACTTACACGACGTTCAAAGTCACTGGCGAAACCAACACGGATGACTTGTCACCTGCGCAAGACGCATGGAGCCGTCCTGATATCCCATTGCATTCATTAGCCATGCACAAAAACTCTCGCGACGGCATCAATGCTGACGAAGAGGGCGTTGTTGGCCCAATGAAGCAAATCGAAGCGCTTAAAGAAAAAGGCCATCCGCTAGCCTATGTTGGTGATGTTGTTGGTACTGGTTCTAGCCGTAAGTCTGCAACCAACTCAGTATTGTGGTTGATGGGTGAAGATATCCCTAACGTGCCAAACAAACGTGGCGGCGGTCTCGTACTTGGTAACAATATCGCTCCTATCTTCTTCAACACGATGGAAGATTCTGGCGCATTGCCAATCGAAAAAGTTGCCGTTGATAACCTAAACATGGGTGATGTGTTTGACATCTATCCGTACGAAGGCAAAATCACTAAGCATGACTCTGACGAAGTACTATCAACGTTCTCACTAAACTCACCAACATTGCTTGATGAAGTTCGTGCTGGCGGCCGTATTCCATTAATCGTTGGTCGTGGTTTGACTAACCGTGCTCGTGAATACATGGGTCTTGGTCATTCAGACATCTTTGCTAAGCCAGAAGAGCCAGCTGATACTGGTAAAGGCTTTACGCTTGCCCAGAAAATGGTTGGTAAAGCTTGTGGCCTGACAGGCGTACGTCCAGGTATGTACTGTGAGCCTAAGATGACGACTGTCGGTTCTCAGGATACGACTGGTCCGATGACGCGTGATGAGCTAAAAGACTTGGCATGTTTGGGTTTCCAAGCAGACCTAGTGATGCAGTCATTCTGTCATACTGCTGCTTATCCAAAGCCAGTTGACGTTGAAACTCAGCACACACTACCTGACTTTATCATGAACCGTGGCGGCGTCAGCTTACGTCCAGGTGATGGTATCATTCACTCATGGTTGAACCGTATGCTACTTCCAGATACCGTTGGTACTGGTGGTGACTCGCATACTCGTTTCCCAATGGGTATCTCGTTCCCAGCGGGTTCTGGTCTAGTTGCTTTCGCAGCGGCAACTGGTGTAATGCCACTTGATATGCCTGAATCTGTTCGTGTTCGTTTTGTTGGTGAGCGTCAAGCGGGTATCACCCTACGTGACCTAGTACATGCGATTCCTTATCAAGCGATCAAAGAAGGTTACCTGACGGTTGATAAGAAAGGTAAAATCAACGAGTTCAACGGCCGTATTCTTGAAATCGAAGGTCTAGAAGATTTGACCGCTGAGCAAGCGTTTGAATTATCTGATGCCTCAGCTGAGCGTAGTGCTGCTGGTTGTACCATCACTTTGTCTGAAGCGTCAGTGACTGAGTACCTAAACTCAAACATCACGCTGCTTAAGTGGATGATTTCAGAAGGCTATGGCGATGCACGTACGATCAGCCGCCGTGTTGAGCAAATGCAAGAGTGGTTGGCTAACCCAAGCCTCATGCGTGCTGACGACGATGCTGAATACGCGATCGACATCACTATCGATATGAGCGAAATCAAAGAGCCTATCCTTTGCTGCCCGAACGATCCAGATGATGCAAAAACGCTAGCAGACGTGGCTGGTGACACCATTGATGAAGTATTCATTGGTTCATGTATGACTAACATCGGTCACTTCCGTGCCGCTGGTAAATTGCTACAAGACGTACCAGCAGGTAGCCTGAAAACTCGTCTATGGATTGCACCACCTACTAAGATGGATGCACGTCAGTTGATGGAAGAAGGTTACTACAACATCTATGCACAAGCCGGCGCTCGAACTGAAATGCCAGGTTGTTCACTATGTATGGGTAACCAAGCACGTATCGCACCAAAATCTACTGCGGTATCGACCTCAACTCGTAACTTCCCGAACCGTCTAGGTCAAGGCGCTAACGTATACCTAGCTTCTGCAGAGCTTGCAGCAGTCGCAGCGGTACTTGGTAAATTGCCGACTAACGATGAGTATCAGCAGTATGCTGGTATGCTAAACAGCATGGGTGATGAAGTCTATCAATACATGAACTTCGACCGTATGGAAGACTATACTGAAGAAGCAGACAAGATTAACGTTGCTCAGTTGACCTAATCTTGGTTGCAGCTTAAGCAAAACGTTTTTGAATAAATAAAACCCCGTATCGTCATGATGCGGGGTTTTTTATTTATGACTCTAAGAAAACTAGTATTCATTTACAAACTTTTATTGAGTATCTATAATCAAAACCAATGGTTGATAATTTTCACTGACGATTTCTACAACTGACGATTTCTACTTTTCACGACTGAGATAAAAAGCCCTATGGAAAATAATATCAAGCTCGATAAAGCGACACCGCCGCCATTGCCTAGATCTACGTTGGCTAATAATCATAGTGCTGAAGCAAATTACGGCATCATTGACTGGTTTAAAAAGGGCATGAGAAATTACACGAATTTTTCTGGTCGTGCTCGCCGTAAAGAGTTTTGGTATTTTTCTTTGGTATATATGATCTTGGCAATTTTTGCGATGATAATAGATGCAATTATTTTTGACGCAGAAACAGGGCCTGTTTATATAGTTGTAGCGCTTGGTCTTGCTTTACCCAGTATTGCTGTTGGTATTCGCAGGTTACATGATACGGGTCGCTCAGGATGGTGGTTTTTAATATCCTTAATACCACTGATAGGCGGCATTGTGTTTCTTGTATTTTGTGCTAATGATACTAAGCCTGAAACCAATCAATGGGGCCCGCCAGCAAAATAGTCTGGCCTAGGATAAAGTCGGTTTTTGATAAATCTGTTTACGTCTGTATAAATGTACTGGCTGATTTTCTACGCTATGTTATGTATAATATAGGGGCAGGCGGAAACCGTGGCTCTGCACTTCCTTTATCTTTTCTATCTCGGGACGGACCGATACTTTGATACGCACTTCTTTGTTTAAGAACAGGTGCTTTGGAGTCTTGGTTGATGATTACGTTATCACCTCTCAAACGTCGTATTGTCTACGTGATTGTGTTCGAGATTGTCGCAATTATCTCTTCTACCTTTGTATTAATGAAACTCAGCAACAGTGATGCGTCAGAATCGTTGCCTGTCGCGATGATGGTATCGCTGGCTGCCATCATTTGGAACTTTATATATAATACCGCTTTTGAAGCGTGGGAACGCCGCAGACGTATTGTACGTCGCACGTTATGGATACGCAGTATTCATGCTTTTGGTTTTGAAGGCGGGCTAGTGTTGATCTGCTTGCCACTGTATATGATTTGGTACGATGTTGGTCTAGTAAAAGCCTTTATGATGGAAGTAGCGCTACTGCTATTTTTCTTAGTTTATACGTTTACGTTTACCTTGATTTTTGACAAGATATTTACTTTACCTCATCATTCTAAACCCGCGACTGCCTCTTAACTAAAGATATTGACAAAAAAAGGGCTACCATATTGGTAGCCCTTTTTTGATAGCATCATTGTTTATCTTGTTATTTACCTTGATATACAGGCTTACGCTTTGCTATAAAGGCGCTAACCCCTTCGATAAAGTCATCAGTTTTTGCCATTACGGTCTGTTGCTCTACTTCCGTATCTAACGCCGCGCTCAAACCAGCGAAGGCGTGTACGTTGAAGCTCTCTTTCATAGCAGCCAACGCTTTGCCTGGTAGTTGGCTCAATCGTAGCGCCAATGCTTGTACGGTGGCTTCTAGCTCGTCAATACTCACCACGTTGTTTACCAGATTTAAGCGCGCCATGTCTTCGGCTTTCAGTTTATCACCCAGCATTACAAGCTCAGTGGCTTTTGCTGCACCTACCAATTGGTTTAATAAGTAAATACCACCTGCATCTGGAACTAGGCCGATATTGACGAACGCTTGTACAAATTTTGCATTGTCTGCGGCAATTCGGAAATCACAAGTAAGCGCCAAGTTCATGCCAGCCCCTGCCACAGCACCTTCTAATTTAGCAATAATCGGCTTATGGATATGACGTAATTTTAAACTGACTTCGCCTGCACCTTCTACCATACCTCTTAATTTGTTTGAAACAATATCCTTGTCTAATCCTTCAGACAACATCTCTTTAATATCGCCGCCGCTTGAGAAGTTACCACCAGCCCCTTGCAAAATAATCACTCGTACTTGATCATCTGCAGCTGCTTTATCTAGCGCTATCAAGACTTGGTTTTTTAAGGGTGTGCCAAAGGCGTTTAAGCTTTTTGGATCGTTAAAGGTAATGGTAGCAATGTGCTCTGCAACTTGATAATCGACGAGAGACTGTGACATTTGAGATTTCCTTATTTTAAATGACTGTTTTAATATTTTGTATCAATGACAATGGTACGAAATAAAGGTGAAAATGGTTCAATGCTGATTACTATAGCAGCTTGCTATGATTATAAAAGCGTGTTTTGTGGGCGCTTAAGACACATCTATATACTGGTAAACTTTACTATTCTATCGTAAAAGCTGATGCTAGCTAATGGGACAAAACGACTGGCTCGTAAAAAGGCTATGAGCTAAGGGGCTAATGGATTATGCTAATATGCCAGGTTGAGCGTAAAAGAGTCGTAAAAGACACAAGGGTACGCTCGAACTTTTCATTGATCAAACAAGGATGTGGTTATGCCAACTATCACTGTAAATAACGCTGATATTTATTACGAAGACAGTGCACCGAATGACAAACAAAAGCCCGTTATCGTATTTGCTCACGGTCTACTGTGGAGCTCACAGATGTATGACAAGCAAGTGGAGCATTTTCAAACAGACTATCGTTGTATTGCTTTTGATTTTCGCGGGCAAGGTCAGTCGCAGGTTACCAAATCTGGCTATGATATGGAGACGCTGACTGAAGATACGCTTGGCTTACTTGCAACGCTTGGTATTGATAAATGTCACTTTGTTGGGCTATCTATGGGCGGGTTCGTGGCTCAACGTATCGCGCTCAAACGCCCTGAGTTGCTGTTGTCATTAACGCTGTTAGAAACCTCTGCTGACCCTGAAGATCCAAAAAACATACCTCAGTATCGCAAGCTGGTGAAAGCGATTCGCTGGTTGGGTATGAAGCGTGTGAGTAATAAAGTGATGCCAATCATGTTTGGCAGTACGTTTTTGGCAGACAAACTGCGCAAATCCGACCGTAAGCAGTGGTTGACTATGCTACAAAGCAATCGCAAAGGCGGCGTGGTCAAAGCAACAATGGGTGTGATTGAGCGTACAGGTACTTATGAGCAGTTGGGTGAGATTACAACGCCGACACTAATTGTGGTAGGTGATGAAGATGCCGCCACGCCTTATGCCAAATCTGAACGCATGCATTTTGCTATCGCTGGGTCCAAGCTTGCTATTATCAAAGGTGCGGGTCATACATCGACAGTAGAAGAGCCTGATCAAGTGAACCAAGTACTTCGTCAGTTTTTGGAAAGTTGTGCTTAATGTAGATATTGTTTGAGAGCTTTAAAACCTCATATTTATAGAAAAACCTAAGCAGATATCTATATAAAAAAGCCGCTACCTGTATTTGATAGTGGCTTTTTGTATGGTGCAAGTTGTTAAACGGCAGACAGCCATCATCAGAGATGAAAGCTACATTCGTGAGCTGTATTGGCTATGTCCGTCATCGATGGTTCCAAAGGCTTCTGCACGATTAACAATTTCAGTCGCCCAAGCACGGTGCGTCGCAGGCTCTAGCATCGTATTATTGTACTTAAACACCGCTTTGGCCTCAGAGTGAAGGATCGCTTGTGCTTCATCCAGTGTACTCAATGGCACGCAGTACGCTTGCTGTACTAGGGCGATTTGGCTGGGATGAATGACGGTTTTGCCCACCATGCCTAAGCTGACATCTCGGTTTAGCTCTTGCATAAATAGCGTCGGCTGATCCAAGTACTCAAATACTGGCGCGGTAAGATAAAAACCATGCGGCACAAAACAGCCCAGCATTTGATAAGCCAACGTACCGATAGGCGAGTCATAGACAATACTGTTTTTTGGGCGACGTAAGCGCAGTGCTGCGAATAAGTCATTACCGCCGATACGCAATGCAAAAACTGGTTGGCTAAACGCTTCTTTAAAAGCGATGGCAAGCTCCTGATTGTGATGCGGATTAAACAGCGCTGCGGTTTCGAGCGTCGGCATAAGTAGTTGATCTACTTTTAGGTTCTGACAAGCCATGCGCCAGTTAGATAAGCTATACATATCAACTTTTGGCATAACGAAACCATCGATAAGATCGATATGGGTATAGTCAGCCAGTTGCTGTAGCATCATCGGGCTACGTGGACGTATAAAAACCAGTGGACGCGTCGGATGCTGAGCATGAATCTTTGCTGATTTAGATGGCGCATTAATGCTATTCACATGCTCAGCCCAAGTATCCAGCAGGGTGCGCAAACGCTCAAGCGCCAACTCTACATCCTGCTGACTGACCGCATCCTCTAGACAGATAATAATACTATTAATCGTCGGTAATTTATCTCGCTTGATGACTTGCCAAATATCTTGGCGAGTCGCAGGCATGTATAAGCTAGCACCAAGCTGATATGGATGGTGCGTGTGCGGTTTGACCATCGCATGACGCTCAGTGATCAGATGCGCATAAGATTGGGTATCATTGTAAAGGTCTGACTCGGTTTTTAGCATATCTGACATAATTGGCATCATAAGTAGAGAGTATAAGAGAACGAAAAAGAAAGTATTTAATACCGTTAAATGTATTAAGTGTCTTGGGAGCGCTGCTTGATAAGCGTGATGGCTTGATAAGGCAGTATTTTATCACCTAATACACTAATATTGATGTTTCGTTGTGCACATAAATGGCGTAGCAGTACGGTATCAGGGTGCTCAGCAGTGGCGAGCAATATACGCTCGGGATCACGGCGCAATATGGCACGTGTTGCCTCGGCAATTGTTGGTTTAATACGGTTACGATTGATAATTTTATAGTCTGCTGCCAACGTCTCTATCAACGCCGCAGTCTGGTAGCGTGGCTGCTGGTAAATCGGTAAACGTGCTGGAGTAGTAGCCAATGATCGTCTCACGGCATCGATACGCTCGACGAATGCCAGGCTGTGATCTACCTCAATTAAATCATCATAAAAGACACTGCGATGCAGGCCTGATGACGGCTCTGTATACAAGCTACGTGAAATAAGCCCTGATACGGTACTGTTCAACAAACCCGATGGGATTAACCAGTCTTCTTCACTTGCCGCGAGCCAAGCAACGCCAGCCGGATCAGCAAGGGTCAGTAACGGAATGACGTTAGCGCCTTGATGAAAAATGTTGGCAAAATTAACATGAGTAGAATCACTAAACGTCTCTAGACTGCGAGCCAACTCTTGATAAATAGCGCCTTTACCTGTCCAACCATCGACGAATACAATCGGACTATTTGGATAAGCCTCCAGTAGCATTTGCAGGGCCACTGGATCAAGACCACGATCCCGAATGATACTGATGCCATAATGTACACTTGGCAGGTGATAGCTACTGTCTGTATCCGATAGCGCACGCTGCAATAACACCCCAATTGGCAGACCAGCTCGCACCAAGCTGACCAAAATCAGTGGATGTTCATCACTCACATTCTGCTGAAAAACATGATATAGCGTATGAGATAAATGAGCGATATCGGTCGCGGTTCTTGTTGACCCTTGCTCTAATGCCTGCTTGTATAGCTGCTCATGCATTGCAGTAGGTGCTTGCTCTAAAGTCAGCATGTCAGAGTAATGGCGTTGGCCGCTTTGGATAAGGGCTTCTTTTTGACTGACGGGCACATCGGCAACCGCGTCTTTATCCACCATATCGAGTAGGACAGTCACATCGCTTGCAAGATAGCTGCCTGAGCCATAGTTTTGCAGAGTAGCTCTTTTTGTCTGTATATTAGGTAAAGTCATAGTATGAATAATAGCACTCGTGATGATAACAGTGGATTTGCGTGGCTGCAGTTTAAGCTGATGATTTAGACTGGTATTGCTCATGCAATTGGCCATGATTGGGCATACCGTACCAGTCCAATAACTGTAAGAAAGGCAGATCAGCTAAGCTATCACCAAAGCCAAAACTGGGACGCTGATGGTCTAAATGATGCTCTAATAAAAACTGTACCGCATGACGCTTATGAACCGCATGGGGCAATATCGCTAGGTTATTAGCATTCACATGTACATAGAAATCTTGATCAAAATCACGTATCAGAGTGGGCAGTTTCTCAGCTAAATCTACGAGCGCTTGATGGTTTTTCTGTGCATGTTTGATAGCCAGATAAATGGTTAGCTCTTTATCCGTAGAACCATTGTTAAAGCTATCGATATGCGGTGTAAATACTAGATGACTTTGCTCGCTTTGACTATGACTGGCAAACAATTGACTTAACTGGTTAAGCTTATCTTGCAATGGCGCAAGCTTACTATACATATGCTGCTGCCAACTGCTCAGAAGTGCTCCGTCAGACGTTAAAATAATCGCTCCATGGGTCAATACTTGCCAGCTATCAAATGGCAGCTTAACGCGTTTAATCTCACTACGATCTCGCGCCGTCACTACAATTAATTCAGTACTGGCAAGTAGCCAGTTAAAAAAGGTTGCTTGGCGCTGGCTCATAAAGCTCAGTGGTTCGTCTTGTTTATTGACCGTCGCACATACCAAAGTTTCAGGTTCAGTAGTGGGCAAGTCCCATGCATCAATTTTGCGCTGGGTTTGAAATAATGTGTCGTCCAAATCCATCAAGGCATAAGGCTTGATGATATCTGGGTTGGCTTTAAAAAATGAGGTAGTCATGGCGTCGTCCGTAAATAATAGGTTTGAAAGTTAGAGAGCAGTTTAAAGACTAGGGCTCACCACTAGCACGCTATCCAAACCTCGCCACATAGCATCCACACTATCAGCTGATGTTTCTATACACAACACTATCAAATCCCAATCACTAGGCTCAACGTTATAAGCAAAATTGGTCATACCAAGCCCGTAATTGTCGCTAAAGCTTAGCATCGTAGTAATCGCTCCACCAAGCGCAATCGGTGAGCGGGTTAATGCGCTAAAATTAACCATGGACGCTGTATCTCCGCTCAGTTTTTTAGACTCTAATTCAAGCCATTCAGCCAATAAAAATGGCAACCAAACAAACTCATTGCTACCCAATACTAGGATTCTTTTTGGTAGCTGAGTAACATCAAAGTTTTCTTGGCCATCGAAGCGCGTAAAAGCAGTCTGAAAACTTGAAAGATAGTTAGCAAAACCATCTGTACTGTCTAGCGTTGGAAAACGCCCCCAGTTGCCCGTAACACCGAGCGCCTGACTACCAGCGGCAGTAGTATCAACCGATGGCATCGTGATGGGTTCAGGATTGGGTGCATCTGTCCATTGCCATGCACCAGACAGTAAATGATGACGATGAAACTCAATACCAGCGAGACGATTCGCCATACGTGCAGGCTTAGCATCTGACTGTGGATTAGGTGTTTCTTGATCTAATGACCAGTCGACCAATGTTGTTAGATGCACTTGCTCTAACTGGCTCAGTCCTGCTTCACGTAAGGCAGTGACGACATTCACACAGGTATTACCCGTTGAGGCTTCATCATCGACCATAATCAGTGTTTTACTAGCCAGTAGCTGCGCTTGAGTAACGCTATCTTTGCTTTGATAAATCAAATGCTGGCTGGCATGACTGTGGTCTTCACAAAATGTCGTCAGCAAGGAGTCGGTACCATTTGCATCACTACTCTCATCGTGCTGTGCATGACGCGTAGAGTTCAATAGCAGAGCTTGAGGATAGCGCGTTTGTAACGCTTGATGGACACCAGCAGATAGACCAACAGCGGTCTCTGCCATACCAATGACTAGAACTGGCTCAGGCAAGTTATTAGGCACTAAATCAGCCAAATCAGTAAATGCCTCTCGCATGATGCTTGGCGCAACGGGAATATGACGACCTAGCACTTTTGAGACAAACAAAAACGCCCGTTTTGGATTAATACGCTGTGCAAATCCAAGTAAATCTTCTAACTGATAATGGGCGTGTTGTTCTGCGCCATTTTTATTGGTGGCTGATTTATTAGCAGCTGAGTTGGTTTGATAAGTTAGATCTAGCGTACCACGGGGTAGGGTGATGGTCGTACTGTGTTGCTCATTTAACATTCATATTCCTTGGCGCTTTTAATTATATGTCATCGTAGATTTTTAACCCTGACAGCCAACTAGCCATAAGGCACTGCGACTTTGCTTGCTTAGCTGAGGTGTTGTAAGAGGCGTAGCACTGGTCAAATCAGACGTGTTCTCCAAACTGATGCCAGCACTCGCCAGTAGGGCAGATAATAACTGAAATTTCACCGCATAGTTCATATTTTGTGCATGTTCATGAACCAGACTTGATGTGACCATGCCGACAACCTCTCCAGTCGGCAATAATAAAGGACTACCACTAGAACCAGGCTGAATGGGTGCGGTGAATTGCACGTGACGGATATCGTTATTTAAGCCTGTCAATCCTGATATACAGCCTTGAGTGACTTGCAGTTGGCTACTCAGTCCTGATAACGGAAACCCCAGTGTGGTAATGGTCTCACCCAATATATCAACACATTGCTGCGCCAATGGGAGGTAGCTAGGCAAAGGATCACTAACTCTAATAATAGCTGAGTCGCTTCCGATATCGCTGAGTACGACTTGTGCCTCGCGATCAGGCTGACCTTGCTGACGTACGCCAACCATCGCTGCTGACTCAATCACATGATAGCAGGTGAGCAAATGATAGGGAGCAATAGCAAACGCTGTTCCTGTCCAAGTTTCGCCTGCTTGTACATGACGGGGAGGGCGAGCTTCGTTGTTTGGTTGAGTACGCTGCTGCTGTTGAGCTTCTTGAATAAGCGTATGTGTGCTAGGTGGACGAACATCCAGACTAACCTGTACATGATGTTCAAGGCTCGCTAAGCCATGCGTTGATGCCTCGCCAAGCGCTCGACATTTGAACTGTCCATTACGTTGATATATTTCTAATATAATCGCCGCTTTGATATGCCGCTCGTTTGTTGTGAAGTTATAGCGAATATCCCCGTTGTTGAGCGTGAGGCTTACGTCGTTTAACTCTACCGCTGGCAAGTTTAGGCTTGGCTCATGATAAATATAAGCAATCAGTTGTAAGAAACTAACGCCAAGCGTATCAAATAGCTGGGGTAAATCTAACTGCCATGTACTTGGATTATCCTTGTTATCGAGCTGAGCCCAGTCTTTAGACTCATGTAAATAAGCAGGACTACAAACGGCTTTACGATAGGCATCTAATGGCAACCACAATAGCCCAAGCTGCTGTCCAAATCCCAATGATTTAGTAGTAGAAAATGCGATCGAACACTTTGTATTTTCGATAACCGTATTGGCTCCTAGCACTAATTCGACTTGCTTCAACATCACATTTCCTTAGTTTATTTGCGTGATTATAATTATTTTTATTGTTTAATGATTTTATCCTTGAGACTAAAGTCTGACTATACAAAGGTTTTTTATTTTATTTTGAACCTATTATTCTACAAAGAGAAAATGTTAATAGGTGTTTTAATATATAGTTAAGATTAATTGCATAATAGATATATCAAGATATATAGGTTTAAATAGTTTCGGGATTCGTTTTAATAATTAATTACTTTTAGAAAATAATGATGGGGTTTTATAGTCTAGCCATTTGTCGGTTAATGTAGCCACTTATCGGACAAAGCCATATAGTGTATTGCTACAAAACAAGATTCCGGTGATAATACAATCAAAATCTATTGCTATTTAGTAACTCTACTGTGACTAAGTGTTATCTGTAAATTCTAAATATAGTATTTGATTTAAACCTATTAATTCTAATCTTATTTTCAAGCTGATTGCTGTTTCTCGATTAATGAATTTCTAGTAGTTAGAGCGCTTATATGCCTAATAACTATAAAAATCGAAGTTTCATCTACTGAATATAGTTCATTTCTTATAATATAAAAGATATATAAAAACTATCATATGGTTGATGTCTGCATATCTTTTATATTGTGAGAAAGCCAGTTGGTCGGACCTTTGAAACGTTATTCACATTAGCTTATCTAGATGGCTTGATATAAGAAAGCGTAGCAGTATTTTAAGAAAAGGAGTGCTCTGTGAAATTCTCTTGTGCATTAGAAACGTCTTCTGAACGTATTCGTCTGGTCAATGTTATTTCGCCGCTTATCAAAGCAGGTTATCAGCTGGTCTCCCAAAGACAAGAGGCTTCAGAGAATGGTGGTAATATCATTCATGTGATCGCAAGAAGCCTAGGCTCTAAAACGCAAGCAGATCTAATCGATGACTTGTCTTCAATTGAAGGCTGTACGCTTTTTAATCTAGAAATCGATGAAGAGGGCGGCTCGTCAGCTGCCCCTGCAAAGAAGACATTGGATGAGAAAAGCGTCTTATCAGCCATCGGTGCTTATTACCCTAAAATAGCAGATATTGTCAGTCAGTATGAAGATAGTTTGCCTATTGAGCGACGTGTGACTGCATTGCAAGAGTTGGGTCGTAAGGTTGGTGGCGGTATTTACCAGCGTGATTATTCACTTGGTAGCCCACTGAAGATGCCTACTACGATTACTCGTGAGCTTGTGCCAGCACTAAAAGGCCTGTCTAAAGTTAAAGCAAAGAATAATGTAATTTATTTAATCAAATGTCCGTTCTGTAAGTCGTCAGATCATACTCACTCAGGATGCCATTTTATTGTAGGTTATATAGAAGGCTTTTTGGCAAGCAACCCCGCTATAGATGTGGTTCAGGTTGAAGAGACTAACTGCGGCGCAGGTAGTACCAATATTTGTGAATTTACCATTGGGTAAGAAAAACTGTGTGTAGATAATTTTATGTCTATGCAAAAAAATCAACGAGCGAATGACGCACCGTGTTGCAATAAAAGTAACGTTATTTGACTCAATTCTTATGATAGATAAAAGGCAAAAAAATGATGGAAGTTGAATATAACTTACTTTTGGTGTTGGTCTCATACGCCATTGCAGTATTTGGTTCTTATGTTGGCTTAAACCTTGCCATTCGAGTACCTTCTGCTAAGCCAGGAACGGACTTGTATTTTTGGGTAGCGCTATCATCGATTGCTATCGGTGGTGCGATTTGGTCTATGCACTATATCGGTATGATGGCAGTAGATATGAAAATGCCTGTGACTTATGACTTGGGTCTGACGATTGTCTCAATGCTACTCGCGATTTGTTTTGTTGCAATTGGTATTGTCATCGTAGGTCGCGGTGAACCAAGCGTTGCTAAGTTAATCGGTGGCGGCATACTTACTGGGCTGGGTGTTGCAGCCATGCATTATACTGGTATGGCCTCTATGCAGATGGACGCTACCATGTCATACAATATACCGCTGCTTATCCTATCGATTGTGATTGCTATTGCAGCCGCTATCGCTGCGCTATGGTTGGCATTCAATCTACGTGGTACATTACAGCGTTTTGGTAGTGCGTTTATCATGGGTTTGGCAGTTTGTGGTATGCATTACACTGGTATAGCCGCGATGGAAATGACGATGACTAATCACTCGATGTCTATGGATTATACGCATGCAGGTGCTATCTCTTCATCAATTATGATCTTCATCGGTTCAGCAATCGTATTGAGCTTACTATGGGTTATTGCTTCTAAAAATGCACCTAAGCAAGCAACACTAGCATTTGGTGAATAATTTTAAACATTGATTTTTAATACTTTTCAAGAATGAAGATAATAAAAAAGGTTTTTAGATATTAATCTAAAAACCTTTTTTATGCCTATTCAAATCATTTGCTAACCACGTGCATGCTTAGCAGACTATTTATTCATCACCTTTTTCAATTTTCACACTCATCATAATAGAGCGTACTTGGCATGGTTCAATATGCTGAATATTGGTCTCTAAGTTAGGTCTCTCTGATAACCCCAACCAATAAGAAAATCCGACTTGCGTCAAATCAATCCCACTATGAGATGTATAACCAATACCACCTGATGGACGACTATTGATCTCAAGAACACGGTGCTGACCGCTATCATCAGCCTTAGTTTGTACACTGACGATGCCATCACAGCCAAAAGCCCTAATCAGTGGGATTACGACATCCATGACAGACTGCTCATAACCAACATGTTGTATTTTTCCTGTTTTATGACGAGTGACAGCAGCTAGAACTTCGCCATATTCACAAACCACATCGATAGAGTACTCTTGCCCTGACAGATAAGGCATAAGCAACATTGGAATAGGGCGATCGTGTACCATTTCGCTGTTAGCATAGGCATTCACAAATTGGGCTGTATTTATTTTTTTCTCTTCAGTGAAATATAAGTGCTCAAAGCTATCGTACGCAGTACTATCTGCTTTACCCGTGTCTAGTCGCCAAAACCCTTGGGCAAAAATACCGACAACAGGTTTCACACATAGAGGCTGGTCGCCATGCTCGGCTAATAAAGCCTCAAGCTCCGCCGTATTGTCAAAACGCCATGCGTCTGCCACTGGAATATTGTGAGTGTGACAGTGCTGCATAAAAGAAAATTTATCATCGATTGATTCTAGTGCCGCTACGCTGGTTGCGCCCGTCAATAAGCGAATACCCGCAGCGTCAAATTTCTCACGATGCATTTCATAATCGATACCATTGCGTCCAGTCAGCAGCACTTTTACGTTATGCTTTTGAGCTTGTTCTAATACGAACTGCCAGCGTGGTATAGCAGTTTCGCTAGTCATCTGGTTATCAGTATCTACGATCGAGTCAGATGGCTCGCGATAAACCATATCGGCGAATTCGAAAATCTCAGGTCTATCATGACGGTGTGAGGCAATAACTTGAAAAAGGTTGTTTGAAGGACTGCTTGATTTGCTCTTTAGACTTTGTAAACTCTCCAACATATCACGCTGGCTAGATTGACCTTCAGCTAACCACGCCGCTACTGGTATTAAAGGGTTACTATTGTCAGCAAGATTATTCATAATTCTCTCAGCGTTATCATTAGGTGTAGGGGAATGGGCAAGTCGATACTGTTACTGCATATCTAGTAGTAATATTAGCAAAGGTATACGGTTTAATAGGACGTATTATATACAAATGATATGCGTTATAAACGCCTCTGATAAAATAGTCATAGGGATTTGTAAGGACGACTTTATCGCTTATATCGCGATTGTCTAGTTCAAAATTTTCATAATATCCATGCTACTATATGATGATAGTCGGCATGACAATGACAACAGTATAATAAATAATCTAAAGGACGTATGATGAGTCAAAACCAACCTCAAAAACTAATTGCAGGTGCCAATGCGCCCCTGCCAACTGACAATATTAGCATTCGTATTTTAAGCCAAAATGCTATTGATTGTGCCGCTTATCGTCTGACTACTGACGGCAAAGTACGTGGTGATGGTGACATGATATTTTATGGTCAGATACGTAGCGATGATGGTAGTGTTAGCTTCCGTGGTCATGACAGTGATGGGTTTTTTGATGTCAATTTGTCTGCACAGCCTGCAACTATTGAGAAAATTGCCCTAGCGTTCTCTAGTGCGCAAACACTGTCGCAAGTTGGCGATGTGGACATTCAAGTCTTGCAGGGTAGTCAAGTACTGATGACCTGTCAGCTGAGTAGTGCTGGACGTAATGAAAAAGCCATTATATTGGCTGAATGCTATCGCAGACAAGGAAGCTGGAAATTTCGTTTTATCGCCCAAGGATTTGAAGGAGGGTTAAAACCTTTGTCTGAGCATTTTGGTGTTGAAATCGCTGATGACGCACCTGCCCAAAATAATAGTCCTGCACCAAGCCAACCTCAACCTATCAACACGCAGCGACCAATCAATACACAAAAAGCAGGCAACACGTCTCAAGCTAACAACCCGCCACCGATTCCTGCTAACCCTTCAATTAACTTAAGTAAAATAACCTTAACTAAAAATAAATCTAGCATTAATCTTAAAAAACGTGATGACTTTGGCAAAATTTCGGTCAATTTAGATTGGAACCAACGCCCGAAAAATGATAAATCAGCGCCCAAAAAAGGCATACTGGGAGATCTGTTTAAGCAGCATCAATCAAGTGGTATCGATCTAGATGTCGGTGCTATGATTCATCTAAAAAACGGTGAAAAAACCCTTATTCAAGCGTTGGGTAATCGCTTTGGTAGTTTACAATCAGCGCCTTATGTTTGCTTACGTGCGGATGATAGAACGGGGCAGGTAAGTGGCGGTGAATGGCTGGATATCAACGGTCAACAATGGTCGCAGATTGAAGAGGTGTTCATCTTTGCGTTTATTTACGAAGGCGCACCCAACTGGGAAAAAACTGATGGGGTTGTGACTATCCATGTGCCAGAACAATCACCGATTGAGACACGTTTGACCGAAGGTGCGGGTAATCTACCAATGTGTGCCATTGCCCGTTTGGTCAATCAACAAGGCAGTATCAATGTTGAGCGTATCAACCAATACTTCAAAGGTCATCAAGAAATGGACAAAGCGTTTAACTGGGGCTTTAGCTGGAAACGTGGACGTAAATAGTATTCTTAACTATAGATAATAAGCAAAAAAGAGCGGCCTAACTATTGATAGATGGGCCGCTCTTTTTTGAAATAAACTATTTAACTAGATTGGTAATAATCCAGTTAAAGTCTCAAGTCCATTATGCATGCGGTGTGATAGCAGGCATTAAGTCGTGGAAAGTACGGCCAGAAGCTGTCTCGCCAATCGCATGCATTTTCCATTCATTGTTATGACGATAAACTTTTGCCATTACCATCGCTGTATGTCCACCTTGGGCAGACAAGTTATAACGTGCTACTTCGCTATTGTTATTGGCATTAACGATACGGCAAAACGCATTTTCTACTGTCTCAAACGTTTGACCAGTAAAGCTATTGACTGTAAATACCAATGAGACCACATTAGCAGGTACTCTTGAGAGATCGACGTTGATGACTTCATCATCGCCATCACCGTCGCCAGTACGGTTATCACCAGTATGCACGATACTGCCGTCTTTCGATTTTAACTGACTGAACCAAATGGCATCGACCGCTTGCTTGTTAGCATCGAACATGATGCATGAAGCATCTAAATCGATAGAATCACCATCAGAACCGCCGCCGAATAATTTTCCTAAGAAACCACCTTTTTTATCTTGTGGCCCTTGAGCAACATCCCAGCCTAGACCTAGTTTAACTTGAGTAAGATCGCCACCAGCTTCTTTGCTTAGGGAGATTTTTTGACCTTTTTGAAGACTAACTGCCATGTGAGTATCCTTATAATAATTGTGAGTAAAACCGTTGAAAAATAACGTTAAAGAGTGTTATAAATTGCGAAATGCACTATAAGATATTGTCTAAAAAGCCACCACCGCCGCCACGTCCGCCTGAGCTACTACCTAGGACGCTTTGTATCCAACCTTGATAATTGTCACGATTGCGTGAACAAATAATGACTTTGCCACTTCCTGAGAAGTTCAGAACCATACCTTCGCCACTAGTAACAGAGTTGATAATATTGCTCATGATGCCTTTTTTCTTACTGGTCGAAACGGACAGTTTGTATTCAAGATTTGAGTCCCAACAGACCACATGACCGTTATCAATAATGACATCTTTGTCTGGTGTGACATCAATTTCAAACAACGAGCCAAAACCAGATACCACGACTTGACCTTGGCCTTGGGTTTGCATCACCATAAAGCCGCCTGTATCACCAAACACTGCACCGCCTAAATTGCGCTGAATATTGGCTCTGATATCGACGCCAGTTTGGGCCGCGACAAACGCACCATCGCTGAGTGTATACTGCTGTTTGCCAACTTCTATGATTTGCATATCACCATCAAGCGTGGGCGCAAGCAGACAGTCGCCCTCACCATTAACCGCTTCAATCTGCTGTTGAAACAACGATTCATCGTTTGCAAAGCGGCGCATCAGTGACTGCATCAGGCCACCTTGTAGCTTACCTTTTAGCTCAAGATTGGACTCCATCATCACCATTGCATTGGCTTCACAATAAATTGAATCGCCTTTTTTAAGATTACAATGCAAAAAAGGTTCAATAGTACCGATTAAACTGAATGTTGCGGCCATGGCTTGCAAATCCTTATTCTAATATCTTTGTTAAATGCTCTTAATGTGTGCGTGTGCTTTTAGATGCTTTATAGATTTTAATGGTAAGCCAATTAAATTTAAAGCCATCAAATGCGTTAAAGGGGCACACTTGATGGCTCATTGGATCATAACCAGACGTCTGATTATGATAATTGGCTTGCTAAACGTTTACGTTGGTTTTAACGTTAAACATTTACGCCATAAGAGGCTGCTAATGGTCCAAGACCACCGCTGAAACCTTGACCGACCGCACGGAATTTCCAATCACCGCTGTGACGATATAATTCACCGAAAATCATCGCTGTTTCAGTGCTGCCATCTTCTGATAGGTCATAACGAGCGATTTCAGATTCGCCATTGTCGTTTACAACGCGGATATAAGCATCACCAACTTGACCGAAGTTTTGGTTACGCGCTTGGCCTTCATAGATGATGGCACAGATAGCTACTTTGTTGACGTCAGCTGGGATGCTAGCAAGATTGATTTTGATTTTCTCATCATCGCCATCGCCTTCGCCAGTACGGTTATCACCAGTATGCTCAACAGCGCCGTTGTCTGATTTTAGGTTATTGAAAAAGATAAAATCTTGGTCGTTACGGACTTTGCCTGCTTCGTTAATCAAGAAACCGATTGCATCTAAATCAAACTCTTGGCCGTCAGTGGCACGTGGATCCCAGCCTAGACCGACTGTAATGTTAGTTAAACCTGGCGCTTCTTTTGATAAGTTTACGTTGCCGCCTTTTGTTAAGCTAATAGCCATACAAATATCCTTTGGATTAATAGTTAAGTGGATTGATTGATAAAAAATAAACTAAAAGTTGTGCAGTGACTGATATCTCAGAGCAAATAATAAAAACTTACTTGTATCCTATGCCCTGCATATCATTAGGTTTTACTATACTAAGCGTTTGCTCACTAAGCAAGGCGTATTTTGTGCGCTTACTATATGCTTACTAAGGGACATAATACTTCTGTATCTTTGATAATTTCTAATCAACTTAGCAATAGTCGTTAAGATATTGTTATGAAAAGTAATGTTTCATACAAAAGGGATTTAGCACAAAGGTAGCTTAGATAAAACAATCGCTTTAAAAAGCACCGACTGACTATATGGGCTTAGAATAAACCAACTCATGGCTTAGGTATGCTTCGCAGCTAGTATGAGAGCATGGCATTATATAAAAAACCTATTTAGATAAATATACATGTATCTCTTATTCTGCAAAAACCGACCAGCCAGTTTTTTGTACGAAGCGCTCTAGTGCTTTTAGTCCAAGCTTAGAGTTACCTACATGATCAAGCCCTGGTGACCAGACAGCGATAGACCCTTTACCAGGTGCTATCGTCAAAATACCGCCACCAACACCACTTTTGCCTGGTAAGCCCACGCGGTAAGCAAATTCGCCAGAACCATCATAATGACCACACATCATCATCAATGAGTTAATACGGCGTGCTCGTTTTTCATTGATTACACGTACTCCTGAGTGCTTATCAACTCCGTTAGACACTAAATAAAGACCGGCACTGGCCAACTGTTGGCAGTTCATTGCAATTGAGCACTGATGAAAATACGTACCCAATACATTATCCACATCGTGTTTTAAACGACCAAAGGATTTCATAAAGTGCGCCAGAGAGGCATTTCGGTCCTTGTGCGCCATCTCAGAAGCCGCTACTTTATGATCAAAGCGAATTGACTCATCATCTGCAATGAGGTGAATAAACTGCAGGATTTCACCCAGTGTTTCTTTTGGCTCATGTCCCATCATGATGGCGTCGACAACTGCGATTGCCCCAGCATTGATAAATGGGTTGCGCGGTCGGCCAGACTCATGCTCGAGCATCACAATTGAATTAAAAGGATCGCCAGATGGTTCGCGTCCGACGTGTGTCCAAAGTGTATCGCCTAGTTTGCCAAGACCAATGGTTAAGGTAAATACCTTAGAGATACTTTGGATGGAGAACAGAGTGCTGGCATCACCTGCTGCATACATATGCCCATCAGGAGTCGCTACGGCTATACCGAACTGATTAGGATCAATATGAGCCAATTGCGGGATATAATCTGCGACTTTGCCGCGGTCAGTTTCTCTTGCCATCTCTGCGGCAATATCATCAAGAATTTTTTGCATATCGTTTATAGGGTCTTATTTCGACAAGTTATTTAAGGACGAGGATTTTAACTGAAGATAGGGTAATAGTAACAGGGCAAACGTAATTTTAACCATTGATTGTCTTAATTATTGGTTATTCCGATATCTTGAGGCTTCAATATGACCTAACAGTATGGCGAAATAATGTGAAAAAAAACAGGCCATACCTGATGATATGACCTGCTTAAATGTATAACTAGATACAGACTACACTGAGAACACGCCTTAGTTTAGGCTTGCTTTCTCAGCTTTACGATGCTGAAGTGACGCTAGCAGCGCCCAACCAATAAAGGCAATACCAATCAAACCAGTGATAATCTCTGGCACATGGAACTTCACTGATAATAGCATAATCAGTGCCAGTGCGCCGATAGCATAATGTGCGCCGTGCTCAAGATAGATGAACTCGTCAAGCGTGCCTTTGTCTACCAAGAAGATAGTCATAGAACGTACAAACATCGCACCAATCGCAAGACCTAACATGATAACAATCACGTCATTGGTGATTGCAAATGCGCCAATCACACCATCGAAACTGAATGAGGCATCTAGGACTTCTAAGTATAGGAAACCAATGATACCGCCTTTCATAATGGCACTGGTCGCCGCAGCGCCCGAACCATTTTCTTCGTTCTCTAGGTCTTCTTCCAGATCGCCCTCAAGCATACCTGATACAACCTGTACGCCCAGATAAACCAAGATACCCCAAACACCTGCGATTAGGACAGCGCTTGACTGCTCGGCATTAGCCCACGATACCGCAATCATCAAGACGATAAGCGCTACAAATACGCTCATGGCATCGACTTTGCCTAGCTTGGCTAAACGGCTTTCAAGCCAGTCAAACCAATGTACTTCTTTGTCATCAAAAATAAAGTTCAAGAATACCAATAGCAAGAAGATACCACCAAATGCTGAGATTTCCGCATGGTGTGCCATCAGTCTTGCCGAGTATTCTTCAGGGCTATATAAAGCCAAGTTGATGACTTCCATCATACCAAGGTCGGCAGTAACCGCGACGATGACAATAGGGAAGACCAATCGCATACCAAATACGGCGATTAGGATACCAACGGTTAAAAATATCTTTTTCCAAAATTCGTCCCAGCCCTTAAGGACTGAAGCATTGACCACCGCATTATCAAAAGATAATGAAATCTCCATGACGGCCAAAATAGCGGTAATAGAAAGAGTGGCTATCATGCCACCCATACCGCCATGTGAATATCCCCACCATGCTGCTATTGCCAAAGCAATTGCGGTGAAAATAAAGTCTAAATAAAAATGTCTCATGACACATCCTGTATGGTTGCGTAAAGCTAAGGTCTACCTAGTATAGGCATGAACCGCAAAAAAGCGGTTATTACTAACCACTTTTTATGCATAATTTTAAACGAAACGTAAAGCATTACTAGTCATTTGGCCATTAAAAATTGTGACTATTTGCAACGATGGCGGTTTGCTATTTTGGACGTGATGACGGTGACTAATAACTGACTAAATACCAGTAAATAATGGTTTTAAATATCGACACCGTATTGCTGACACATCGCTTGCAAACCGCCTGAATAGCCTTGACCAACAGCGCGGAATTTCCATTCACCATTGTGACGATATACTTCGCCAAACACCATTGCTGTCTCTACAGAGTAGTCTTCTGCTAAATCAAAACGTACGACTTCAGTGCCTGTTTCTTCATTAACAACACGGATAAAGGCATTGGCGACCTGACCAAAGTTCTGGCTACGCGCTGCAGCATCATGAATAGTCACCGTCACGACTACTTTATCTACGTCTGCAGGTACTTGAGTGAGATTTACTTTGATAACTTCATCATCACCGTCGCCTTCGCCAGTACGGTTGTCACCAGTATGCTCGACAGCGCCATTGTCAGACTTCAGCTGATTATAGAAAATAAAGTCATGATCGCCGCGTACTTTACCCGCGCCATTTAGCAAAAATACGCTAGCATCAAGATCGAACTCCGCACCAGAAGTGGCGCGCTCATCCCAACCAAGACCGATAAGTAACTTGGTTAAATTTGGGTCGGTTTTCGTTAGCGATAAATTACCGCCTTTATTAAGTGATAAAGCCATGGTGTTATCCTTTTTATTAGACGTTAGTGGTTTTATAAGGTCATCGAAAAAAGGCGATGCTTACGCAATAACTGCGCAAATCCATCGCCTAGTAACGCTCTATCATAGCAACAAAAAATGGCCCAATCAAAGCTGATTGGGCCATTGTTATATTTCATATACATTTGGCAAAAAACAGAAGTTTCAGGTACTTATGCTGCCACTATAAATCTATAGTTTTATTTATCAAAATCCTATTTACGGACTTTAGATTCTAAACTATAAATCTGAAACTTCGAATTATAGACTTTGACGATGACGAATCTCAAAGCTTTGATGAATCGGCTTTTTGATATTGAAATCAAAGCCAATGGTTTTTTGCGTGATATCAATGATGTCATAACGCTGAGTCAACTGCTCATCTAACTCAAAACGCGTAAAGTTGTTAGAAAAGTACAAGACACCATCAGAGGTTAGACGGTTCATCGCACGATTAATCAATGCAGCATGATCACGTTGCACATCAAAAGTACCTTGGAATTTTTTAGAGTTTGAGAAAGTCGGCGGATCAATAAAGATAACATCGAACTGTTCGGTATTGTCTTTAATCCACTCAAAGATATCGGCAGCAACGAATTGGTATTTATTGCGGCTAACGTCCAAACCGTTCAAGACAAAGTTTTGTTTGCCCCAATCTAGATAGTTCTGTGACAAATCGACGCTAGTGACTTTTTTCGCACCAGCAAGCGCTGCATGCACACTTGCGGTACAAGTATAAGCGAACAGGTTAAGTACTGCTTTACCGCGACTGTTATCTTTGATACGAGCACGCATATTACGGTGATCGATAAACAGACCAGTATCTAAATAATCTGTAAAGTTGACATACAGGTAGGCACCATCTTCGCGCGCAACATGAAACTTGCCACGTTTTTCTGTGGTGTTCTGCTTGCTGTACTGATCGTTACCAGACTGACGAGCACGCGTTTTGATAAAGATCTGTTCACGGTTAATATCAAAGACTTCACGGATACCCATCAATGCCAAGTTAAAGCGTTTCTTTGCAGTTTCAGGTGGGATGGTCTTTGGCGGCGCATATTCTTGCACATGCGCATAATCACCGTATAAGTCGATCGCGACTTTGAAATCAGGTAAATCAGCATCGTAAACACGAACGTTGCTTACATTGTCTTTTTTGGCCAGTTTCTTGAGTTTAGCAAGGTTTTTTTGCAGACGATTAATAAAGTCTTGACCATCTTCTACTTCGATCTCGCGTTTCTCAAAACGACTAACAAGATTGCCCGTTTGCCCAGCGATAAGCGTTCCGTAGCGGAAATAGACGGTGATAGCACCATTATGACAGCGTAAGGTTTTTGGTTCTTTAATCGGTAGAATATCTACTTGTTCAACATGAGAGGCCAATATGCCAAGCATCGGGTCAATGCCACTACCGGCAAAGCTGTCTTGCAATATCAGCCCAATCGCTTGATACAACGGCTTAATCATGTCCTCATCACCCAAACGCTCACCATATGGTGGGTTGGTAATGACCAAAGGATTGCTCAATCGACCATCATTAACCAATGGCTTGAGCACGTTGCTGAGTTGGTCAAGCGCACGATGTTCGATATCGAGTAGCGGTAAAATGTCCTGTAGACCTGCGGCAATTAAGTTCTTTTCTGTGGCAAGAATCGCACCACTATCAGCATCAAAGCCTAGCATAAGTGGCAACGTATCAGGCTGCTCGTTGGCAATCTCTAATGCTTCGCGGAAACGCGTTTGAGCATCATCAATCATCTCTTGCCATAGCGTCTCATCATGATGCTGCCACTGGTAAAAACCAAATTGATTGGCAGCTTTGTCGATACCCACAGCATAGTCACAATGCATCAATAACGCTTCGATAAGGAACGTTCCAGAGCCGCACATTGGGTCAATTAACGCATTATAGAAAGGTGCGTCGCCGGCTTCATTTTTCTTGTGCCAACCAGCGCTATAGAGTAGGGCGGCTGCCAAGTTTTCTTTTAATGGTGCTTCTGTCATGGCCACACGGTAACCACGGCGATGCAAACTGGTACCAGATAAATCTAAATACAACTCAGCTTGCTTGTCATTGATGGTTGCAAAAACAGAGAAGTCTGGGTTTTTGCTATCGACGTTAGGACGGCTATCGTAAACTTCGTTAAACGTATCGGCAATTGCATCTTTGATACGTAGCATCGCAAACTGCTGACTGACAGCGACACGCTTATCGACAGACAGACGAATAGCAAAGGTTTGCTCTAGGCTAAACTGCTCAGTCCAATTGACCGATTTTGCCAAGCCGTATAGCTGCTCTGCAACGTCGTATTCTGCATTGATGTTTTTACGTTTAATCAGCATCAATACCCGCGAGGCCACGCGTGACCATAGGCAGATGGTATATAGCTCACGCAAGCCACCAGTTACGGCTAGACGGCCGGTACTTTTGATTTCGCTGTCAATGCCAAAACTGGTTAGCTCAGTCTGAAGTGGTGCCTCAAGCCCATCGGCACAGGTAATAATAAGATCAAGCGACAACTCTGGTGAAGCTGCTGTTAGAGATGCGGGCGCGGTTTGTTCGGTCATACGGGTACCTGTGGGCTAAATTGACAAAAAAGCAAATAATAAGATAATCGGTGTAACCGGCAATTTTACCATAATTCACAGTAGGATGGTTCAAAGTAGCCGTGTTTAAGATTTTAAGATGCGATAGTCAAATACGGGAAAACAAATTCTCTACTCACCTTTCGTCAGTGGTAATTCCTCTGGGACGATTTGAGTAGTGGTTGCAAAGGGTTTAGTCGCGATAGGGTAGTCAACATCTTTTGGCATCAGCAATCGCATATGCGGATAGGGCGTAGAAATGTTGGCAGCATCAAACGCAATTTTAATCTCTTCTTGCAGCACTTCTTTAATTTTGGGTATGCGGGCAACGGCTGCTGGTTTGACCCAAAAACGTACGATAAAGAACACCCCGTACTCACCAATTTCTGCCACAGTAGCTGAGGTCTCAGGACGATTAAGCACCGCATCGGTATCGCTGAGTACTTGCAAGATTTCCTTGCGAGCTGTCTCAATATCATCTTCGAACGCGATACGTACACGAATATCAAAACGGATAAAGTTCTTGGAAGTCAGGTTGATGACTTCTGATGAGGCAACATTGGAGTTCGGGATAATGACAGTGATATTGTCTCGAGTGAGAATATGAGTGGTGCGTAACGCGATGAGTACCACCCGCCCTTCATTATCATTGATATGAATCCAATCACCGACTTGAAAAGACTGCTCAAGCAGAATGGTGATACCAGCGATAAAATTAGCAAGGGTAGACTGAGCGGCGAAACCAACCGCCAAACCAACAATACCCAAACCCGCCACTAACGATACGATGTCAAAGCCAAATTGAGCCATGACGCTGGCAAGCCCGAGTACCAATAGTAGTACAGATAAAATATTTTTGAGTAGCTGCTCTATGGAAGCATTGAGACCATAATGCTGCAGGACTCTGTGAATGATTTGTCCTGATGATGCCCAAAGTACGTAATAGATACCTGCCCAAGTGCTTGCCTTCGCGGTGGCTTTGATGGTTTCTGGCTCAAAGTTTATCTGACTCATAATCGCTATCAGACTGGCGACAATCCAGACATAGCGCAAAACTGAACGGACAATCTTGGTGCGGCGCTCATTTAATCGAATTTTGGCACGGCTTTGTCTAAGGATATAGTTGGCCAACCAATAAAAAAATCCCAATACCGCAAGCAGTATTAGGATTTTGATGCCAGTGCTCGCCAGTTCTACTGCTTGAGAGGACCAATTAAGTGACTCTTCATCTATAGAGCCGCCGAGAGCAAGATATAGGCTAGTATGTAAGTCGCGAATGATCTCTTCAAAAAAGTCGGTAACACTAGCGATTGGCATTTTTTCGTCCATGCAGGATGTGTTTGTACAAAAAGTTGTAAACGAATATCTATTTATAAATTACCTCAAGTCGTCAAGGCAATCAAATAGGGGCAAGGCTTCAAACTCATTAGTGCCAGTTTGAAATTATTACTGACTTGAGGAACTAACCAATTAGTAGATTAAAAATTGTTTTCTTGAGCATCTTGAGATTGGAAAGGTATCTCCATTTTGTACTGTACATCACGTAGAGCCGTACGTAGTCCCTCTAGTATCGTTGGATGATAAAAAGGAGTGTCGAGCATGTCTTTGATACTTAGGTCATTGGTAATTGCTGTAGCAAGTATATGACCGATATATTCAGCGTCAGGGCCGACCATACTAGCGCCTAAAATTCTGTCTGTCTTTTTGCAACCATAGATATGTAGCAATCCGCAATTGACGCCCATCACACGGCTGCGTCCTTGATTATCAAAGCTCACGCTACCGATAACGAATTCGAGTTCTGAATCTTTTTGAATTTCTGGTAGCGACATACCAACATTAACGATTTGCGGTGAGCAAAATACGATAGAGAAAGGAGTCGCAGGTGGGCGAATATAGGCCGCTTCTGTGTTTTCGCAGACCATACTGCCCGCACTATAGCCTTCATCGCTAGCCACATGCAGTAACGGAATATTAGCATTGGCATCACCAACGATATAGACGTTTAAGTCGCCAATCTGACCTGTTTTTTTACTCAAGTTTTTTGGACGGTTCTTATCGTCTAGCTTAACGCCTAAGTTTTCGACACCTAGCTGCTTAATATCATTGCGACGACCAGTAGCAACTAAGACGTACTCACCTTGCCATTGCTGAGACTCACTAGCACTATCTTTATATTTGATAAATGCACTTTTATTACCGTCATCTGCTTGTGTACCTACATCGGTAATTTCGCTGCCTAGATGCATGGTCAATTCATGACTTAAGCAATCCATGGCTTTATTATTAATATCATCATCTTTTAGACCAGCCACTTGTTTGGCACGGTTTAGCAGCGTGACTTCTACACCCAAGCGTGTAAACGCTTGTGCAAGCTCTAGACCGATGGCACCAGCACCGACGACAGCCATCGTTTTTGGTAAGTCTTCAAGCTCAAAGACACTATCAGAAGTGAGCATAGTATCACCAAGCTTATCCGCCCATCCATCAGGAATAAACGGCGAGCTACCTGTGGCGACAATGATTTGATCAGCAGCAATCAACTCATCATTGACCTCGATTAGGCCTTGCTCATTAATACGAGCACGACCGTCGATTTTCTTATGATCAGGCCAGCTGTCTACTTGTTTTTTAATGTAACTGGCAAAATGACTGCGTTCGTCACGCACACGCTCCATGACTTGTTTGCCATCGACTTGCGCGGTTGCATGAATACCAAATTCAGCAGAATGGTTGGCATCGTGTGCGCGATCAGCAGCTGCAATTAGCAGCTTACTAGGCATACAGCCGACCGCAATACAGGTCGTGGTCCAAAACCCTTCATTAATAATGACCACATCATCTTTGATTTTACTTGCTTGGCGAAAAGCATTTTGACCTGCGGTACCAGCACCAATAATAGCGACAGATACTTTGCGCGTGACTTCTCTTAGCGTATCGTCAGTGGTAGTGCCAGATTGTTTATTCATATTATTCTCTAATAGGGTAAAGGTTATATTCAGTAATAGACTAAATTCTCGGCTTATATTTTTTATTCTATTTTTATCGTTCTTATGATGAATATTGACTTAATTATAGTGCCAATAATACTGATTTAAGTACATAACCAGTAATTATGGCGCCAATATAGTCAGTAAGCGACTGGTATAGTCTTTAGCACGTAAGTTACGCTGAGCATGAGTCAGCTCACTGTTTTTATCGAATACAAATGCCGAACGTACAAGGCCTAACGTAACTTTGCCGTACATATTTTTTTCTTTGATAACATCAAAATACTGGCATAGCTTTTCATCAGTATCACTGATGATTGGAATCTGTAAGTCATATTTGTCGATAAATTTTTCATGAGATTCAACACTATCACGAGAGACGCCAATAATGTCGTAGCCCAATTCATCAAAGTCATGAAGGTGCGAGGTAAACTCTGTTGCCTGTGTGGTGCAGCCTGGCGTGTTGTCTTTGGGATAAAAATACAGAATAAGGCCTTTATCGGTATTGGCGACCATTTCTTTTAAATTAATTTCATCATGGATAAAATTACCAGCAAGCTTGCGTACTATGGTTACTGGAAAATCAGGTAGGTGAATGGTTTCTGTCGTTGGCTTGGCCATTGTAAAATCCTTATTAATTTTAGTTATGTGTACTGGCTTAATGATGGTTCTATTTATAGTGTTATTATTATAAGCAGATTAGTAGAAATAAATAATCAGTTTTACACTTTGTCCATTCATTGGCAACAAAAAAGACTGGCAATGGCCAGTCTTTTGTATATCAAACGATTAGAAGTTACGCAGGTTTTTGCGGCTTCTTCAAATCTAAGCCAACGGTACACTGCTGCAAATCTTTTTGCATCGCTTTCACATATGGCAGGTTAGAAGGGTCTTTCTTATCTTCTGCGTAGCTTTCGATTTCCCACATTTGACCGATAGTCATGTTGCTGCGCACACCAATAGTACAGTTACATAGTTTGGTTGCGTTGCTTTTGTCAGCGACTTTGTATTTGACTGCGCCATTGACACATGAATTGATATTGTCTTGCTTAATGTCAGCAGCGTTGGCTTGTGGCAAGGCAAACAGGGCCGCTAAGGCTAGGGGTAGTACTGGCAACAACTTCATAAATTTCCTCTTACGGGTAGCGTCAATTTTTTATCTTTTGCTCAATGCAAAGTCAACTCATCAATATATGAGTGACCGATATCGTCATGTACATCTTTCGATAAATATAATCGTTCATACGATAGCAAGTATATCGATTAGAATACAAGAACGACGTGCTGTGTTAATGCAAGCGAATGTTGCGCGAATGTTGATGGGTGTCACCATTCCACGCAGCATTTAGCGTTAATACATAGTCGGCCTTATATGATTTGGGTACAAGATAGGCGAGTAGACGTAATACAAGTAGTAGACTAAGCGCGCCTTATACCGTATCCAACTTATATAGGACTGACTAAAATTAATTAAGACTGATAATGAGTAGGGTCGGTTACGTCAGCTTGGGCAAAACCCTGACGACGTAATGCGCAGCTATCACAAACACCGCAAGCAAGACCATTGGCATCTGCGCGATAACAAGAAATCGTCTGTCCGTAATCGACACCTAGTGACAGACCAAGCTCAATAGTTTGGGCTTTTGATAATTGCTGCAATGGCGTTTGAATCGATAAGCGATGACCAGTAACGCCCGCTTTTGTCGCGAGATTGGCCATATGTTCAAAGGCAGCTATATACTCTGGGCGACAATCAGGGTAGCCCGAGTAATCAACTGAGCTGACACCGATGACGATATGATTGGCATCAGCGACTTCGGCGACTGCTAACGCGTACGATAAGAAGATAGTGTTGCGCGCAGGCACATAGGTATTTGGGATAGCGTCGTTATCGATTTCGTCGCGTTTTTTGCTAGGGAATTTGTCTGAATCACCGTCTGGTACGATCATGCTGTGATCGGTGAGTGATGAACCACCCAGTTGTGCGATATCAATATCGATGATTCTATGATTGACACCTGCTGTCTCAGCGATCGTCTTTGCGGCGACAAGTTCACTATTATGACGTTGACCATAGTTAAAGCTGACTGCTGTCACTGATGCATAGCGCGCTTTTGCCCAATGTAAGCAAGTCACCGAATCGAGACCGCCTGATAAAAGGACAACCGCATTCTGGCTTTTGGTAAGAGCAGCTAAGTCAGCATCGGATGCTTGATTGGAAGTGTTTTGCAAAGTAACGTTAGTCATAGTGATATCTATTATTGGTTTACGAAAACGGCTATTTTAGCAAAAATACGTCTACTACAGAACCACGAAGCGACCAATCACCCGTCACTAAGCTGCCAAAGCAAATTTAAACAGCATCGTAATAAAATAAAGTCGGTATTACTGTCATCTTTTCAATCTGTTAGCAATATTTGTTATAATCGCAGCTTTTAAAGTATCAGTCACATGACGCCGGTGATAATGCTTTAAAAGCCTTATCGAAAATCGCTTTATAGTAAAATCACCCTTATAAAGATATTGAGTAACTTATGACCGCAGCAACCTTATTTACGCCAAATATTCCTTCTCAAGCTGATGATGTATCTGATGCAATGAGCTTTGATAGTCAGGCTTTGGAGACCGATACTGATAGTAGAGAGTACGATGACGTCTTTGAAGAGGGCAGTGATGAGGACATGATTGACGAGCAGTTTGCCGATGCGAAAGCACCTACCGAATCAGCGTACTTTCGTAAACTACAAAAGAAGCTGCGTCGCCAAGTCTCTTGGGCAATCCGCGATTTTAATATGATTGAAGATGGCGATGTGGTGATGGTCTGTGTTTCGGGTGGTAAAGACAGCTATACCTTACTCGATATTTTATTGCTGCTAAAACGCATTGCACCGATTCATTTTGATATCGTCGCGGTGAATCTTGATCAAAAGCAGCCAGGCTATCCGGAAGACATTTTACCTGCGTATCTAAACGAGCAGGGCATCGCCCACTATATTTTAGAAAAAGACACCTATAGCATCGTCAAAAGCGTGGTGCCAGAAGGTAAGACTTACTGCTCGGCATGCTCACGTCTACGCCGCGGCTCACTATATGGCTTTGCCAAACAAATTGGCGCGACTAAGATTGCCCTTGGTCATCATCGTGATGATATGCTAGCGACCTTCTTTTTGAACTTATTCCATGGTGGTGCGCTCAAATCAATGCCGCCCAAGCTACTGAGTGATGACAAGCAAAATATGCTGATTCGCCCATTGGCCTATGTCGAAGAGAAAGACATCATTGAGTACGCCAAATTAAAAGAATTCCCAATCATTCCTTGTAACCTATGTGGCAGCCAGACCAATCTACAACGCGCCATCATCAACGATATGCTGCGTGAATGGGATAATGCTCACCCGCAGCGTTTGGCTTCGATCTTTAAGGCCATGCAAAACGTAGCGCCATCACAGTTAGCTGATCGTGAGCTATTTGACTTTGAAACACTCACTCTTGATCGTGATAATGATGAGCGTTTATTTGAAGGCGACAATATTCAAGCTGGGCAGACGGATAGTTTGGCTGAGATTGGTTTACCTGTATCGCCAAGGACACAAACGTTCAATCCTAAGTTCGCTAGTGACAAGTCTTATTCAACAGAGACGGACAAAGCCGCGCAAAACGAGCGTAAAGCACAGAAAATCCCAACGATTAACCCTGTGATTTAGTAGTTATGAATCAGGGTCATATTAAATAGTACCTATTCATTAGTAGAATATTAAATAGCTCAAAAAAAACCAGCCGATCTCTGACGAGTGGCTGGTTTTTTCACGTCTAAGTGCTACTAACAGTATTAACTTTTAGCAAAAACTGGTAGTGGGTCAAAGCTGACCTTTGAACGAGGCAGTTTTGCGACATCTTGCATACGCCAATCATCTTTACCGTCATTGCTAACCTGAAGGTAATACTTGGCTTTTACAGGGTCAATATCAACTTGGGCGCTGTATTTATTGCCCTCAACATGCTTAAGGACAACATCGCGGTCTTTTTTGATATCCGTTGCATGAGAAATAGAAAGTTCTAACGTATCAGGATAAGTAAGTGGTGTGCCGTTTAGCAGCTTGCCTGACTGGACGCTTTGCTCAGGGTAGTTGAGATAAAACACAATATCGCCATTTTCTGCAAACTGCATTTGTCCATGCAAGTCTAAATCATACGTGAGCTTGTCACGAGACACATCATGATAGAGCGTTTTGCCATCCATATACCAGTCATCACGTACCACGCTATCACGGATCTGGTAAGAGTAATAAACAAACCAAATACAAGCGATCACGACCGCAGCAGGCATGCCAATCACAAAGATAACGACCATGTAATTTTTATACCATGGCTGCTTATCTTGATGTTTAAAGTTCGGTGCTGGAGTAGACATAAAATACCTATGCATCAGATACGCATTCGATAGATAGCTGTTCATTAGACATCTACAAATGGTATCAACGGATAATTTGGCGGCTAAGCGCTGCCAGTTTAATGATAAAACGTGTATCCAATAGCCTTTCGCTAGAACAATTAGTTATTTAACTACTTGCACTAGCTACAGACTACCGAATGATATACATGAAATTAAACAATAGGTCTGCTAATCACTTACTGACCTTGGGTCGTAAAGATATTTTGTTTGCTTACCTTGTACTTACCGTTTTCGCTGCTCACATTTAGCGTGACAGGCGTTTGGCCAAACTCTATCACATCAGGATCACCATAAATACTAACTGGCATATCAAAGCTTTCGCCCGCTTCTAATGGTACATCGTTAAAGCGCAGCTCTAAGCTCAGCCCTTTTTGCGGTGCTAGTGTTATCGTGTAGGTATGAGCATCCTGTGTCTTATTAGTTAGTTTAACGATATAGCTGTTTTCGATCATGCCTTGATTGTTGATAGATGACAACTGATTACGGTCACGGCGGATATCAATCTCTAAGGGCACGCGATCGGTTAATGCATATATAACACCGCCACATAGCACAGCTAATAATGTCAAATAAGCAAATAATCGTGGGCGTAGTACGCGGCTTGGCTCTTTTTCTGCTAACTGACGTTCGGTCGTATAACGAATCAGTCCACGCGGATAGCCGACCTTGTCCATCACTTCGTTACAGGCATCAATACAAGCTGCACACTGGATACAGCCAACTTGCAAACCATCACGAATATCGATACCAGTAGGGCAGACCTGCACACACATGGTACATTCAATGCAGTCGCCCAGGTGCTCTGGATTTGTGCCTTTTTTACGGGCACCGCGCGGCTCACCGCGTTCATAATCATAAGATACGATCAATGTGTCTTTATCAAACATCACACTCTGAAAACGGCCATAAGGACAAATCTGTACACACATCTGCTCACGCATGTAGCCTGCATTGGCATAAGTAGCAAAGGTGAAAATAAACATTGAGACCCATACCCATGTTGGCCAATCAGGGAACGGAATCATTCCTATTGACTGCCAGCTATGATATAGAGAATCTGTCCCTGCTACATAACTAACAAAGGTCGCTGCTGTAATCACAGAAAGCAAGAACCAAATTGAATACACAACCGTGCGTTTGAATACTTTGCTCGCACTTAATGGTGCTTTATCAAACTTGATGCGTTTATTACGATCGCCAATCACCCATTTTTCAACATATTGGTATAGATGCGTCCATATCGTTTGAGGACAAGCATAACCACACCAAACGCGCCCTGCATATACCGTCACCATAAACAGCGTAAACGCGGCAATAATGGCAAATGCAGCAATAAAATAGAAATCTTGCGTCAAAAATGTCATGCCAAAAATATAGTAATGCTGTGATGGCACATCAAACCATATCGCTTGTCTATCATTATAGCGCAGCCATGGCAAAAGTAAAAAAGCCACCAAAAGAGCATACATCGTGATGACACGAATATTTTGATAAAAACCTGTGACAAACCTTGGGTGTACACGATGCTTGGTTGCATCAAGATCGACTTGTTGTACAGGAATTTTATTGGATTGTTGTGCTGACATAAACGTGCCTCTTTAAAAAAAGAATCAGTCTGCTGGCATGATGAACAAACACCTCTAGCGTCGAGGTATATGAGTGTATGATGTTATCAATGTCAGTAAATAGCGGATAGAAAATTCGATAGAAAATCTTCTAATCTGCTTACCAAATGATCGATTGTAAATATAGTTGGTTCAACATAATCTTGATACAAGCAAAGGTACTACAAATAGTAGACTAAACAAACCTGCATCTAATTTATGTGAAGTTGACTATCGTGTTATGTGATTGAGTCAGAGCGATATAAAGCCATGACCAATAGACTATTTTAAAAAATAGCTATTCTAACATTCTCCCTACTAATAATGGGGTGATAATCGTAAAAAGCAACGAATATATGAGAACGTTTTATAGTGTTTATAGCCGCTCATCATCGTCATTTCTAAATGAAAATCAATACCACTATACGCAAAAGGGAGAACTGCAATAACAGTTCTCCCTTCATTAAATCTCATCCATATTTAGTACAGTAACAACGTCTTAGTTAGCAGTTGCTTCTTCAGTTGCTACAGGCTGAGTAGCAGCAGTAACTGGTGCTGCTTCAGGTGATTTGCCTGTTTTATCTGATAGTGAGTAGATATAAGCAGCAAGTAGCATGATACGCTCATTACCTAGCTTAGTTTCCCACTGAGGCATAACGCCAGCACGGCCATAACGTAATGTATTACGTACAGTCTCACGCTCACCGCCATACAACCAGATATTGTCAGTCAAGTTCGGTGCACCTGCTGAAATCATACCTTTACCGCTTTCAGAGTGACATAGTGCACACTGCTGCTTAAAGATAGCTTCGCCTTGATTAACCAAAGTTTGGTCAAGTTCACCGTTACTCTTACTACCGTTGTTTGGAGATAGTGACAATACATACTCAGATGCTGCACGTACACCGTCTTCGCCGATCTGATCACGCCAAGCAGGCATACCACCGATACGACCATTGTGTAGCGTGGTCAGAATGTTGCTAGCTTCGCCGCCGTATAACCAATCATTGTCTGTTAGGTTGGGGTAGCCTGTCGCACCTTTAGCGTTAGAGCCATGACATACAGAACAGTTCTGTAGGAACAAGCGGCTACCAACCTTTAAAGCATTTGGATTTTCAGACAATTTTTCGACATAAGGAGCAAGTTCTGCAACTTTTTCGTCAATTTTAGTCTGTAGATCTGCTGGTGGGTTTTCGCTACGACGCATGGTCGCTTGTAACTCGTTTAGCGTACCAAGTGTCGCAGTCGCGCCTGCAGCATCTGCTTTTACCAAAATGCTTTTTTCAAAGTTATCGGTAAATACTTTGTTGTTGCTTTCAAGTTCACTGAACAACTCGTTTTTAGAGGTCCAAGGTACCGTTTCGCCATCGACTTCTACTGTGGCAATACCGTCCCAATGCTTAGGGAACATGGCTGGGAAAAACACCCAGTAAGCGATGCCCCAGACGATTGAGCCAAAAAATATCACTAACCACCACTTGGGCAGGGGTTTGTCGTATTCTCGGATGCCATCATATTCATGACCTGTTGTACCGTCTTCTTCTACTTCTGGCTTGTACTTTAGAACCATCAAAAGGACGCCAAGAATAAATAGCCAACAAGCAAAACTAAATACAGTGATCCAAGAACTCCAAAAAAATGTCATCGTTTATCCTTATTGCGCTGCTCTTCAGACAGAGATTTTATATCCTCGTCATCAAGCGCAAGTTGTGCATCTTCTTCGAAGCGTTTTTTGTTTTTTGGCGAATACGCCCACCATGCAACGCCTACAAAGGCAACAAAGGCAGAAACGGTCGCAATTGTTTGTAATTCACCAATACCCATTAGCGCTGTCCTTCCATTGCGGTACCTAACTGCTGTAGATAGGCGACCAAAGCGTCAAGCTCAGTAGCGCCAAGCACTGCATCTGGAGCGCCTTCAATATCTTCTTCAGTATAAGGAACACCGAAGCGATCGCGGAATAGACGCATTTTAGCTTGAATGTTTTCGCCATCTACTTCGTTAGTCGCCAACCAAGGGAAACCAGGCATAACTGACTCAGGCACTAGCGAACGTGGATTGATCAAATGTTGCTTTTGCCAATCTTCAGAATAACGGCCACCAACACGTGCTAAATCTGGTCCAGTACGTTTCGATCCCCATAAGAATGGATGATCCCACGTCGACTCAGCGGCACGTGAGTATGGTCCATAACGTTCAACTTCTGCACGTAATGGGCGAACCATTTGAGTATGACAAACGTGACATCCTTCACGGATATAAATATCACGACCTTCAAATTCAAGCGCTGTCCAAGGCTCCATAGCAGGAAGGGGAGCGTTCACCCCACCTTCTTCAGGACCCTTGTTGTCATAGATCAATGGCACGATTTCAACTAGCGTTGCAAAACTAATAGCAATCACGATACCAATGACTAACAAGCCTGTATTTTTTTCAATAATTTCATGCGGTGTACCAGCCATGATCGCTCCTTATACGTTAGCTGTCGAAGGTTTTTCGACACTAGGTTCATGATCCGTTGGATCAGCGACATCTACAGGCTTACCTTCTGGCATTTTGAGTGTTTTATAGCAGTTATAAGCCATTACAAACATACCCGATACATATAAGAAGCCACCAAATGCACGGCCAATATATGGGAAATGCGAGAATTCAACAGTATCAACGAAGCTATATACCAAAGTACCGTCTGGGTTAGTAGCAAGCCACATCATGCCTTGGCCAATACCTGAGATCCACATAGACACGATATAGAAAATCGTTCCTGCAGTCGCAAGCCAAAAATGCGTGGTGATTAAGCTGATAGAGTACATCTTCGGTTTGTTATAAATACGTGGTAACAGTACGTATAGCGAACCAATAGTAATCATACCAACCCAGCCAAGTGCACCTGAGTGTACGTGACCAACTGTCCAGTCAGTGTTATGCGATAGCGCATTCACTGTTTTGATAGACATCATTGGGCCTTCGAACGTCGACATCGCGTAGAACGACAATGCAACAATCATAAAGCGAATGATTGGATCGGTACGCAGCTTATCCCAACTACCTGATAGCGTTAGTACACCGTTAATCATACCACCCCAAGATGGTGCAAACAGGATGATTGAGAAGACCATAGCAAGAGACTGCGTCCAATCAGGAAGCGCTGAATAATGCAAATGGTGACCACCGGCCCACATATATGAAGCAATCAATGCCCAAAAGTGAACGATAGACAAACGATAAGAATAGATAGGACGACCAATCTGTACAGGAACGAAATAATACATCATTCCAAGGAAGGCTGCCGTTAAGTAAAAACCTACCGCATTATGCCCGTACCACCACTGCACCATCGCATCAGTTGCACCGCCAAATAGCGAATAAGATTTGAACGCGCTAACTGGAATCGCCATGCTGTTTACGATGTGTAGTAGTGCAATCGTAATGATGAAAGCGGCAAAGAACCAGTTAGCCACATAGATATGTGAGGTTTTACGTTTGATGAGCGTACCAAAAAATACAATGGCATAAGAGATCCATACCAAGGCAATTAGGATATCGATCGGCCACTCAAGCTCAGCGTATTCTTTAGTTGAGGTCAAACCTAGAGGAAGGGTAATAACAGCGGATACGATAACCGCTTGCCAACCCCAAAAGGTAAACCAAGCCAAATATGGCGCAAATAAACGCGTCTTACAGGTACGCTGAACGATGTAGTAAGACGTTGCGAACAGGGCAGAGCCACCGAACGCAAAAATCACCGCATTGGTATGCAGTGGTCTTAAACGACTAAAGGTCAGCCATGGAATGTCAAAGTTGAGTGCTGGCCATGCTAACTGTGAAGCAATGAACACACCAAGACTCATGCCGACGATGCCCCAAACGACAGCCATGATCGTAAAAAATCTTACGATAGTAATTTCATACTCACGGTCAACTGGGGCGACTGCTGTGTTTTGTAAACTCATTGGATGATTCCTTTACAGCCCGAATTATCAACAGAATTAACCAACAATCTATGTTGTCTGCACTATAAATACTCTCAAATTTGTATTTATACTAGCGCCAACACATGTTGTTTTTTGGCTTATTTAGCGCAATGACGTCATTAACTATCGATTTAGGCCCTTACTGTCTATTAGTTAATACTAATAAATAGAAATAGGCATTTCATACACCTTGCTCAAGGTCAATCGATAGTAGGATTGTTAATAGATCATCAAGGTAAATAAGAAGACGCGCCGTTTTGAGCATCAAACATCTCATAAGGCTAAATATGTATCTTAATTATTACGAAAAAATCTGTACTAATGAAGATAGATACCCATATCTATAGGGCTATTAAAACGCATTGACCATAGATGTATGCTAGCGGCGGCTGACAAAAAACACGATTATGTAATGTTTGGTTAAAACTCCCGACTCTGTTTAAGGGTATTGTAACGCAATCCTAATTAAATATCATCAGAACTATGCGCCAAAATACAAACTCTTTGGTATAAATGTTAGCGAGCAACTTATTATTGCTGTGCTACTCCTCTATTTTATACACAATTTTGTCACTATTCTAGATGCTCATTTTGATTGAATAGGGGAAGCGCTCGCTAGACATAAGCGTAGGCTTGCAAAGAAGTTTTGTAACAATAACATTGCTGAGCCGATAAATAGGTTTTACTTCTTATCAAGTCGCCCTTTATAATGAGGCTGAACGTCATTAATGGCTATGTATCGCATAGGTCTATTGATAGCAATCATTTTAATAATTCTAATAGTTAGGCCAATAGTGCCTCAAGGGATATTGGTCTGACAGAATATCAATTAAGGATAATATAATATGGCAGTTTTTTTGACAGATGAATGGTTTGAGCAAGTAGAAAAAATGGGCAACGAAGCAGGTGAGTTAAATTTACCGCCAGTACTTGCCAATATGGTCGTCAACCTAAAAGTGGCTGAAGCTGATAAAACTATCGAAGCCAATTTTGCAAATGGTTTGCTACATCGCGGCTTAAACGATAATGCAACAACGACACTGCTACTAGATCGCGATATTCTACAGTCTATCATCACTGATTTTGATACCAATCAAATCATGGGTGCGTTTATGAGTGGCAAAATCCGTGTCGAAGGTGATATGTCACAGCTAATGGCAGTACAGACTGCACGTCCAAGCGCAGAGCAAAAAGAGCTATACACTCGCATCAAATCAATGACGACGATGGCTTAATCGCATATTTATACGATTTTTGCGTTACGTTTGTGCATTGTAAGAATCTATAAGGCACAAAAAAGCCCCTAATTCATATTAGGGGCTTTTTTATTGGGTAATTACATAAGTAGCAGCATAAAAAGCTGTAGAAAGTCTCTCGAACAGCCTAGCTAGCTTTTGATTGCTGCGTCGCATTTGATTGGTTCTCTTTGTATATTGCTGCTTGTAGCCATACGTTTGCTTGGACGTAGTCATGTACTTTGATGCTATTAGTCTCAGCAGTGTTGAGCGCACCAATACGCACTACAAACGGATCTGCATCCTGCTCACGTAGCGTCACCACATCAAATAATATGATAGATTTACCATTGAAGACGGTTTCTTGCTTGCCAAGCACTTGACCTTGACACCAAGCCTCGTCTTCTTGTCCTAGCGTATCGCCAAACAAGTAAGCGCACATATGACCCAAGTTAATCTCGACGGGTGCCATTTGCTCTTTGGTTTCAGGTTTCCATTCACTGATTTGCTCTTGCAGGTCGTCAGGGATTTTTCCGTCATTTGCTGCCACGATGTCGTTAAAGGCACGATGGTAACGGATAGATTCTTGGTCTTCGACCATAATGACTTCGTTTTGCTCGCTTAGCTTAATTTCGTGCGCCCAAGCACTAAAGTTCACATAGTAAGAGGTGTCGCGTTGATAGAGATGGCGATTGGTCGTATAGAGCTGATCAAACGCATAAATAATGCTGCCATCAGCAGTACGTAAGCGCAACACGGCATCGTGCGAGTTGTCATTGGCGATGACACGCTCAATTTTGCAGTTCAATCCGTAAGGACTATCGACACAAGGATAGGCATTGATAAAGCATTCTGGCTTACCATCTTTCATCGCGAGCACTTGATTAATATGGCATGGCTGATCTTCTGATAAAAGCAGGCAGCTGTCTTTTGCACTGACGTTGTTGTTCAGGCCTTTAGGCATCGCTGCGACTTCGATCATTTTTTGTAGCCATTCAGGCACATCATGACTCATATCATCGGTCAGAATACGCCAGTGATCGGCGTGACCTGCAGACTGCTCATCGGTCAACGTGATCTTGGTGGGAGATTGAATGTTTTTGTATTGATAATTTATGGTCATGAAAATACTCAAAATTAAGTCAGCGTGAGGTTTATATCTAATACTGTGTTTGCTTGTGTACCATCCAACATTTTAAATGATTGGTTTATGATGGTCAGCAGCCTAGCCAGTAAAAGATCAGAAACCTCAATGAGGGGTTAATGACAATTGTCTTTAGCATATAATATATAGGTATTGGTACAGCTAATAGCAAGCCCCCTATAAAAAATAATAACAAAACCCAGTTTTTTGGTAAAAAATACTCTCAGTTGTTGCTAATGACTGGCACATATCAGCTAGTTTGTGTCAAACTAGCTCCCTTTTGACAGCTGTTATTGGCTCGTCTGACCCCCTGTTTTTGTGTTTGATTTATATGTGAGTAGTAGCAACTGTATGATGCATTTACTACTGCTCGTTATGCAACCTATATAAAGTCGCACGTAGATAAGATAAAGAGTTTGAATATGTTTCGTCCTTTAGCGTTATTTATCGGCTTACGATATACCCGAGCAGAACGTAGTAATGGCTTTATCTCCTTTATATCACTCATCTCGATGATTGGTCTGACGCTTGGGGTTGCCGTATTGATTACGGTGCTATCAGTGATGAACGGCTTTGACCGTGAACTGAAAACCCGTATTTTGGGAATGGTACCGCAGGCTACTGTGGTCTCATCAGAAATTATTGGCGACTGGGAACAGCTCGCTGATCAGATCAAAGAAGACCCAGAAGTGGCAGCTGTGGCACCATTCATTCAACTGCAAGGGATGCTGACATCAAATGGTCAGGTCGCAGGTATCATGGTGACAGGCGTCGAGCCTGAATACGAAAAAAACGTCTCCATCATCAACGAGCACATGATTGAAGGTAGTATTGACACTCTGAAAAGTGGTGACTTCAGTATCGTGTTGGGCGAGGAGATGGTGCAGTCCTTGGGTCTGCAAATAGGGGATAAAGTGACGCTAGTATTGCCAGAAGCGTCACCATCACCAGCAGGCGTGATACCGCGATTTAAGCGATTTACTCTGACAGGTATCTTTACGATCAGCCCAGAAGTAGACAGCCTTATGGCGTTTATCCCGATGGGAGATGCGGCAAAGTTACTGCGTCTGCCAGAAGGCGCACAGGGCGTACGCATGAAGCTTAACGATATCTTTACTGCGCCGATAGCAGCAGAAAAAGCAGCTGCTATCGCACCTGAAAAGCTATATCCAAATGACTGGACACAAACTCATGGCAATCTGTTTGGGGCAATTCAAATGGAAAAAGCCATGGTCGGCCTATTGCTATTTTTGATTATCTTAGTTGCCGCTTTTAACATTGTTTCAAGTCTGGTCATGCTAGTGACCGATAAAAAAGCAGATATCGCAATCTTAAAAACCTTTGGTGCGTCTCCTCGTTTGATTACGCAAGTCTTTATGGTCCAAGGTGTGGTCATCGGGGTTATCGGTACTATCGCTGGTACGATACTGGGTGTGATATTTGCACTTACGGTCAGCGATATTTTAGGCTTTATTAATCAAGCCTTTGGTCTGAATCTATTTGATGCGTATTTTGTCAATTATTTGCCATCGCAATTGCGTTTGTTAGATGTGGTATTAATCACAGGTGCATCGTTTGTATTGAGCTTTTTGGCAACGATTTATCCAGCCCGCCGAGCGGCTAAGATTCAGCCTGCTCAAACGCTACGCTATGAGTAATCGCAAACGCCTAAATATCGAAATAAATACCGAAATAAATAAAATAAAGGAAGCGCTATGTCTGCCATTTTAGAGGCGACCAATATCAATAAGATATATGATGAAGGCGCGGTCAGTACACAAGTATTGACTGGTCTTGATCTGACTGTTCATGCGGGTGAGCGCATCGCTATCGTTGGAACCAGTGGTTCAGGTAAAAGTACGTTGCTGCATTTGCTTGGTGGTCTAGATACGCCAACCAGTGGTGAGGTTTGGTTGCATGGTCAGCTATTAAATAGTATGAATGAAACTGAGCGCGGTGCAATGCGAAATAAGCATTTGGGCTTTATTTATCAGTTTCATCACCTGTTGGCAGAGTTTACAGCAATCGAAAACGTAGCCATGCCGTTGCTCATGCGTCCAGAAGTATCAACGACTGATGCTCGTAAGCAGGCAGTTGAGATTCTAGAAAATGTCGGTCTTGAGCATCGTCTGATGCATAGACCAGGTGAACTATCAGGTGGCGAGCGTCAACGTGTAGCGATTGCACGCGCGCTAGTGACCAAGCCATCGCTTATTTTGGCGGACGAGCCAACAGGTAACTTGGACTATGACAATGCACAAAGCGTTTTTGGTCTGTTGTCAGAACTACAAAGCACCATGCAAACGGCGCTACTTATGGTGACGCATGATCGCAATTTAGCGGCGCTTGCTGACCGTCAGTTGTTGCTTCGCAATGGACATTGGGAACAGTATTAATAATTTTTTGTATTAGGTCGAAAAACTGACCGAAACGCCATTTATTGGCGTCTGTCATGGATGTGATGGCTATCATATTGAAAAGTTATTGTTATATTACTAAGAAAAAATATCATAGAAACTAGCGATTAAGCGGTTGTGAGCCAGCCGCCTTATCTATTTTATAAGGATGCGTAAAATGCGTGAAGATGATAATCCAATTGCGGCTTTTGGCAGTGCAGAAGAGGGTGATGAGCCGTTAAAGCCTTACATCGATCCAACTTTGTTTGAAACACTTGATAGACAGGCGCAAACTGAGCTACTAACACCTGTATTTGATGCCATTACTTTAGCTGGGGTTGATTACGACCTAAAAGTCCAAGATAGCGCGACAGGTAAGCGTTATACGCTCTGCAAAAATGATGAAGTCATTGAGATTGTACCGATGGATAGCAACTTTACTGACAAAGTCTTAAATGCTATAGAGAACAGTAAAGAAGAATAAGCTTTGCTAGCTAAGCTTAGCTAGGGCGTAAGCGTTATAGCTATATAACAAAGATAAATTGCATTATAACTTGTCAGATTCGTCAGAAGGTTTTTGCTGACGTTTCTGCCAGCTCGCTACGGTCTTATAACGCCAAATGGCCTTAAATGCCAAACCGCAAATAAGACTGGTGACTACGGCCAAAATCGTTAATCCGATACAAAATGCAGCAAGTGATACTGTACCGCGATAAGTAATGAACGGATTGGCACCATTTGATAATGCCCATAAGCTAAAATCAGCAATCATTCTACCGATGAATCGCAAGCTAATCACAGGTGCATCAATGATTTTTGCGCCGATATAGTATCCAGCATAAAAGATGGGCAAGCTAGTGACTGGGTTGGTAATCCATGTCAAACCAAGCGCCATAGGGACATTGGCACGAAAAATAAGCGAGCCAATAAGTGCCAGTAACATCTGTCCTGGCAGCGGAAAAAATGCACTTAGTACACCGATATAGACGGCCTTATTTAGGCTGTGTCGATTGAAATGCCATAACCTTGGATCAGCCAAGTGCGGTGCAAACAGCTTTAAAGTGCGACTTTCTAAGATTTTCTCTGGTGTAGGAAGTAGGTCTTTTAGACGTTTTTGGGGCACAGGATCGCCTTTAATCATTAACTACAGTCTACTCAATGGTATTGAGAAGCTGGTATAAAGTAATATATGGTGAGTAGGATAAAGGTTAGAACACACAGAATGGTGGTGTCAGATAGTTACCACCTAATACGTTGCCTCAGTATAGGGTAATATAAATATAAATGCTATTGCATCGCGTGTCATTTGCTATAGTAAGTAACCATATTTGGCCGAATAATATTTAAGTCATCAAGCAAGGAGTGCTGGTGTACTGGTTGATTGGTAGCCTCATAATTATAGTTATGATGGGCGTATTGGCAGTCGCAGATAATGTGATAATGCCAACTGATTTGTCTTTGCTAGAGACAGTTGGTACCTCTAATCTGTCGTTGGCACTGACTATATTTGCCACAATTCTGTTGGCGTCTGCTCAATTTAACATACCCTCGATAGACAGCCACAACGCTGATAGCAATACCTCTAACAACACATCTCGTCATATTAAACTTCCTTTCCGAATTATTAGATACTTAGTCTTAGCTCTACTAGCGACTGCGTTAGTGATAGGCAGCGCACTGCAAGCTTTGGTTACTCATCAACAAGCAGAAACCACTGAAATAACTGCACCGATACGAGTACAAGCACTCGTGCGTATCGAAGGGTTGAGCGACAGTGTTTATGATGCTACTACAGACAGCGGGTATCGCCAAGTAGCAGTGATAACGAACATCACTCCATTGGTCGCTGAGCTGACGCCCCAAGAGTTAGCAACCAAAACATCCGACTACTTACATGCGAATAAAAATAGCCTAAGCATCAATCACGATGTTAATCTCAATGAAGTTGTTCTCAAGATTAGCGAACACAGAATCTTACTTAACGCCTATCCAAGAAAGTCTGCAAATGATAGCCAGTTTGCATTCTTAAACGATTTGCAGCCCGGTGATGAGATATTCATGAGCCTAGCACTGGCGCCGTTGGCTACTTCTGAGCAAGCAGTCAATAACCCTACTGGTTTTGACAGTTATCGCTGGTTACGAGGTCGGCATATTGATGGCGTTGCAAATATTTTGGCCGTTAGCCCTACATTGGTAAATAGTCGCGAAATTAGCAATGAAATCAGCGATAAAAAATATTCGAAGCAGTCGCTAGACTCTGATTCATATCTTCAGCGCTTTCGTACTCATATTGATCAAGGGCGTTGGCGATTACGACAGCATTTCTATCAAGACTGGTCAGCACAAACGACAGCAGAGCAACAAGCAAAAGCCGTGACATTAAGTCTGCTCACGGGTGATCGTAGCTTGATTAATCGTGATACTAAGGACTTATATCAACTGGCGGGTATCTCACATCTGCTCGCTATTTCAGGCACGCACGTACTGTTTTTAGCTATTGTGCTAGCAGGTATAGTTGTACTGCTGTTTGATCGTAATTATTCAACGATTTATCGTCGTATTCCGCGTTGGCAAGTGCGCTGGTGGGTAATGATTGGTGCCGCTTTTATTTATGCGCTATTTACTGGTTTTGACGTGCCTGCTGCCCGTACGGCTTGGATGTTATTGGCGATTGGATTTATCAGACTAACATTGCTTCCTATTAGTACGACGCGCGTGCTATTGGCACTGGCTGTGTTGATGGCCTGGCATGACCCTTACGTATTGTGGCAGGCAGGTTACTGGCTATCTTTTATTGCAGTGGCGTTATTACTCAAGTATGACGATACGTCGTATCAGCATCAGACTACTGCTGCAACGACTGTACACGATAGTAAGCCACGTACTCATATCAATAACGCGCTATCTAACCGTGTTTGGCAAACGATCAAGCGTGTGTTTAAATTACAGTTTTGGCTGTTTCTTACTTTATTACCCGTTACGTTGCTTCTATTTGGTAAGGCATCGTTATGGGGCCTTTTCATCAATTTATTTGCTATCGGGCTATTTGGTTGGGTGATTGTACCGCTCAATTTATTAGCCGGGTTGTGTTATCTTTTGGTGCCAAGTATCGCTGATATTCTTTGGGTAATTATTAGTACGATAGTTGGTCATCTACACGATTTGATGAGTTGGCTGACGTCATTGCCAGCGCTATCGGATGCGTGGCTCTATACACCAGTTAATATCGCGATACTCTCGATGGCTTTGCTAAGTGCATTGCCTTGGCTGCTGCCACGAGGTTTACTCAGCCGTTGGTTGATGTTGCCACCATTAACGTTACTGATGATGACAGTGTATGCCAATCAGCAGTCACTGGTAACTGTATCGACCCTATATATTTTGCCAACGGGTGATTCGTATATAACGGCAGCATTGCTACAATATCCTACCGTCAATGAAGACAATACCAATTGGTTGTTCTTAGCTGACCATAGACCAGCCTCTACACGAACGATGCCCAGCAGCCTGACAGCAGACAAATTATCTGAAAATTTAGAGCAGCAACTGGGCAGCTTATCTGTCAATAAGTTAGAGAGTATTGTTGTACAGAGCAGCAGTGACGGCCTGACTGATACGTTAATTCCTGACGATAAGAATATTGCTAATACTAAAAATTCTGAACTACTACCGATGACTGTTGCTCAATTAAATGACCGTTTAGCCATTAGCCAATATTGGCAAGCAGGGCGCTCTGATCGTTGGTCTGCATTTCAGCAAGCCTATAAAACAGTTAGGCAATCTGAAGATACGCCCACTATCAGTGCTCAACGTTGTGAGCAAGGAAAAATATGGCAGTCGACTAACGATGAATTGTCAGTGCAGGTCATCACTGGTTGGACCAAGATAGGTGATACTAGCGTTTGGGACTGTACGATTGCTCTTGATACTAATCTGCCTATACGCGTTCTGAGATACAATGCGGCAGACCCACTCAATTCGTTACCTGTCAATTCACCTGTCAGCCCTCAAGCACAAGTAGCATCTAACCAGTTAACTGGCAAACAGTCAGAGTCTTTCCAGTCGCGTTTGATTTTAAATGCTGACACTCATCAACGCGTTTGGCAACTGTGGTCATTACTATGTTCAGTTGAATCGAATAATGATGACATGCTATTCAAAAATACACGTTGGCTTGGTCATAGTACCTCGCAAATTACAGCTGATGCCATAAGTCGTCAAAGAGTCGATGAAGTTATAACCTATGATAATAAACCCTTAGACGCGGCATTATTGCTAAACAACTAAATCGCTAAATAACATTAATAGCACTCCCAATGCCGAAACTACTAACCCTCAAAAATAAGGCTTATATTATCAGTGTTACAATATAGTGATATTTCACAGTTATACTATTGAACCATTATCGAAATACCACCATACTTAGCAGCCTATTAATACAGGTCACAGATACTGTGAGACAGTATCAGTCAGGTATACACCACTGTTCTAGCTGTATTTCTCGACAACCTCATTTCATTGTTTTAGATTGTTTCTAACTTAGGAAGTTATATGCCCAACTGGCCACCAGACCCTAACAAACGTCCTGATAACTCGGCAAATCAGTCAACGCAACTGCAGCAACCAAGCCCGCCAAGTGGACAAGAATGGAAGGTGCTGGAAAACACGTTATTAGCGAGTGTGGTTGAGCAGCGCCGCGCTCGTCGTTGGAGTATCTTTTTTAAACTATTGACCTTTGGTTATATCTTATTGATATTTTTGACCCTTGGTCGTGGTTGCAGCAGTACGCCAACAGGTATGGACGCAGTCGATACTAGCGATCCACATTTGGCAGTGGTTGAGCTGCAAGGTGTCATCAGTAATGACGATGTGGCTAATGCGTATGATGTCAATGAAGCATTGAGAGACGCTTTTTCAAACAGTAACTCAAAAGCAGTGGCATTGGACATTAACTCACCTGGCGGTTCACCGGTACAGTCTGATGAGATTTGGCAGACCATGATGGACTTACGCCAAGAATACCCAGACAAAAAGCTTTATGCGGTGATTGGTGATATCGGTGCTTCAGGTGCTTATTATATTGCGTCTGCCGCAGATGAGATTTATGTCAATCCGTCAAGTTTAGTTGGCTCTATCGGTGTCATTATGCCAAGCTACAACGTCAAAGGCTTGATGGACAAAGTTGGTGTAGAAGATCGTACGATTACGGCTGGTGAGTATAAAGATATCTTAAGCTTATCTCGTCCGTTGACTGACTATGAAGAAAATCATGTTGAAAAAGTACTAGCAAACACGCACAAGCATTTTATCAATGCTGTCAAAGAAGGGCGCGGCGACCGTCTGAAAAATCCTGAGCAAAACAAACTGTTCTCAGGGCTATTCTGGACAGGTGAGCAGTCTATTGAGCTAGGCCTAGCAGACAAAACAGGTAGTATCACAAGTCTAAGTAAGCAACTAGATCTAGATACTATCATTAGCTATAGCCCAACTGATCCGTTCCAAATGTTTATGGACCGTTTTGCAGTGAAATTAGGTGCAGGTATTGGCTCTAGCGTTAGTCTTGATGTATTGCCACAAGAAAGCAACACTGGACAGATGCGTTAAGCGTTTTATGTTTTAGATATAATGTGTATGATTGTTAAGGCTGAGCATATAATTGTGCTCAGCCTTAATTGTATGTAATACCAGATAAGAAACCTTGGCCCAAGTGATAGCCTGATTAAATTGGCTATACAACTATAACCATCGAACACAGTCGTCAAATTTGCCATATAAACATAGTTGATTTTGAAGGGATTAGTTTTGATGCTGTTGATTTTAATAAGGGTACAAGGTTCAATCATTAAAATAATATATAACATAAACGATCCCACGAGAGTCTGTCATGAGTGATGAAATAAATTTGCAGTCTTTTGCTAAACTGCCTGTCTCTAAAATAACCAATAAACCTGTGCTGCATTTTGCCCATGCTAATGGAATGCCAAGCGCGGTATATGAACCGTTTTTTGAAGGTTTATCAGAATTTTTTACGATTGAGTATATTGCGATGTTGGGTGATACGCCTGATTATCCGGTGGACGATCATTGGCGTAGTCTAACGCAGCAAATTATTGATAGCGTAAACAGTGCCTGCAAAAAGCATGGCGTTGCACAGGTAGTAGGATTAGGGCATTCGCTTGGGGCCATGTGTACCTTGCAGGCCACGTATCGTCAGCCTGAACTGTTTGCACAAGCAGTACTTATGGATCCGCCTTGGATTTATGGCAAAGTCAGCTTGTTGTGGCATTTAGCAAAAACAGCAGATAGATTGCCACTTATGAATAACCGCTTGATGGACAAACTGTCACCAGCTGGCGTGTCTAAGCATCGCCGTGATGTGTGGGATAGCCGGGATGAAGCATATGAGAAAATGCGACATAAAGGGTTTTTTAAGAATTTTAATGAGCGTAGCTTTCAAGGATATATCGATCATGGCTTGCATGAGCGCGCGGATGGCAAAGTGACATTGGCTATCCCTAAAGCTAGCGAAGTTGCTGTGTTCCGTACCAATCCATCTTGGTATTGGCTGGCACCGAATCGTGGTCCTAAAGTGCCTGTAACTTTAATCATTGGTCAAGACAGTATCTTTTTGAAACGTCGCTTTCCGCAGCAGATAAAATTGCGCTTGGGTATTCCTTATGAGACTCACGAAGGAGGACATATGTTCCCACTTGAGCATCCAGAGTCTGTCTCAATGCAGGTGCTAGGATTGATCAAGCAGCAACTGTCAAAATAAATGCAACATACCATCAGTCATGCTTGTAATAAATATGAGCTGCCAGAGTATTTTTAAGTGACGCCTTTATGCCAAAAAACCTAACTGCGCCATCTAGTACGACTGCCTCACCTAAGTCTCTGCCGCTATTTTCGCGTGTGGGTACATTCGTGCTAACAGTAGGAATGGTGCTTACGTTTTTTATCAGCCAGTTGGTAGGTGTTTATGTCGCTGGCAAGCTGGTATTACCTGCCGATGAAAGGACATCGATAGGGCAGATATTCTATTTTGGTAGTAATGATGGAACAGTTGTGAGCCTGTCTATACTCATCGGCTGTGTATTGCTAGTGGCAATTAGCATGCTTATCATTCGTTTAAAAGGTGGCAGTCTGCGTCAATATCTAGCCTTAAAGCCGTTCTCACTGTCGGCAGGTATAGGCATGCTTGGGCTACTACTGATATTTATGATTGCCAGTCAGGCGCTGACTTATATGCTGGACATGACGCCGCTGGTATTTGTAGATCCGTTGTATCAGTCTGTTAGTTCAGTGTGGCTGCTGGTCTTTGCAATGGTCGTGGTTGCACCTATTTACGAAGAAGTGGTTTTTCGTGGCATATTATGGTCAGCCATCAAAGAGCAGTTCACCGCACCGTCATACTCTGTGCATCACGGTGCGATAGTAGCAAGTATCGTGACCAGTTTGATATTTGCCACTATCCATGTGCAGTATGGCATTTATGAAATCAGTACTATTGTGGTTTTGGCATTCATATTTTGTTATGCACGTATCAAGTCAGGGTCGCTATTACTGCCAATCGTATTACATATCATTAATAATGGCGCAGCGATGTGGCAGTATCTTGCGCAAGCGGCGTAGATAACATGCTAGCCACGATAATGGATAGCATGTGAATTCTATCAAGCCAGTTATATCAGCATTTAGCTATGCGTCAGGATTTAACAATAATACTTCATCGGCTGCTCGTTTAATGTCATCGAGCGTGAGCTGAGGTTTGCCGCTCAATGCTTGCCGCCATTTGCGTGCACCCATCAACCCTTGAAACAATCCTAGATAATGCCGTGTCATCGTGGGTAGTGCTTCGCCTTTGGCAATTTGTTCTTGTAGATAAGGGTAGAGCTGCTCTAAAATCTCTGAGCGCTTAGGTATCGCGTCGGGTGCTGCCTCGTTCCATAAGCTATTGGCTTCTGCTAATAGATACGGGTTGTGATAAAACGCCCGACCAATCATCACGCCATCGATATGTTGCAAATGCATTTTTATGTCTTCAATGGTATCAATACCGCCATTGATCTCAATATCCAGCTCAGGAAAGTCTTGTTTTAGACGATAGACATCCTCGTAACGTAACGGTGGTATCTCGCGGTTTTGCTTAGGACTCAGCCCTTGTAGCCACGCGGTACGTGCATGAACGATAAAACGCGTACAGCCAGCAGTCGCAACGGTCTGCACAAAATCCACCATAAACTCGTAACTGTCAAAATCATCGATACCGATACGGTGTTTGACCGTCACGGGGATATCGACTGCAGCTTGCATGTGCTTGACCAAGTCAGCCACCGTTTTTGGCTCTGCCATTAGACAGGCACCTATCTTGTTGTGTTGCACACGATCAGAAGGGCAACCAACATTGATATTGACTTCATCATAGCCGTATTGCTGAGCAAATTCGGCGCATTGTGTCATCTCACTGATATCTGCTCCGCCAAGCTGCAATACCAGTGGATGCTCAAGTGTGTCAAAGCGTAGGTGCCGTGCGCGGTTACCGTGTATCAATGCACCGGTGCTAATCATTTCGGTATACAGGTACGTGTGCGGGTTAAATAGTCGCGCAAAGTAACGATAGTCTGTCGTTGTCCAATCAATCATAGGAGCGACTGATAGGCGTTTGTTGGTCATATCAACCATGGTTATCAAGCCTTAATATCTGTGTCTTAAACAAATGGATAAGGTGCAATGAGATGTCTCATTGCACCTTAGTTTTAAACATCGTTCGAATTAGTGACTGATCTATTATTTATAAAATAACATGATCAATCTTTTTGAATTCAGGCAAATTATAGAAATAAAGCCCCATGATAATACCGATAAAGCCAATAAAGGCAATGTATAGTGCTGGTGAAAAGCTTACTAAAGTTGTGGCATAACCAAGACCAAAAGGTATCAGTACACCAACGATACCGTAGGTCACATTATAACAAAAAGAGATACCTGTGAGACGCACGTTGGTTGGAAACAATTGCACCAAGATAGCAGGAACCATACCGACAATACCAGCACAGAATCCCAAAAGCGCGTACATAATTAAAATGTAATCGCCACCTGCTTGTAGATGATAAAAGAAGGCTAGTATTTGAGCAATGAGGAGTATCGAACCAATTACTAGAACCTTACCAAAATTCTCATGATTAGAAATTATCCCATAGAATATACAGCCAAAAATCATAAATACGATGCCCAAGCTATGGGAGAATCCAAACAAATCGCTGTCTAACGTAAAGTTTATCTCTATCAAGTCTGGCAATAGTAGAACAACCACAGAGGTAATGCTAGAAATCACTAACGTCAGCACCATGCCGACAAACACAGAGTGTTTGCAGTGTTTAAAGAGTATGGTAAGCGGCTTGCCTGAGTTTTTGCCGGCATTTAATTTTGTAAGTGCCAGAAAAAAGGGTGTTTCTCCGATGAATCGCCAAAATAAGAGTGGTAAGAAACTAAGAGCCGCCGCTACTAAAAATGGTAAACGCCAACCATAATCAGTTAGCTCAGTCGTCGTCATAAAGCTAGATAACCACATAAAAAAGGCATTTGAAAACAGCACACCTACAAAGAAGCTAGCAGTCGCATAGCTACAGGCAACTGACAGATATTGTCTGGGCACATGCTCTGCTACAAATACCCAAGATAGCGGTACATAAAGACCAAACGCCATACCCTGTATGATTCTTAACAATATAAATAAGGCAGGCGCAGCAGCCCCCCATTGTGCATAAGTGGGTAAAAATGCCATTGCTAGGAGACTACATGCGGTAACTATTATACTTAGCAATAAAACTGGCTTTCTACCTTTTATATCACCATAACGACCGATGAGAACACCTCCGATTGGACGTGCTAAATAACCGATAACAAAAAGCCCCATTCCTTGCAGTTTAGCAACTCTAGGGTCAGCATTAGCAGGAAAAATCGCCGCTGAAACAATATCTGAGATATACAAGTAAATCAAAAAATCAAAAAAGATTACAGCGCTGATAAAGCTTACGAATATGACTGTATTTTTGTCTTTTTTAGACATCAGGGCGTATTGAGAACGAGTCGGCATAATAGATCACATATCCACAGAGTAAAGTGGTCATTAAGACGATCATCGTTTGGATAACCGGCCATGGTAAAAACGGCAAATCAAGATATATAAAAGATGATTTGCCGAAACAATAAGTTGGGGTTTAAAATAAAAGTTTTTGAATAGTACTTTGTTTACTTAATACAACTGAGTCGCAAAACTAAGTGTTCTAGAACTGTCAAAATTAATAAGCTATATATCTACAACAGCCAGTCAATGGGTAACCAAGACATAATAGTAAGCCAGATATGATCACTCATATCGACCCGTGGCTCTGACTCGTAAACGACTTCTTTGCCATCTTCCATGGTGTGCCACTCCAAGCTACCGTTGTCTAGCAGCTTAACTTCATAAGCTTGGTTTAGTAAATCATCACTCAGCGCCCCGTGCAGCTGTCTTGCCAACTCATCATCATTGATGATTACACCCATTTCAGTATTGATATTGGCAGAGCGAGGGTCAACGTTGTAGGAGCCGATAAACACTTGATAGTCGTCTACCGCAAACGTTTTTGCATGTAGGCTGGTTGATGACTGACTGCGTGCACGCCAGAGTTTATTGTCACGTTTTTCTTCAGCTGCCGTTGATTTTAGCTCGTATATTTTTACGCCTGACCGCAGTAGGCTAGGGCGCCATTGACTATAACCAGAATGAACAGCGGTCACGTCGGTTGCATCAAATGAGTTGGTTAATATTTTGATATCAACGCCAGATTCGGCGAGCTTCACCAAAGTATCGACCCCATCTTTGGTCGGGACAAAATAAGACGAGATGATTGTCAGTTTTTTGGTTGGGCTACCGAGTAACGTACGCAGTTGATGCACCAAGTTGGTCTCAGATGAGACGCTTTTGGACAGCTTGCCAACATCGTCACTCAAAAACTGCATGTCTGTCCAACGAAACGGCACGCGTTTGTTGATCAGATCAGTGTCTATCGTCGAGTCTTTGATGGCGGCTTTATAAACCGTCAAGCTACTGCCTTCGTTATTTTCCTCATCTATACCCAGCTTGTCTAATGCCTTCAAAAAATCAGGCGTGACGTCATCGTCGAACTTGGCTAAAGTTTCGATGTCAAACGACAGCGGCGATGACCAGTAACTGGCAAAGCTATTATCAATGTCTGCGACGACTTTACCAATCAGTAAAACATCCAAATCCGCAAACTGGCTGCTTTGATCGTTACTCAGGTACTCATTACCGATATTACGTCCGCCGATAATGGTAATCTGTTTATCAAACGTCATGCTTTTATTGTGCATACGGCGATTGATACGCGGCAAACCTGTGACGTAGTTCAATGTTGAAAACTTACGGTGCATTAATGGGTTGATGATACGCACCGCGATATTAGGGTGGCTCGCAAAACGTAATAGGTGCTGATCAAACTTTGCACTGTTATTAAAATCATCCAACAACAAACGCACGATCACACCGCGCTCAGCCGCTTCCCACAAGTCTTTTAATAGCAGTTGGCCAGCCTGATCATTATGCCAAATATAATACTGCGCATCGATATTGCGCGTGGCCATACCTGTTAACATACTACGGGCGGCGAACGCATTTGCCCCAGTGACGATCGGATGATAGCCTGACAAATCAGGATGAATTTCATTCTGCGCACTAACAGCGGCCACTAGATCAGTATTGTTGGTTGTAGTCGCTGTATTTTGCTCAATCTTTGGGCTGTCTTCTTGTTGGTATAAAGCATTGACTCGCGCTGATAGCGCTTGGCTCTCAGGTAGATGTGGCTGTTTGGGTAGGCTCTGGCAAGCGCTCAGACCTAAAGTCAGCCCAAGTGTCAGACTCAACGATAAGCTGCTTGGTTCTATACTGAACATCGACATAACGAATTTACCTTGATGAGCCTAAATATACTGATAAATAAAATGCATGGATAAGTAATTTGCTGAAATTGTTCATCTATTTTTAAGGATGATAGCATTGATTGGACGGTCTATAAAAATATCACCAACGCCAAAATTCAAATCGTTGCTAAGCTTAGCAGCTGTTAGCATATCTGCCTATTATAAATACGTTATTTTTGTTAGGTTTGACGATTGATTTTATCGTGATTTATTGTCGGTTAAATCTGCATAATGGCTGTCATATTGAACATACAGTTATTTTAATAGGCAAAATTAATAATTAGAAGTTATCTGAAACCAGATGTGTGGAATAAGTCGGCATGTTATGATAACGCTGATGAATTTGCTTAATAATCAAAAAAATAAGCAGTCCTTTTATACCAACCAAAACAAAGCAACGGAACGTCTATGAGTCAGTCGCAAACGAAAGATGAGAATAATTTGAACCAAAAAAACTCAAACGATGGGTTAGATCCAAACTGGCGTAACGATGCCTTAGATTTAGGATTAGATTACGGTATGCAGACGATTGCTGTGCGGGCAGGTCAACACCGTACCGACGAGGGCGAGCATTCAGAGCCGATTTTTACGACCAGCTCTTATGTTTATCAATCAGCCGCTGATGCTGCGGCACATTTTGACGGTACAAAGACAGGAAACGTTTACTCTCGTCATACCAACCCAAGCGTCCGTACTTTTGAGCGTCGTCTCGCCGCGCTAGAAAACGGTGAGCGTGCGGTTGCAACGGCCTCTGGTATGGGTGCAATCCTGACCATGTGCTTGGCATATCTAAAAGCGGGTGACCATCTGCTCGCTGCCAATCAGTTATTTGGCTCGTCTATTGGGCTGTTTAATAACTATATGGCCAAGTTTGGCGTTGAAGTTAGCTATGTTGATTGCTTTGACAATGAAGCATGGGCCAATGCCGTTCAACCAAACACCAAAGTGATCTATTGTGAAAGCCCAAGTAATCCACTGGCGCAGATTTGCGATATCGGTTACTTAAGTGGGCTATGTAAAGCCAATGATATCTTACTAGTCGTTGATAACTGCTTTGCCACGCCAGCATTACAGCGCCCACTAGACTTGGGCGCAGACGTGGTTATTCATTCGGCGACCAAATATCTAGATGGACAAGGACGAGTGTTGGGCGGTGCGTTGGTTGGTAGTGATAAGCTGATGCAAGAAGCCTTTACTGTGGTGCGCTCAGGTGGTATCAGCATGAGCCCGTTTAATGCATGGGTATTCACCAAAGGACTGGAGACGCTTAAATTACGTATGCAGGCGCACTGTAACAATGCCAATCAAGTCGCAGAGTTTTTGGTCAATCATCCCAACGTTAGTACCGTGCACTTTTCAGGCTTGAGCAATCATAGCGCACACGAACTTGCCACACGTCAGCATCATATGAAAGATGGCTACGGTGCTATCATGGGCTTCGAAGTCAAGGCATCTGATAGCCGTGATACCAAAGAAGCGGCGTGGCATGTGATTGATTCAACACAAATGGTCTCTATCACCAATAACTTGGGCGATGCCAAAACCACTATTACGCATCCTGCAACGACCACACATTTCCGCCTGACTCCTGAAGCCCGTGCTGAAGCAGGCGTTAAAGATGGCCTGATTCGTCTGTCGGTAGGTCTAGAAGATGTAGACGATATTATCAAAGACTTAGCACGTGGTTTAGACAGTTTGTAAAGATAACGGTATAATCTGCACTAACGCATTGCATTAACTTTACGTTGTTAATTATTCATTACTATACGCACTAGCATAAAATACAAACCATAAATAACAAAAGAGGCAACTATGAACATTCAAGCATTGATGCAACAAGCACAAACGATGCAAAAGAAAGTAGAAGCAAACGTTGAAAACGCTAAGAAAGAACTTGCTAATAAAGAAGTACAAGCAGAAGCGGGCAGTGGCTTAGTTAAAGTAACGATGACTGGTCGTCATGTGGTTAAGCGTTTGACTATTGATCCAAGTCTGCTAGAAGATGAGCCAGATATGATTGAAGATCTTATCGCTGCTGCTATTAATGATGCGGTTCGTCAAGCAGATGCACTATATGAAGAAACGATGGCTGGCGCGACTTCAGGTATGGGTCTGCCACCAGGTATGCAAGGCATGTTTTAAGCATTAAATACTTCATACTAAAGACAAAAATGGGGTTGTTATCGATACGATACGACCCCATTTTTATAGCTACGATTTATAAATTCAGTTAGATAAAGTCAACTAAAGGAAGCTACTTTGCTTACAGCCAAATTTGATCAGCTGGTCAAACAGCTGCGTATATTGCCAGGCGTCGGTCAAAAAAGTGCCCAACGAATGGCGCTACATCTGCTCAGTAAAAAACGCCCACAAGGCATGGCACTAGCCCAAGCACTAGATGAAGCTATGCGTGATATTGTTGAATGTCAACGTTGCCATAGCTTTAGTGATGAGGCTGTATGTCCGCTTTGCCAAGATGTTAGACGTGATGACAGTCTGCTATGCGTGGTCGAGACAGCAGCAGATGTGATGGCGATTGAACAGACAGCTGGCTACCGTGGTCGTTATTTTGTGTTGGGCGGGCATCTATCGCCAATTGATGGTGTCAGCGCTGATGATTTAAATATTGATCAGCTCGTATGGCGAGTGAAGCAAGAACCTGTCGAAGAGCTGATACTGGCAACAGGTACGACTGTCGAAGGGCAGACTACTGCGCACTTTATCAGTGAAGCTGTCAGTCGTCATGTCAATAAAGTGACGCGCTTAGCACAAGGTGTCCCGATGGGCGGTGAGCTTGAGTATCTGGATAGTATGACGCTTGGTCAAGCTATGCAAAATCGTTCTTTTTTATAATGTTTTGATTGCTTCAAAGTCTTACCCAATTCATTTCTTGGAATTGCTATAATTACTTTATTATTGTTTATCTTTTAATTTTATTAAGGCGCGGTTTAGCGTTTTATTTTCTCCTATTAATGCAGGTATCTGCCCGTGTCCAATAACGTTTCAAACGCCTCAGCTCAATCAAATACTTCTGATATCAATGATGGCTCACTACAAGAAGCCGCTAATACTGAGCCAATGTTAGCAGCCACTTCATCTGATTCAGTGTCTAATACTCCAGATGTTGAGTTGCTAGATATTGATGCACTATTGGATAATGATGGCTCATTACAAGAAGCCGCTAATACTGAGCCAATGTCAGCAGCCACTTCATCTGAGTCAGTGTCTAATACTCCAGATGCTGAGGTGCTAGATATTGATTCACTATTGGATATTGCTGATGACGTTGCTATTACATGGGTACGTAAGCAAGGCGATTTAGATGAGGTCATCGATGCCTTAGCGACTTGCGGACGCGTGGCCTTAGATACCGAGTTTATCAAGCGCGACACTTATTATCCGCGCTTGGCACTGGTGCAATTAAATACTGGCAATCATGTTTATTTGCTGGATGCACCCCAGTTGCAACTGGCTGAGCTGTGGGAAGCGCTACGCAAAGTAGATGTAGCTATCTGGCATGCCTGTGGCGAAGATTTGGGTATTTTTTATCTGCTATCTGGTTGTCCGCCATTGACCAATATATTTGATACGCAAATAGCGTTGTCTTATCTAACGGGTCAATTGCAAATGGGGTATCAGCAGGCACTGGCTGATCAGCTAGATATGCATATCGATAAAGAACATAGTCAGTCTGATTGGCTCCAGCGTCCGTTGACAGATGAACAAGAGCAATATGCTATCGATGATGTGCGTTATTTGCCAGCGCTGTATCTCAGTATCGAGCATGAGCTTAAGGCGCAAGGTTTATATGATTATGTCTGGGCCGACTGTCAGCTCTATGCCAGTGATTTGTATGATACGCAACACGTCGAAGATGAAGCGATGTATCTAACGATGGCAGATTATCGCTATAACTCACAGCAAATGGCGATACTCAAAGGAGTGGCTACATGGCGAGAAGAGCTGGCACGTGCGACCAATCAACCCCGTACCTTTGTGATAAAAAAACAAGCAGTACGTGAGATTGTCACTGAAAAGCCAAACAGTATGCGCGAGCTGGCACATAAAACGACCATGCACCGTAGTATGCTGCGACTATATGGCGAAGAGCTGCTGAAAGTAATCAGAGATGCCAAGAGTCTACCCCCTACAGAGCATCCAGACTGTCTAGTGCCACCATATCGCTCAAAAAATAAAGTATTATCAAAAGCAGTGCAGCAAGCGATTGATGAGCATGCGCGCGAAATCGGTATACCTGCTAGCGTATTGATGCGCAAAAAATGGCTAGGGCAATTATATGAAGTGGTTGCTCTTGATAAAGACGTGAGCGAACTGCCGCAAGGGCTAAAAGGTTGGCGTAACGATTGGGTTGTTAAAATCTTAATTCCAGTCATCAAAAAGCATAAAACCGAACTGCAGCAGGGCATGGGTATTCGTGTTCAATAAGGAATCGTTCGATAATACGGTGTTTAATAAGGCACCGTTTAACAAGAAATCGTTCGATAAGACTGAAAACTGACCTTCAAGTATTCATACAGCTCTTAGCGTTTAAATCGTCCATGCTCTAAAAAGTATCGAGTCTGCTCGGCGACCTCTGGATTTACTAGCATGCCAGTATGTGAGACTGGCATGATGATATGATCAGCTGCAGACTCTATTTTCGTCTCCTCTATATATACTGTCCCGTCATGTGCAAGCTGCTCGTTAAGGGGTGGCTTGTCAGATTTGCGCAGTTTGCGATTATGATATTGTAAGAATAGCTGACCTAGACCATAAGGGCGGTTGCCAGCGATAACGCCTAGCGTTACATGTTTGGGCAATGGCGCGACTGTGCCGTCGAGGGCGTCGACATACGAGCGACCTACGACAGCAGGAGTTAATCGCCAGATATAATCTGCACAAACACTGCCTATATGTGGTGTCCCTAGCGTCACGCAACGTCCAATTTGCCATTTTGGATACTGAGCGACAAAATCACGAATGATCAAACCACCTAAACTATGCCCTACCAAATCTATAGGATGATCTGGGTGATGGTTTGTTTCTAGCCAGCTATTTAGGCGGGCGCTATTGGTTTTGATACCATCACGCATACTACGGTAGCCGTACTGATGGGTATCAAATCCTGCTGATTGCAGGCGCTTGGCTAATGGTCGCATGATCCATGGGGTTTGGTGTAGCCCATGTATTAGAATGACGCGAGTTTTTTGTTTAGGCGCTTTATGTTGCATAGCAGTGTCCAAATGATTGCTTCAGAAATTTAGGATGAATAGCTTATTATCAATATAAGCTTTTATTACATTGAGTTCTTATCGTTTATTTTATTGATAATATTACCTGCTAACGTAATAGATAAAAAGTCAGACAAATAAAAACCTCCAAGTCAGCTGCTGACTTGGAGGTTTTTTACTACAGAGAATAACTATCCGAAATAATAACTACATATAGTTTTCGATACTTGGGCAAGAGCACATTAAGTTCTTGTCACCATAAGCATCATCGACACGAGCGACACTTGGCCAGAACTTGTTTGCACGGATGTACGGCAGTGGGAATGCAGCAGTCTCACGGCTGTAAGGATGCGTCCACTCTTCGCCAGTAATCATAGCAGCCGTATGCGGTGCATTGACTAATGGGTTGTCTTCTAGCGTCCAGTTATCTTCACCAGCTTTGGCTTTCATGGCTTCAGCTTTGATAGATTTTAGCGCACTGATAAAGCGATCCAACTCTTCTTTTGACTCAGACTCTGTGGGCTCAATCATCAGCGTGCCAGCGACTGGGAAGCTCATCGTTGGTGAGTGGAAACCATAATCCATTAAGCGCTTAGCGATATCACTTTCAGTGATACCAGTCTCCTCTTTTAACGGACGAATATCGATGATACATTCGTGCGCCACGCGGCCGTTTTTGCCTGCATACAGGACAGGGTAGTGACCTTTTAGCTCAGCTGCTACGTAGTTAGCGTTTAGCAGGGCAAGCTCGGTCGCTTTTAGCAGACCATCACGGCCCATCATGGCAATGTACATCCATGAGATAGGCAAGATGCTCGCTGAACCATAAGGCGCAGCCGATACCGCTGAGCAGTCTTTTTGTGCATTATGCACAGGGCTTAGCGTATGGTTGGCCATAAATGTTGCCAAATGCGCCTTCATACCGATAGGGCCCATGCCTGGACCACCGCCGCCATGCGGGATACAAAAGGTTTTGTGCAGGTTCATGTGTAGTACATCAGCCCCAACGTCTGCAGGCTGCATCATGCCTACCTGAGCATTCATGTTCGCGCCGTCCATATAGACCTGACCGCCATGTTTGTGGGTCAAATCACAGATATGACGGATGCCTTCTTCGAACACACCGTGCGTCGATGGATAAGTGATCATTAAAGCACCTAGGCGATCGCTGTACTCTTCACATTTGGCGGTTAAGTCGTCGATATCAACGTTGCCGTTTTCATCAGTTTTGACCACGACTACTTGCATACCCATCATCATGGCAGTAGCAGGGTTGGTACCGTGCGCCGACATAGGAATCAGGCAAACATCGCGATTGGTTTCGCCTAGTGATTCATGATAACGGCGAATTGCTAACAGACCAGCATATTCACCAGAAGCACCAGAGTTTGGTTGCATAGAGACATCATCAAAACCAGTAATGGCTTTTAATTGATCTTGCAAGCTATCGATCATCGCGATATAGCCAGTAACTTGATCACGCGGTGCAAAAGGATGCACATTGGCAAACTCAGGCCAAGTAATCGGTAGCATCTCACTGGTGGCGTTTAGCTTCATGGTACAGCTACCCAGTGAAATCATGCTGCGGTTCATCGCTAGGTCTTTGTCTTCAAGCGACTTTAGGTAGCGTAGCATTTCATGCTCGGTGTGATGCGAGTTGAATACTGGATGAGTCAAGATATCATCCGTACGCAAGTGTGCGCTATCTAGAGAGACGCGAGCGGTTTCAGGTAGGTCGTGTGACTTGTTGACGAATAGCTGAGTCAAGGTGTTGAAATCTTGCTGATCGCTGGTTTCACTAAAGGCAACGCTCAATTTGGTGTCGCTTAGACGCCATAAGTTGTAGCCAACGTTGTCTGCATTTTTGAAAATTTGAGTAGCAAGCTTCTCTGAACCACAATCAACCACGACTGTATCGAAGAATTGATCATGTACCACGCTCAAGCTGCTGTCATTAGATTCTGTGATAGCATCAGCAAACGCAGTGGCAAACGCATGAATACGAGTGGCAATACGCTTCACGCCGTCTGGACCATGGTATACCGCGTACATACCAGCGAGGTTGGCTAGCAATACTTGTGAGGTACAGATATTTGAGTTGGCTTTTTCGCGGCGGATATGCTGCTCACGCGTTTGTAGAGCCATACGTAATGCAGTATTGCCTTGTGCATCTTTTGAGACACCAATGATACGACCAGGCGCTGAACGCTTGGCTTTATCAGAGAACGCAAAATAAGCGGCATGTGGACCGCCAAAGCCCATTGGAATACCGAAACGCTGAGTACTACCTAGCGCTACGTCGGCACCCATATCGGCTGGTGATTTTAATAACACCAAGCTCATAATGTCACTGACGACACTTACATAGGTCTTGTTTTCTTTTACGGCACTGATGACGTCTGTTAAGTCTTTAACGTCGCCTTCAGCACCAACGTACTGGAATAGCGCACCGAAATAGTCGCCTGATTTAGCCGTTTCAAAATCACCAACAACGACTTCCCAACCGAAGTATTTCGCACGAGTATTGATAACATCCAGCGTTTGTGGATAGACACGCTCATCGACGAAATACTGTGTTGATTTGCTTTTGCTCACACGCTTTGACATCGCCATTGCTTCTGCCGCTGCCGTTGCTTCATCAAGCAATGATGCACCAGCCAGCTCAAGACCAGTCAAATCGATACATACTTGTTGGAAGTTCAGTAATGCTTCTAGACGACCTTGAGCGATTTCCGCTTGGTAAGGCGTATAAGCGGTATACCAGCCTGGATTTTCGAGCACATTGCGCTGAATGACAGCCGGCATACGAACAGGAGAGTAGCCTTGACCGATATAGCTCTTGTTGACAGTGATGTCGTCTGCCATCGTGCGCAGTTTGGCAAGTGCAGCGTGCTCACTCATCGCCACTGGCAAATCCAATTCTTTGTGCAAACGTACTGGCTCAGGCACAGTGTCATTGATAAAGCTTTGCATATCTTTATAACCAACAGCGCTGAGTAGGTCAGCTTGCTTGGTCTCATTCGAACCTAAGTGGTGATAGACAAATTCAGCTTCGTTGAACAATCCTTGAAAGGTATCAAACGATGGGTTTTGAGAGATAGTCATGACAATCCTTGGTTAAGGGAGTAATAAACAAAATAGCAATTAAGAAAACATTGTGAGCAGTTAAGGAAACACTGTGAGCGGTACGTTATACGTAATGCACAAACTGTTTTTGATCAAAGCGGAATTGGGTGTTGTAAACGCCATTGTCAGCACGCTCACCTGCGCCAATCATCATAACGATATGATGGTCGTCGCTAAGATTGAGCAACGCTTTCATGGCAGGCTCATCAAAGCCGCCCATAGGACAGCTATCAAAACCATGAGCACGTAGTGCCAACATTAGGTTTTCGGCGGCAAGCGCGGTGTTATTGGTTGCCCAGTTTTTGGTGTCTTCAAAGGTATAGTAAGGCGATTTGAGAGGGCCTTTGACGCGTCTGACCACTTGCGTGGCGCCCCATTTTGCAGCCGAAACCACGTTGGCTGGGCCGCGCAAAAAGTCCATCGTAACGACTTTGTTATAGTAGTCTTTCACTTTCTTAGGGACTGGCTGATCAGGGTATTCGCGCAATATTTGCTGAGCATGCTCACGCCAGATGTCGGTGCGAGCAACGATAGCGATTAAGCGCGCCGATGTTTTTGCCGCGTTTTGGTTCATACAGTTTTTGATGGCGCGTTTGCGATTGTCAGCATCATCGATAACATAAAACTCCCACGGCTGTAAGTTGCTAGAGTTTGGTGCTAGCATGGCCAAACGCAGACAGTCTGCCAGTACGTCGTCAGGGATGGGCGTGTCAGTAAAACGGCGCACGGAACGGCGTGATTCTACGATATCGCGAAAGGCTTGTAGCTGCGGTGTATGGTTTGGTGTGGCGATGGGGTCTTTATTATCGGTGTTGGCATTCATATTAGGATCCATGCTGAGAATTGGGTTATCAGTTTGCGTCGTTATTGATAGTACGTATTCATTGGAATTCGAAGAGGTGATCAATACGAGTCAATGAGATAACGCTTGAGAGCAATAACATCGGACGATAATGATTGTTGGAGATCTATATATAAAGCTGCTTTCAAATAACAAGCATGGTCACTAAGACAATACTTTTAATGAGAAAGGTTTTTAAATCGTTTAAATAGGGAGTATAGATACCAGCTGCTGCCAGTATCTATGTTGTTTAGTCGGGGCTAGTGCTTTGTACGAGCTAATATCTTACAAATGTTAATGTCTTGCGAGAGCATGATTAGCTTACGTGCTTAGCTTATAAATCGCTTTCGTACTCGTCAGCAGTCATTAGTGCTTCGTAGTCAGCGATGTTGTCAGGCTTCATTCTGAAGAACCAACCTTCGCCGTATGGGTCAGAGTTGATGATTTCAGGATCATCTTCTAGTGCTTCGTTGATAGCGATGACTTCACCTGAAATAGGGGCATAAACGTCAGACGCCGCTTTTACTGATTCAACAACTGAGATTTCGTCATCGACAGCGATGATATCGCCCACATCTGGTAGCTCAACGAATACCACATCACCCAATAGATCTTGAGCATGGTCAGTGATGCCAACAGTGATCGTACCGTCGTCTTCTAGGCGTAGCCACTCGTGACTCGCAATATATTTTAGCTCTGCTGGGATGTTGCTCATGGTCTCTCTCCTAAGTGATAGAGGTTAATTAACAAAAATAATGGAGGCTAGGCGTGTCGTCACTTTTATAATCGTATGTAAAATGACAACGCGCTCTAATGATAGAATTTATAAGACCTAAGAGTCAAACTGTTGCTTGCCGTTACGGACAAAAGGTAGCTTCAATACGCGTACATCGACGAATTTACCTTTGCCGCGTAGATCGACTTGTACACTGTCATCTTCTGATAAGCTGGCAGGCACACGGGCAATCGCGATTGAGTTTTTTAGGCTAGGGGAGAATGTACCACTGGTGATAATGCCGGTTTGCTCATTGTCAGTGCCTTGATTGATAGTCACTGTCATGCCTTCACGCAATACGCCACGCGTGGTCAATAGCAGACCCACTTGCTTCATAGCGGTGTTGTCTTCTTTTGACTGCTTACGTTTGCTGACCAATGCTTCGCGACCGACAAAGGCACGCTCATCTTTGAGCGCTAGCGTCCAGCCCATGTTGCACTCGTAAGGGATGATGGTTTCGTCCATGTCATGGCCATAAAGGTTCATGCCCGCTTCCATACGCAAAGTATCACGTGCGCCAAGACCGGCAGGTTTGATGCCATTTGCTTTTAGTTGTTCAAAAAAAGCAGGGGCATCATCGGCATGCATAATGACTTCGACGCCATCTTCACCAGTATAGCCAGTACGAGCCACAAACCAATCGGTGCCTTCGATATCGGTCAAGTCAGCACCAACGAAAGGTTTTAGTCCTGCTAAAGTATCTGCCCAGCTTGGTTTGGCTTGAGCCAGTTTTGCAATAGCATTTGGACCTTGCACGGCAAGCATAGCAAGCTCAGGACGCTCGGTAATCGTAATATCAAAGCCTTCAGCGACTTTATTAAACTGTGCTAAGTCTTTGTCACGAGTGGCTGCGTTAGAGACGATACGGTACTCAGTTTCTTCTGCGTTCATGAGGTAGACGATCAAATCATCGATGACGCCGCCTTGCTCATTGAGCATGCCAGAGTACAGCGCTTTACCAGCGGTAGTGAGTTTGTTGACATCGTTTGCGAGTAGCTTTTGTAGCCATGCTTTGGTATCAGCGCCTTTGATATCAGTCACAACCATATGTGAGACATCAAACATACCTGCATCTGTACGTACCGCTTCGTGCTCTTCGATTTGTGAACCGTAATGAATGGGCAATTCCCAACCAGAAAAATCGACCAATTTGCCCTCACTATCAATATGAGACTGGTAAAAAGGGGTGCGCTGAGGGGCTTGGTTTTGAGAAGTAATGTCTTGAGAATGGGTATCAGTCATAACAAATCCTTATGTGTACATCAGTCGTACTCGGCAGAGTAAGGAGTGATGCGCAACGTAAAAGTAGCGAGAAGCAATATTGCAAGGTGCAAATATCACATCAAAGGGTGACACAGAAAGCAAAGATGAAGACGTAAGCCAAACAGACGCTATACGTCAGTTTGAGCTAAAGCCCTATCTGTCCTGTGACCTGAGATTTTCAACACGAATTATCATTCTTGGGCATTTATATGAGCCCTATCATCGATGATAGCGTATTTTCTCCCCTTCGGTGGGTAAGACGTCGTCCGTGCTTACCACTCTCCAGATTTGTTATGCCTTATGTTTGATAAAAAAGTAGTGCGCTATGAGCGTCATACTACTAAACATTATCAAACAACAGTGACATGCGTTTTTCAGTCCTTTTACCTGAGCGATTGGCAGGGTGGATGCGCCTTCGGTGGTTATCTAGCAATTGCGATAGTTGTATAACCAATAGGGTTCAATACAAAAACGATGCTGATAAACTCTCTCCTGAAAAACGCTTTTATTATGAAAGGTTCAAAGCGCTTTTACAAGTCATCAAAGCCATTAAAATAAATAAATTTGGCAAAAATGATGTTTTGATAGGGCAGTCTGTTAAATAGGTTATGTTTTACAACGATATTTTTATCGCTCATATCAGCGTTTTATCTGTGTGTTTTGACAAAAATTACCATAGCAAAACGCAAAGCGACTACTGGTATTTGCCTGAAATATGCTAACCTACGCCCATAGTTTCTGATAGGTGGTTTTTATGCATTGCGATATTTATAAATTTCCCAAACACGACGACATGTATATCTACATTGCGCGTCCTGATTATCCTGATGATACTGATGAAATCAAAGACTGGCTTGGTGTATTACCAAAAGATTTCCGTGCAGGTTTAGGCCGTAGTAAGTTCGTCATGCATCTGGACTTATCAACTAAAGATAAGCTCGCTCGTGTCGACAAAGAAGAAGTACTGGCAAAACTACAGTCTCAAGGTTACTTTGTGCAGTTGCCGCCGCAAGATGTGATGCGCCGCCAAGCAGAACTGCGTGCTCGTGAATCGCAGGACAGCATCTATAATTAATGGATTTGTCAGCAAGTAAGTATGGTAGGAAATATCAGTACGCTACCTTGAAAACAGCGTTGATAAAAACCTACGACACATTTGCTCACATGCATTTAAGTAGAAAGTCGTGATAAACTGACACCCTACGCAATGCATATATAAGCCTACATAATGCACAAGTTCATTATGTATTTGGCCTCATTCTGGTTCTACAGAACGCACATATACCGCTAGACACAGATTGTGTCACCGGCGATAAACGCAGGTAAATAAACACGCATGGACTGGTTAAAAAATATCTTACATAGCTTACCGCTAGAGTCTATCAGTGACATTCTCGGTGAGATTGCCATTTGGTGGGGCCAAATGGTAAAGGATGTCCCGCCCGCTGATTTGCCTATGTATGCTTATCTGGGCGGTGCTGTTTTGGTACTAGTACTATGGATACTCGTTGCTCGTGTACTGCCAAAACCATTGGGCGGTATGAGCTGGATGGTTCTGTTTGCAGTATTACTAGCACCAGGTACAGCGCTTGGTGATCCGAGCGAGCTTGCACCAGCCAGTATTAGCGTCGTCTATGCTGTGATGATGAAAGATTACGCAGGCGCGGTTGCCAATATGCTGCCGATATTGGTGATACTGGTCGCAGGGTTGTTCGTTGGTTTTGTATGGCAACTGATACGCAGTGCATTTGCATCAAGTTTGGACAAAGCCCGTAGCCGCAGCGCAGAAGATACGCAGGCCACGTTGCAAATGACCACAGGCAGTTATTTGCCAGAAGGCGCTACCGTAACCGAACAGCCTGACACCAATGTAAACTTAAAAAAAGACAGTACATTGGCTAAAAAAACAGATAGCGATACGTCTGATAAGTGATAAAAATAGGCTAGGCACTAAGATAGTACTATTGTTTTAGAATTTATTTGATACCCGAATAAAAAGACACCGCTGCGTGTCTTTTTTTATGCTCGACTGTTTATTAGACATATAAATAATTGCTCACTATACATTGCACATAACAATTGTTAATAAATGCGAACGCATGAGTATTTTGGCAATGCATCAGGCTGTGCTAATCTAATTTATTCTTTACTAATTTATCCTTTATTAGTCATTTATGTTTTAGACCTATCCATTTATAACAACTTATCTATAACAACAATCGAGATCTGATTATGACCACAGCTGACAATACTAAGAAAAACTTTACTGGTACCAGTAGTTATATTGCTACCGATGATTTGCAACTGGCCGTAAATGCCGCTATGACCTTACAAAAGCCATTATTAATTAAAGGTGAGCCTGGCACAGGTAAGACGTTGCTTGCCGAAGAAGTTGCTGAGAGTTTAGGTATGCCACTGATTACTTGGCATGTAAAATCGACGACTAAAGCGGAGCAAGGACTGTATGAGTATGATGCGGTATCACGCCTGCGCGATTCACAGTTGGGTGATGATAAGGTCTATGACATTGCCAACTATATCAAGCCGGGCAAGCTGTGGGACGCTTTTACCAGTACAGAGCGTAGTGTACTACTGATTGATGAGATTGATAAAGCCGATATCGAGTTCCCAAATGATTTGCTACATGAGCTTGATAAGATGTCTTTTTATGTTTATGAGACGGGCGAGACTATTACAGCGGCGCAGCGTCCAGTAGTTATTATTACCTCAAACAATGAAAAAGAGCTGCCAGATGCGTTTTTGCGTCGTTGCTTTTTCCATTATATCGACTTCCCAGAAGAAGAAACCATGCGCCAAATTATCGAAGTGCATTTTCCAGACATTCAAGAAAAACTGGTCAATGATGCATTGGATATCTTCTATAAGCTGCGTGGTATTCAAGGTCTTAAAAAGCCACCATCAACGTCTGAGTTGGTCGATTGGTTAACCTTGTTACTTGCTGATGATATGGCTCAGGACGAATTAGAAGAAAATCTGCGCGGTGAGAAATCTATCCCGCCACTATATGGTGCGTTGCTCAAAAACGAGGCAGATGTGAGTTTATTACAGCGTTTTGCCAATATGATGCGTCGTTAATGTTTGCCGCTTGCATTGGCTTTAACCTTTTATATCCAATATCGAATGTCTGATGTAAAAGTCAACGCAAGCGCTCAACCTGTACCAATTAATGATATCAGCAATATCACCAGATAATAATATCAGCCAATAAGTGATACGACTCTTATGTTTATCAAACTATTCTATACCTTGCGTACTTATGGCGTGCCAGTCAGTACGCGCGAGCTGCTCGATCTCAATGCCGCGTTAGATAAAGGGCTGATGATGCAGTCGCATCCTGAAGATCCAGCACTGACTACTTTTGCTAGCCGCGAAGATATGTATCGGCTGATTCGACTGTGCATGGTCAAAGACGAGCGCCATTTTGATAAGTTCGATCGGGCCATGGCGGATTATTTTGAAGGTGTCGATAGTCTCAATATGGATGAGCTGTTGGCCAAGCTAACAGATGTGCCCAAAGAGTGGCTGGATCTGAAGCTCGATCCCAAAAATCTGACCGAAGAGCAAAGACGATTACTGAAAAAATATGGCTCGCTTGAAGAGCTGATGAAGGCGTTAGAGGAACGTTTAAAAGAGCAAAAAGAGCGTCATCAAGGTGGTAGTAAATGGGTAGGCACAGGCGGTACTTCGCCATTTGGTGCCTATGGCGATCATCCAGAAGGCGTACGTGTCGGCGGTGAGTCTCGCAAACGTAGCGCAGCAAAAGTCTGGGAGCAGCGTAAATATCGCAATCTCGATGACGATAATCAGCTCGGTACTCGCCAAATTCAAATGGCGCTACGCAATCTACGTCAGTTTGCGCGGACTGGCAGTGCTGATGAGCTTGATATTCATGAGACGATTAAGCGCACGGCAAAAAAGGGTGTGCTCGATATACATATGCAGGCAGAGCGCCGTAACCGTGTCAAAGTGTTGATGCTGTTTGATGTGGGCGGCAGTATGGATATCCATGTCGAAGCGCTCGAAAAACTATTTTCTGCGGCAAAAAATGAATTCAAAACCTTAGAGTTCTTTTATTTTCATAACTGTTTGTATGACTATGTGTGGAAGGACAACAATCGTCGCCATAGTGCGCCGATGCCAACGTTTGAGCTACTCAATAAATATGGCCGTGAGTATCGTGTTATCTTCGTCGGTGATGCATCGATGTCGCCTTATGAACTGATGACAGTAGGCGGCAGCGTAGAGTATATGAATAATGAAGCGGGCATCGTATGGTTAAAGCGTGTACTGGAGCATTTTGATAAAGTCACTTGGCTCAATCCTGAAAACCCGTCGTATTGGCAATATACGCAAACCATCGTTGAAATTAAAAAACTGTTTGAAAATAAGATGTATCCGATGACGCTACATGGTGTTGAAGAAATGACTCAATATATGGCACGGTAATTTTGATATTCAGCCCGATTGATGAATAAATAAAGCCTGTTAACACAGAGTAAATCATTATAACAACAGCCGTTATGACGACATAGCGGCTGTTTTTTTGTCGATGCAAATAGGTTCTATAGTCATCCTATATTGGTATGTCTAATAAAGTGTGTTAACATTTATTTAAAATGAATGTTATAAGTATTTCTGAATTAGTCGGCTAAAAATTTTGATAACCACTGTAAAAAAGTCTACTCATTATTGCCAGTTTAGACGGATTATTTTTAACATCTCAATTTACCAATGAAGTTAATGACTAAGAGAAACAACATGGCCTCACCAAAAACGTTAGAAATCGTCACCGCAACTGTTCCTGTACTCGAAGAGCATGGCGTTGCGATTACCACTGTGTTTTACAAAAATATGTTTAATGAGCATCCTGAGCTGTTAGATATTTTTAATGAGACCAATCAAAAATTGGGAAGACAGCAGACGGCGCTAGCAATGACAGTATTGGCCGCTGCCAAGCACTTGGACAAACTGGCTACGCTATTGCCACAAGTGACCCAGATTAGCCATAAACATAGAGCCTTACAGATTTTGCCTGAGCATTATCCTATCGTCGGTAAGCATTTAATTGGGGCGATAAAAGAAGTGCTAGGAGAGGCAGCCACTGACGACATCATTATTGCTTGGACAGAAGCTTATGATGAAATTGCCTCAGTATTTATCCAGATTGAACATGGTATGTATGAAGAAGCAATGTGGCAGGGGTTTGCACCGTTTAAGGTAATTAAAAAGGAAGCGGTCGCTACAGATATCGCAGCCTTTACCGTGGCACCAGTCGATAAGAGTGAGAACAAAACAGGTGATGATTTAGCAAACGCTCAAGATATTGATTTGAGTAAGTTGACCTTAACTGCTGGTCAATATATCACAGTACAAACAGACCCAAAAGACAGCGACCATATAGCCTTGCGCCATTATTCTCTATACTCTGCCAGTACCGATACGGGCATTCAGTTTGCGGTTCGACGTGATAACCGTAATGAGCATCATGGCTTAGTCTCTAACTATATGCATGATCAACTAGAAGTGGGTGACACGGTATTGCTGTCGGCACCAGCTGGCGACTTCGCGCTCAATCAAGATTTGGTACAGCAAAATGATATTCCATTGGTATTAATGAGTGCAGGGGTCGGGGTTACGCCTGTACTGTCTATGCTAGAGGCGCAAGTATTAGCCAATCCTAAACGACCTATTATCTGGGTTTATGCATGTCAAAATATCGCTCATCATGCTTTTTCTGATCAAGTTAGTAAGTTACTCGAACAGGCTGAGAGTGTAGAAAAGCATATATTTTACTTTGAGTCTGGGCAGATATTAGATGAGACATGGCTTGCTACCTTGTCTAAGCCTGCTGATATCTATGTATGCGGCTCGATGCCATTTATGGAGAGCATGATTGATGGGTTAGTAGCATTAGATCATGGTGTCGATAGCGTCCACTACGAACCATTTGGCCCCAAAATGAGTTTGGGTGGCTAGTTTTTAACATATAGTCGGTGAACTACTAAACCGCTACGTCGTTACCCTCCTTAGATGGACTATTTGTACTATTTGCAGTCGGCTGCCTTGTACCCATTTTAGAGTTCTTTAACTATAATACTCAAAATAAACGTTTATAAAAAAGCACTTAGCATGAAATAATCACGCCAAGTGCTTTTTTATGCAACATACTATGAGAAGAAAGAGATTAACCTAAAGATATAAAGACGTATTACTCTTTATTTTCAACCAATCCAATCATCACGCCCATCTCTTTTTTATCCTGCTTGTCGATACTAGGCGCATACAACGCTGAGGCAATACCACCGTCTAAAAACAGCGCGTTTGAACAACCCAGCTCATCCTTAAATAATTCTGCAAACTGATAAAAGGTCACAGGCTCATCGCTATTAACAAGCTGTATACTGCCGTCACGGCAAACGCCTGCACCATTACGCAGTTTGATTGAGCTGCTATCAGAGTTAAACTGTGGGTGTATCTCGTCATTGATGACCAACATAGGACCAGATTGCGTCGCATACCAAGGCTGCACATCACCATTTTTTAGCTGCTCATTTAACGCATTACTTTCGGTGATTTGCACTGTGCCAGCTTTGTCCCACCACATAACTCCATTAGGTAATAGATGAAAATTACCGCCACCTTCTCTTACATTTAACGATTTGAGTTCTTTGCCTTTGATGACTGTATAGCCAATCGGTGCATAGTTTTCATTATACATGCCTGCATTCATGGCAAAGTTAAGGGTCTTACTGTTCGGTAATGTGGCCAATAACGCATCAAAGGTTAGCAAAGGCTTATTGTTATCAGAAGATTGCCAAAACAGTTGTAATGAATAACGCTCGCTCGCTAACGCGGTAGCATCGACACGGCAAAAACTATAAGTAAAAGGCGTGTCTTCAGTCTGACATGACCAGCTATCGGTGTCGCTGCTAGCCGCATTGGTATTTGTCTGCTGGCAAGCGCTCAGGCCTAGCGCAAGCACTATCGTTGATAAGAATAAGTTAAAAATAGAACTTGGCATCAATCACGCGTCTTTTAATGTGTAAATTATTTGAGTTTGGTTACTATCTACCGCTTAATTACTTCTTCATCACTACTTTTTAAATACAACGATTTAGGCACTGATTCAGTCATTAGTAGGCGGAAAGTCACGGATTGTATTGTTCACATTACCAATTAATCGTCCACCATCGGTGAGATTGGTCAAGTGCTCAGAATTATACCCAGCGCTGTGTTCTGTTGGCGCGCCAGTTTCCTTGCCCTTATCACGCGAGTCTTTGTTATAAGCAATGAGTGCGTCATTATTGGCTAAGAAGCTATCAGGGTTTGCCATGACCCACATCTGGTTAAATACATCGGCACGGGCACTATGATCGAGCAATGCGCCTTTATCAGTAAAGTAGAAGAATTTGGATAACAGCTTAATCTGCCCATCGTCTAAGCGGCGTGCAATATGATACGGCTGTAATTGGCTAGGATGCTGTAAACCAACCGCACCTACGATACTGGCAAGCGATTTTAGCGTGTTTTTATGAAAACTTGCAACACGCTCAGCTTTACTAGGGACGTCGAGCGCCTTTTGACGATATGGATCTTGGGTAGCTACACCCGTTGGGCAAGTGTTGGTATGACAAGAGCGCGACTGAATGCAGCCAACCGCAAACATAAAGCCACGTGCTGAGTTACACCAATCGGCACCTAGCGCAATCATGCGCGCAATATCAAAGCCTGATACGATCTTGCCACTGACGCCAAGCTTAATTTTGTCACGAATACCTGCACCGACTAAAGTATTATGTACGAGCAAAAACCCTTCAACCATTGGCATGCCGACATTGTCCATAAACTCGACAGGCGCTGCACCTGTGCCGCCTTCTGCACCATCAATAACGATAAAATCAGGATAGTTATCCGTCTCTATCATCGCTTTGACAATCGCCATAAACTGCCATGGCTGACCAATACATAGCTTGAAGCCAACTGGCTTGCCACCAGATAACTCACGCAGCTGCTGCCAAAAGGCGACTAACTCGCGCGGGGTGCTAAATGCGGTATGCGAAGAAGGCGAGATACAGTCTTGACCCGTAGGTACTTGACGTGTGTCTGCAATCTCTTGCGTAATTTTGCTAGAAGGAAGGACGCCACCTTTACCAGGCTTGGCACCTTGTGAAAGCTTGATTTCAATCATTTTAACTTGCGGATCGACGGCTTTTTCAGCGAAAGACTGTGGATCAAAGTTACCATCATTATCACGGCAACCAAAATAACCCGTACCCAACTCCCAAATCAAATCACCACCGAACTTACGATGATAAGGGCTGATCGCGCCTTCGCCCGTGTCATGAGTAAATCCGCCCAATTTTGCGCCTTGATTGAGTGCCATGATGGCGTTCGCTGAGAGACTGCCAAAGCTCATTGCTGAGATATTGAATACTGACATATCGTGTGGCTGCTGACAACGCTCACCGCCGACCATAATTCGAAAGTCTTTGTTTTCTAGTGGTGCACTGATGGTAGATTGCAAAAACCACTCTTTACCATGAGTATATAAATTATCTAGCGTACCAAAGGCATTGGTGTCACTGACATTCTTAGCACGTTGATAGACTAGTGCGCGCTGCTGACGTGAGAACGGTACTTGTTCTTTATCGTCCTCAAGCAAGTACTGGCGAATCTCAGGGCGAAAATCCTCTAATACATAGCGAATATGTCCAGCGACAGGGTAGTTGCTCAAGATAGCGTGCTTGGACTGAATCAAATCATAGATACCAAGTGCCACAGCCAAACCACCGATCACAATCAGCCACCAACTTACCAATAATAAGCCCGCTAATAGAATTAAAATCGCCGCGCCAAACGTGCTATAGCGAAGTAATAATCCGATAAAGTACGGCGAACTGGTTTTGGGTTCAGGGTTTAGATTGGTACGAGATTCAGGCATAGCGAGGCTCAATAGTAATGATTGATATAGATAAGATGCTTACATTTGTCGCGTACATCATACACGCATGACGTCATTACGTCGGTATCAATGGGTAACAGTTTGGTCAGAATCACTTTCGTTAGGAGCTGCGTTAGTTCGGTTGCACAAACAAGTAATGACAGTATATGCAATAAAGTGATTAAAAATAGCTCATATGCTACTTTAGATAGCGAAAACCATCGAGCAGGGTAGCCATAATATTTTAAGAAGATATTTCGATGAAGACATGCTGACAACTATTGATCCATTTGATGCGGTGCAATTGGCATGTGTGATTGAGATTTGTATTAATCATAGAAACCAAGCGCCAGCAGGGCGCTATCTGTATGCCAACTCTAGAAATCAGCTAAAAAGCAATAACGACAGCGACCGACTGCGTAAGTATCTGCTAAAGTTTGGACTGAGGTTTGATGGGTTAAAACGACAAGATCAAAAAGGATAAGACATGAATAACACAGGATTCGTGGCAGGAACGCTCGTTCATACGGATAAAGGACTAGTGCCGATTCAGGATATTAAAGTGGGCGACTTAGTTTTATCAAAGCCTGTACTCTCCAAGCCTGAAGATGGTAGTGGTGACATAGAGTATAAGCCTGTGGTCAAGACCTTTGTGCATGAAGACAAAGAGATGTGGATCGTGCGTTTAGAGAAAAATATTGAGAAGTTTAATAAAAATCGCGAGATGGTTGATTATCAAACATACAAGTCAGCTAGCCGCTTTAGTAGTTTTCTAGCGACGCCCAATCACCTTGTTTGGGTAGTCGGTGCCATGGAGAACCCACAGGAAGATATTGAGTTCTATGACCGGCCTCACTTTAAACGTGTGGACGAACTACAGCAGTATGAAATTGCTGTGAATACTGATGGCGTAATGTATACCGTTGAGCGTGTGCAACCTACCTATCAAGTCGCTAATGATAACTTAGAAGCCAATCCAAATTATTACTGGTATAAAAAGCATTATCATGAAGACTACTACGATGATTATGTACAAGATGCCGAAGCGCATATGCTCGACTACAGCGAAGTAGAATATAAGGGTATGGGATATGTTGATGACATTAGCTTTTATCAGGAGAAAGGCTATTTGGGCCAACATATTGAAGATAATGGAGGCACCATGCGGATGTTCAATCAATTGACCAACGCGCAAGGTGAGCACATTTTATATCAGGCAACCGTCTATAACTTTGAGGTGGCAGACAATCATACCTATTTTATTGGTCGAGCTGGACTATGGGTACATGATGCGAGTTTAAATAACTAACCACATCAATAATAAAAAATGAAAGGAAGATTAATGAACAACACAGGATTTGTCGCAGGTACATTGGTACATACGGATAAAGGTTTAGTACCGATTCAGGAGTTAAAAATCGGTGATAAAGTACTGTCTAAGGATGAAAGTGGTGAAGGAGAACTGGTCTATAAGCCTGTGATAAGAACCATCAAGTCTGCTACTAAACAAAAGATTATAACGCCTGTTGAGGGTATTTACTGTACTGATAATCATCCATTCTGGACGCATGTCAGTGATGAGGAAAAACCAAGATGGGTAGCTGCAAAGTTCATTACATCTAACGATATTGTTAATTATATTTTTCCAGAAAGAGGCCATCAAGGTGAAATACTTGACATATCTGGTAGATATCACGAAGAGGTGTATGATCCTTATCAAATTGGAGGAAAGTATGTCATAGCAACTAGCGATCCAAAGGTTGGGTTGTATATGCACAGCTGTCAAGATAAGCATGCAGATCCAGGTGAAATTGATATAGGGGTGATTGACTTTAGGAATGGTGAAGCTGTAGAGGTGTTTACTAATGATGACAATAGTCTTTTAGGTAGGGACTTACATTCGGAGGATGGTTCTGAACCTTATGCGAAGTTTCATAAGTTTTTAGACAAAGACAATCCTGAGAATCGTGTCGAGATAGAGTACTATAGTAAGTTAGTTGCAGCCTACAGAGTGCCAGATTGGGAGAATGACTCCAGAGCTACATCCAATGCCTTCACTGATTATGTCTATAACATTGAAGTCGCCGATACTCATACTTATTTTGTAGGAAAAAAAGGCATTTGGGTGTATGACGGTGAATTTTATAATAAATAATCTCAGTGAGTTGATAATATGAATAAAAACGTTCCAGGATTTGTCGCAGGTACATTGGTACATACGGATAAGGGTCTAGTGCCAATCCAAGATATCAAAGTGGGCGACTTAATTTTATCAAAGCCTGTACTCTTCAAGCCTGAAGATGGTAGCGGTGATATAGAGTATAAGCCTGTCATAAGTACGTTTACATCCCCGAAAAAGGAAAGAATCTTTAAAGTTGAATACTTTAACGAAACGGTAGCCAAGCAAGGTGAGAAGGGTAGAAACTATATCTTATGTACCAGCAACCACCCATTTTGGGTAACTCGCCAGCCTGAAGATACGGAAGGTGAATGGTTGTCGGCGGAGCGTTTACCAGCTGGATATCTAACGTCTGCTCATGGTGATACGATTGCACTTGATGATTACTCGTTTATCCCTGTACGCACCTTACCGAACTTCCCTGAAGGTACAGCGTATACTCAGAGTATTGAGGAACATGACTTATGGGAGACAGACGGTCTGGTTCAGTTTGTAAAATTTACGGATGATGGCTATCAGTTTGTCAGTTTAGCCAATACAGAAGAAGCGTTCAAAGAAGAAATCAAAACCGTCAATCTGCAAACTTCTGATGCCAAGTTACTTATTAATGAAAAGGCACCCTTTATTATAGACCCTGATCTTTATAAAACATTGAATGTAAGATTACGTCAAGACATAGCGCCTAAGACACATAGTGCAGAAAGGTTTGTAAGAGAGATGCACTCACCTCTAATCTTTGAGGGAAAAATAATCAAAGAAAATAGAATTGGTGATGAAGGTTTATTCAAAAAAGCTTTAGCCAGTATCAAAAAGTATGGCGATTCAATGGGATTAACAGACGAAAGTATTCATAAGCAGATGCGACGCTATAACGATGTCTGCCCCAATCCTTATGAAGACCATGTTTATAACATAGAAGTGGCGGACCATCATACGTATTTTGTCGGGCATGATGCGGTGTGGGTACTGGACGCTAAAGAGCCAGCCAATTAACCAGCTCTTTAGTTTATATTAATAGAAAAATTATGACTGGCTGGAAGGCTTATATCTTCACCATATTACTGTTTTAAACCCCACCACCAATCCGCTCCGCTAATGCCTGCAACTTAGGCACTATCATTGCCGCATAGTCGTCCGCTTTCCAGTTTGCACTTGGCACACTGGCATTCAGCGAATACGCGTATTGTCCTTTTGCGACATCATATACCCCAACCGCGACTGCTAATATGTCAGTAGAAAACTCCCCATCAGACACGGTATAGCCGTATTTTTCATAATGCTCTGCTGCGCTGGCTAGGGCAGTTTGCGCATGGTTATAATCTTCAACAGACAAATTCTCTTGTAGATTACTAATGATGACCGCCTTTCTCGCTTGCGTACTTACCGCATAAAAAGCACGTCCAATGGCAGTGCGTGCGACAGGTACGGCGGAGCCAACCTGCAAGTTGACTGATAGGCGAGCAGGACTACGGCAACAGGCGTGATAGCGCATTTCTCCTTCGACTTCGGTTGCCAAATTCACCGATACTTCGTTTTCACTAGCGAACTGTCGCAGTAATGGCTCAGCGTATGCCACCATGTCATGACGACTCCACGCGGTCGCACTGAGCCGTACAGCACTACTGCCCAATTGATACTGTCCGTGCTCAGTGACACGTAAAAAGCCAAGCGTGGTTAAAGTATGGATAAGGCGGGTAATAGTTGCTTTCGGTAGTTCGGTCATCTGACATAGCTGTTGATGGGTGAGCCGCTCATGGTGCTCAAAAGCCGCCAGTATGATTAGTCCCCGTCCCAATGCCGTCACAAACTGTCGGTCATTCTCTTCCTTGTTTTGACTCATTGTTGCATGCATGCGTTCGAGTAGCGGAGTAGCTTTTGATAAGGGTTTCGTCATTTTATGCTCAATTTTTTTGATAAAGGTTTACAGCGCGGTAAAACTTTGTTTAAATAGATTTAAATTATGAAACTAAGTTTCGCACAGCGGAATAATGAAGTCAATGACTTGTTAGACCAAATGATGTATCAATCACTATTCGTCAGTCAGGATGACTGATACCAAGGAGATCCACATGGCAACATCTACTAGCCCACGCTTTGATTGGGAAGATCCTTTTTTACTACGTGACCAGCTCACTGAAGAAGAGCGCATGGTCACCGACAGCGCGCGTCAGTTTTTTCAAAAAGAGCTGATGCCTGGCATTATTGAGGCCAATCGCAATGAGAATTTTGACCGTAATATCATGCGTCAAATGGGTGAAATGGGTCTGCTTGGTGTCACGATTGAAGGTTATGGCTGTGCTGGCTTATCGAGTGTTGCTTATGGTCTGATTGCCAAGGAAGTAGAAGCCGTTGATTCGGGCTACCGTTCAGCGATGAGCGTACAGTCAAGCTTGGTTATGCATCCTATTTGGGCGTATGGCACAGAAGAGCAAAGAGAGCGTTATTTGCCTAAGCTTGCCACAGGTGAGTATGTAGGCTGCTTCGGTCTGACTGAACCAGACTCAGGATCTGATCCTTCATCGATGTCTACTCGTGCGCGCGCTGTAGATGGCGGTTATGAGTTGACTGGTAATAAAATGTGGATCACCAACAGTCCTATCGCTGACGTATTTGTCGTGTGGGCAAAAGACGATGCTGGCGAGATTCGCGGTTTTGTTTTAGACAAAGGCATGAAAGGCTTATCTGCGCCGAAAATCGAGGGCAAGTTCTCATTACGTGCATCAGTCACTGGTGAGATTGTCATGGACAAAGTGTTCGTTCCTGAAGCCAATGCTTTCCCAGATATCCGTGGTCTAAAAGGGCCCTTTGGCTGCTTGAACAAAGCCCGTTATGGTATCGCTTGGGGTTCGATGGGAGCGGCTGAATTCTGCTGGAAAGCGGCTCGTCAGTACACGCTCGATCGTAAGCAGTTTGGTCGTCCGCTAGCGGCAACGCAGTTGGTACAGCTAAAGCTTGCCAATATGCAGACAGAAATCACCTTAGGTCTACAAGCGGCGCTACGCGTGGGTCGTTTGATGGATGAAGACAATGCAGCACCTGAAATGATCTCACTTATTAAGCGTAATAACTGCGGCAAGGCGCTTGATATCGCTCGCATCGCTCGTGACATGCATGGCGGTAACGGTATCTCTGATGAGTTCCATATTATCCGTCACGTGATGAACTTGGAAGCCGTCAATACTTACGAGGGTACACATGATATTCATGCGCTTATCCTAGGCCGTGCACAGACAGGCATTCAAGCGTTCTTTTAAGAATTTTTAGCTAATAATTTTTGGTACAACTGTATTTTATGACGTACGTTACTGCTTGGCTTTTTATCAAAAGAGCATTAACAGTAGCGTACGTTTTTCAGTTGTTATTCATGATTCAACGGTTAAATAGCTAAATCATGAATAACAATTTTATGATTAAAAGTCGCAAAATACGCGACAGAGTAAGGGAAGCTCATGACAGATATGATTGATATGGCTAATATGCCAAAGGGCGCATTGCATGGTATTAAAGTGCTTGATTTATCGAGAGTGTTGGCAGGGCCTTCTTGTACGCAAGTGTTAGCTGATCTTGGTGCCGAAGTCATCAAGGTTGAGCGTCCGCATATCGGTGATGAAACGCGTCATTGGGCACCGCCGACATTCAGCGATAACACCTCCGCTTATTACGCTACGATTAACCGCAATAAAAAATCGCTGACGGTCGATATCACTACACCAACAGGGCAAACTATCATTAAGCAGCTAATCGCTGAGAGTGATATTTTGGTCGAAAACTTCAAAGTCGGTGGTCTGAAAAAATATGGCTTAGACTATGACAGTCTCAAGCAAGACAATCCGCGTCTGATTTATGCCTCATTGACAGGGTTTGGACAGACAGGTCCAGATGCCAAGCGTCCCGGTTATGATTATATTATCCAAGGGTTGTCGGGACTGATGAGTATCACGGGTCCAAGCGATGGCGAGCCGCACAAAGTTGGCGTGGCAGTGGTTGATCTGTTTGCAGGTTTGCAGCTAACGATTGGTATTCAGGCAGCGCTACTAGCTCGTCAACATACTGGCGTTGGTCAACATGTCGATGTGGCGTTGCTCGACAGTGCGCTTGCCATGCTGGCCAATGTCGGTATGAATCATTTGGCCTCCGATAAGATACCGCCAAGGCTAGGCAATCAACATCCTAATATCGTGCCGTATCAAGTATTTGCAGGTCAGGGCGAGCAGCACTTTATTTTAGCCTGTGGTAATGACAGTCAGTTTGCCAAACTGTGTGACGTGCTCGCAGTTGATTGGCATACCGACGAGCGTTTTACGACCAATCCACAACGCGTTGCCAACCGCGAACTGCTGTGCGGTGAGCTGTCTAAGCAATTTGCCAAGCAGCCACGTACCTATTGGCTAGAGGTTTTAGATCAAGCAGGTATTCCATGCGGCGCGATTCATAATGTGGCTGAAGCCTTGGCTATGCCGCAAGCAAAAGCAAGGAATATGATTGTTAATTTCACCGAGCAAGGCAGTCCAGTCAGAGCACTTGGCAATCCTATCAAATTGTCCGCATCACCAGTCAGCTATCGCACGCCGCCACCGCAGTTGAGCGAGCATACTGATAGTACACTTGCTAAACTGGGCTATGACAGCGAGATGATCGCAAAGCTAAAAGCCGATGGAATTGTTTAAAGTAGCGTCGGCAGCCGTATATTTACAGCGATAGAGACTAAACACACAAGCTAGAAAATGGAACTTCTTAAAAAAAACAATGTTAAATAAAGCAGTATCCCAATCAATAATGTAAAACCAAGTAGTGTCAAACAAGGAATGTTGAGCATGAAAATATACAGCCATGAAAATCTAAGTCTGCATAGACCGTTACCTTATTTTTCTTATGGGAAAATGCACGAACCGTTAGAAATACCAGAGCGTATGGTTGAGCTGTTGAAAGCACCAGTGGCTTTGGGTCTAGAAGTCACTACTGCTACCGATGTTGGCATCGCACCAATATTGGCGGTTCATGACTTTGGTTATGTTGAGTTTCTCAAACATGGCTATGATGAGTGGATGGCGGTTGAGGAAGATTTGGGTGCGCAGGTGCAGACGGGAATTTATGTGCCGTATGATAACCTCGGTATAGGCATCATGGCAAAAGCGGCGAAGTATCAAGCGGATGACAGTGCACCCATCAGCGAGCATTCTTGGACATCTATCTATTGGTCGGCGCAAACAGCACTTAACGCAGCCGAAGCACTGCTAAATGATAAGCCAACAGACGCTGAGCGTGCTGACAATCATATACAGCTTTGCTTTTCACGGCCGCCTGGTCATCACGCGCGTAAGAGCGCTGCGGGTGGGTTTTGCTATCTTAATAATGCTGCCATCATCGCCGAACATCTACGGCAGAAATACGCAAAAATCGCCATTATAGATACGGACATGCATCACGGACAAGGTATCCAAGAAATATTCTACGACCGTAAAGACGTACTCTATACTTCAGTACATGGTGACCCCGTTAATTTTTATCCAGCAGTGACAGGGCATGCGTTTGAAAAAGGTATAGGAGAGGGCGAAGGTTACAACATCAATTTCCCAATGCCGCATGGCACCGATGAAACAGGCTTCTTTGACTATATTGATAAATCTATTGAGGCGATGATGCTATTTGATCCTGATGTGATAGTTCATGTATTGGGCTTTGATGTTTATGAAAACGACCCAGAAGCGAGATGTGCCGTCAGTACCGAAGGATTTAAAATATTGGCACAAAAGATGGTAGCCTTAAACAAGCCATTGATTGTCTTAGTGGAAGGTGGTTACTACCTTCAAAAGCTCAATGACAATCTGCAAGCATTCCTATTAGGACTGATGGAAGAGAACAGCAAGAGCAGCAGTAATATTTAAATTAAATTAAAAGTAATAAAATAGGTCGTAGAGTATAGGAGTAAACACTGCGACCTATTTTCTATAGATTCTTACCAATTATCAATTTGCCGTAAAACCTAAATGCTGCTCAATTTGCTCGGCCAATTCAATCAATACCGCACTGACCTCAGCCCGTTTAGACTCATACTCTCCTTGCAAAAAACTCACGGCCATACCAGCGACCGCATTGCCTGATGCGTTACGAATATAAGTGCCCAAGCAGTACATCCCATCGCGCAACTGTCCATCATCGAGAGACACTCGGCTTTCTTGTATCGCTGCAAGCTCAGTGGCCAAATCGGTAAAATTCTTGACCCCATGTTGGGTCATCGGCGTCGGAAAAGTATCTTTATACAATGATTTGATACTGTCCAGCGACAACGTCGATAGCATGGCTTTGCCTGTCGCTGAAAATACGGCAGGTACGCGAACGCCTGCACGAAAGGTAAAGCCAAGCGGTGCAGGTGACTCATGACAAGCCAAAAATACCACTTCGCCCAAATCAAGTTTTGACAAGGTAACTGTGTGCTGAAGAAGTACCGGATACTGCACAATCAAATCTTTAAACAACTGCACTACGCCTTGCTGCTGTTCGTATTTTCCTGCCCAATACATCAAATATGAACCCAAATAAAAACGGCTTTCAGGGTCTTTGTAAATGACATGTTTGGTCAATAGACTCTGTAAAATGTTGTGAGTGGAGCTACGCGGTAGCCCAAGCTCTTTTGCGATATGAGCCGCTGTCAGAGGCTGTGAGCTATCGGTAATCAAGTCCAAAATCTGAAACGTTTTGTCTAGCGCAGGCACGGCAGTCGAGCTCATAAATAACCTATAAAGTGAAATAAAAGAAAGAAGTACAAGATAATTTTTAAAATAATGAGATTAAGGGTTGCAAATCGCGTCATATCGTTCTTATAATGACGTCTCGTATATAGAATACGTGTTCAGTATATTGAACAAATAATGAATTATCAATAATTATTTACGACTTACCATTGTATCCATTATTATAAATACACCCTATATGACAAGGAGCGTCAACATGTCACACGCGCTGCAGTTATCAAATCCAGATTTACTCAAACAATCTTGCTTCATCAAAGACGGCTGGCATGCTGCTAGTGATGAAGCTGTACTTGATGTCAACAATCCTTTTAATGGCGATCTCATTGGTACTGTACCAAGCCTCACCACAGAAGATGTCAACGAAGCCGTTGCTTATGCTCATGATGTCCAAGCAGACTGGGCAGCAAAAACAGCCAAAGAGCGTGCAGAGTTATTGCAAAAATGGGCTGATCTAATCGATGCCAATAAAGAAGATTTGGCCATCATTATGACTGCTGAGCAAGGTAAGCCGCTGACTGAGTCACGTGGTGAAGTGGGTTATGCCAACAGCTTTATCCGTTGGTTTGCCGAAGAAGGCAAACGCGTCTATGGTGATGTGATTCCTGCCAATAGCGCGCAGCTACGTCATGTCGTTCTCAAGCAGCCAGTCGGTGTTTGTGCCGCTATTACGCCTTGGAATTTCCCAGCTGCGATGATCACGCGCAAAGTTGCTCCTGCACTAGCAGCAGGCTGTACGATTATCGTCAAACCTGCTACCGAGACACCATACTCTGCATTGGCACTAGGTGTATTGGCAGAGCAAGCGGGTATTCCTGCTGGCGTCATTCAGGTCGTCACTGGTAAGTCTTCTGTCATCGGCGACATCCTAACGGGTGATGCACGCATTCATAAACTGTCATTTACAGGCTCTACAGAAGTAGGCCGTACGCTGATGGCACAATGCGCGCCGACTATTAAGAAGCTATCGTTAGAATTGGGTGGCAATGCGCCATTTATCGTCTTTGATGATGCCGATCTAGAAAAAGCCGCTACCGGCTTAATCGCTTCCAAATATCGTAATGCTGGTCAGACCTGTGTCTGCGCCAACCGTGTATATGTACAAGATAGCATCAAAGATAAATTCTTAGATGTCTTTGTCAAAAAAGTCGCTGAATTAAAAGTGGGTAACGGCTTAGAAGAAGGCGTAGATATCGGCCCTCTTATCAACAAAAAAGCGTTAGATAAAGTCCAAGCCTTGCTAAAAGACGCGCTAGATAAAGGCGCAAAACTGGTCACTGGTGGTAGTGTCAATGACGCCTCAGAGCTGACTTATAACCCAACGGTTATTACAGATATTAGCAGTGATATGGACATCGCCTCTGAAGAAATTTTTGGACCAATTGCAACCATTTTTACTTTCAAAGACGAAGCAGAAGTTATCCGTGCTGCTAACGATACTATCTATGGCTTGGCCGCTTACTTCTATAGTAGCGACTATGCACGCTCATGGCGTGTTACAGAAGGGTTGGAGTACGGCATTATCGGTCATAATACTGGTCTAATTTCTACAGAAGTTGCCCCATTTGGCGGCGTGAAGCAATCTGGCTTTGGCCGTGAAGGTTCAAAATACGGTATCGAAGACTATATCACGACCAAATACTGGTGCTCTGATATCACCTAATAGCCATAACCTAATGAGTTGGTTTAATGGTTAGCAAAGTAACAATGAGCAAAGCATCAACTAGCGCAAATTTTTGGATATCTATGGTGTTTTGGGTCAAATAAACACCATATGATATCTACTGAGTAAAAAACAGACATCAAATAAACCGCCAATCTTTAGATGGCACTTATGTTACGAACACAGAAAAGGACATTCCCATGACGACTACCAATCAATCATTACTTGAGCGCCGCAAAGCTGTTTTACCAACAGGACTTGGGGTTGCCTTTCCTATCTTTGCAGAAAAAGCAAAGAACTCAGAAATCTGGGACATCGAAGGCAAGCGCTATATCGACTTTGTCGGTGGTATCTCAGTATTGAACACGGGTCATAGCCATCCAAAAATTACCCAACGTGTCCATGAGCAGCTAGACAAATTTACGCACACTGCAGCGCAAATGATTAACTACGAATGCTACGTGGATCTGGCTGAAAAGCTGTGTGAAAAAGCGCCTATCAGTGGCGATACCAAAGCATTCTTTTTGACCACTGGCGCAGAAGCGGTTGAGAACTGCATCAAGATTGCTCGTGCTAAAACCCGTCGTCCAGGCGTGATTTCTTTTGTTGGTGGCTGGCATGGTCGTACCATGATGTGTATGAGCCTAACTGGCAAAGTATTGCCATACAAAAAGAACTTTGGCCCGATGCCAGGACCTGTATTCCATGCATTGTTCCCTGCAGAAGAGCTGAACGTAACAGAAGCGCAAGCACTGCACAGCCTTGACATGATCTTCCAAGCAGACATCGATCCTAGTGAAGTGGCGGCAATGATTATCGAGCCAGTCCAAGGTGAGGGTGGTTTCCATCAAGTAACGCCGTCATTTGCCAAAGCCTTGCGCGAGATTTGTGATGAGCATGGCATCGTGCTTATTTTTGACGAAGTACAGTGTGGTTTCGCCAGAACCGGTACGTTGTTCGCCACTGAACAGCTAGGCGTTGAGCCTGATCTAATGACTGCTGCGAAGAGTTTGGCGGGTGGTTATCCTATCTCTGCGGTCATCGGTCGTGCTGACATCATGGATGCGCCGCAAGTAGGCGGCTTGGGCGGTACTTACTCTGGTAACCCACTTGCTTGTGTGGCGGCGCTTGCTGTTATGGAAGTGATCGAAGAAGAAAACTTACTTGAGCGTAGTATCGAGATTGGCGATACCATTGCTTCATTCTTAAAAGGCTTGAACCTTAGCAGTATCGGTCATATCCGTCATAAGGGCGCTATGCTAGCGTTTGAATTGATTGATAGCGAAGGCAAACCTGATGCAGCCGCCGCAGCCAATCTAAAAGCAAAATCATTTGAGCAAGGTTTGCTACTAGCGTCTTGTGGTATGTATGGCAATGCCATTCGTGTGATGGTGCCACTGACGGTTGAAGATGAAGTGCTACAAGAAGGCCTTGATATTATCAAAGGTATTCTAACGGCATAAGCAATACTGAGTGTTATTTACTTTAGCGATGGAGCGCTTTTAACCAAGTACAGCTAGTTCAAGTACCTATATTGGTTAAAAGATTGTATGAAAGATAACGGCAAGGTTGCCCTTATGACGCTCGCTTTGAGTGAGTTTTTTAACGGCGCCTTGCAAGTCAAGACGCCGTTTTTGTATTTGCTGTTTGAATACTATACCGACGGCAAAGCTAAACTTTGCGGCGACGCGACAGACACAACAAACATGATGGGTATGATCCCATGAAACAAAAATAGTGTAGCTGTAACAGGCTCACACGGATGAAACACAGACAAGGAGTAGGTTATGTCTGAATTAAAAAAGTCGCTAGGGGTGTTCGATATCATTGCACTGGCATTCGGTGCAATGGTCGGTTGGGGCTGGGTTGTACTGGCAGGTAGTTGGATCATCTCGGCAGGTATATGGGGCGCAATTAGCGCCTTTTTGATAGGCGGTCTGGTAGTTGTATTGATTGGTGTGACATATGCTGAACTTGCAGCCTCTATGCCAATTACTGGCGGTGAGCATACTTATACTCACCGAGCACTAGGGGTCAATGTCTCCTTTATTTGCTCATGGAGTATTTTGTTCGGTTACTTCTCAGTCGTCGCGTTCGAGGCCGTGGCGCTGCCCACCGTCGTCGAATACATTATTCCCAATTATAGCCAAGGGTATCTTTGGAATGTTGCTGGCTGGGATGTTTACGCCACTTGGGTAGGCGTCGGGATGCTCGGTTCAGTGATTGTTACTTGGCTGAACATACGCGGTATGGAAGTCAGCGCGTGGTTCCAAAAAACAGCAGTCGTCGGTATCTTTCTAGTTGGTATATTACTGTTCGTAGGGGCGTTACTGTTCAGTCCTGAAACTTCTAATACCGTACAAGCGCCTAACTTTATTGGCGGTATGGGTGGCATCATGACGGTGATGGTAATGGTACCGTTCTTGTTCGTTGGCTTCGATGTCATTCCCCAAGCGGCAGAAGAAATCAATCTATCTCGTCCGAACATCGGTAAGTTTTTGATCGTCTCTATTATTATCGCTGTACTGTGGTATGTAGCAGTCGCCTGGAGTGTGGGCAAGACTTTACCGCTATTACAGGCGCAAGACTCAACATTGGCAACGGCTGATGCGATGACCAATGCTTGGAATGGTAAATGGGCTGGTACGTTACTGGTTATTGGCGGCGTGCTAGGTATTTTATCGAGCTGGAATGCGTTTCTTATCGGTGGTAGTCGTCTGCTATATGCTATGGGCAAAACGCACATGTTGCCGCAGTTTTTGTGCAAACTGCATCCGAAATATAATACGCCCGTCAATGCGATTTTATTAATCGGTGGTCTCGCGACACTTGCGCCATTATTTGGTCGCAAAATGCTGGTATGGATTGTAGATGCTGGCGGGTTCGGTATTGTTATTGCTTATACTTGTGTGGCTCTTTCATTCTTAGTGCTGCGCTACCGTGAGCCTGATATGGTACGTCCGTTTAGAGTACCAGCAGGTAAATTGGTTGGCATTATCACCATTATCTTAAGTCTCGGTATGTTGGCACTATATCTACCAGGTATGCCATCAGCACTTGTCGCTATTGAGTGGTGGATTTTCCTTGGCTGGATCGTACTTGGTGGGGTATTGTACGGTTATGCTACGATGAAGAATCCTGGTAAGAGTAAAGATATTATGGATCACGAGCTGCATGAGCTAAAAACGGCTAACCAGCAATGGTTAAAAGAAAATCCATATAAAAAGTAGACTTACTTAAATTACCTTTCATAAAAAAGCCTAACGTCAAACGTTAGGCTTTTTTTATTTAACTAAGATTTTAATCTATTAAGACTTATCACGGATCAGCTTATAGTTTAAGAATTCAGTGATACCAAGAGTGCCAAGCTCGCGACCAAATCCTGAACGTTTAACGCCGCCAAATGGTGTGTTTGCTTCCGTACCAGAAGGTGCGTTGATCGTGACCATGCCCACTTCCAATTTGTCAGCAATGTCAGCAGCTAGGGCAGCATCTTGCGTTTGGATAGAGGCACCAAGACCGAAAGGCACATCGTTGGCAATCTTGATAGCATGGTCGATATCATTTGCTTTATAGACGACTGCTACAGGACCAAACAGCTCTTCACGATATACATCCATGGATTCAGTTACATCTGTCAGTACCGCAGGCTTAAACCAAGCACCAGGCTTGTCTTTGTCCATGCCGCCTTCTACTAATACTGTCGCACCTGCTTGGATAGCACTGTCTAACTGCGCTTGCAAGTTGACCGCAGCGGCTTTTGATGACATTGGGCCAATAAACGTATCTTCTTTAAGCGGGTCGGCCAAAGTCATGTTGCTGACCGCATTGGTAAAGCCTTCGACGAATTTGTCATAGACTGATTCAATGACGATCAAACGCTTGGCTGCGTTACAGGCTTGTCCAGTATTACCAAAACGACCAGAGATAGCGCCTTGTATCGCTTGTTCGATATCGGCATCGGCTGCGACGATAAAGGCATCTGAACCACCCAATTCTAAAACGACTTTTTTGAGTGCGCCGCCAGCTTCTTTTGCCACGGCTTGTCCAGCGCGTTCAGAACCTGTTAGCGAGACACCTTGTACGCGTGTGTCATTGATAATGGTCGCTGATTGATCATTGGTTGCAAAGATATTGTTATAAACGCCTTCAGGTACGCCTGCATCTTTGAAGATATCGACGATGACTTCTGCGGTGTTTGGACACTGCGGTGCGTGTTTTAGAATAATTGTATTACCCGCCATAAAGTTTGGCGCGACAAAACGGGCTACTTGGTAATGTGGATAGTTCCACGGCATGATACCTAATAGCGCGCCTACAGGGTGTTTTTCTACCGATGCTGATCCTGAATCAACTTCAATGGTACTGGTTGCCAGTAGCTGCTCAGCGTTATCTGCATAGTAGCGATATATATCAGCCACCAGACCAATTTCGCCTTTTGCTTGGGCAACAGGTTTGCCCATCTCATTTGCAACGATACGTGATAGCTCGTCTTGACGCTCAAGATAGATATCAGCGATTTTATGCAGTAATGCACTGCGCTCATTTAATGGCACTTTACGCCAGTCTTGATAAGCGGTATCTGCTTGCTCAATGACTTGTTGGATATCTTGTTCAGTGGCGGTAGGGTAAGTGGCTTCTAGTTCGCCAGTGGCTGGATTGTTGATTTGATAATCGCTCATACTTTTTCCTTATTTTTAGCGTGTTTTTGGGTTTAAAATCCATTTTTGGGTTTATGCTTATACTTTCAGTTGCTAATAAGTGCGATTTATTATGGTTCACTCTATACCAAGCGGCGTGTTTTAGAGTGACGCTTTGGTTACAGGTTGTTGCTGGGTAATACAATGAATATTACCGCCGCCATAGACAATCTCTTTTGTGCGTACTCCCACTACTTGATGCTGCGGAAAGATTTTTTCAAGCTGCTCGATGGCGAGTGCATCATTTATATCATCATATTGCGGTACGATGACCGCGTCATTACAAATCAAAAAGTTGACATATGATGCCAAACATCACCCGTTAGGCGAGGTTTGGCATCATCAGATTGGAGAGTGTTTACAGTGGTTAATTGTCTTCTGTCGTTTCTGTCGTATCTACATTATCTGCTGTCTTAGATTTTTCTTTGGTTAGCTTTATTTTTGGATTTTTAGCAACAGGTTCGATATTTTTTACAGCGACATTTAGGGCAGGTTTAGATGCTTTCTTTAGACTGCGTTTGATGCGTCGAACTGCGATAGCATCTGCTTCGGCTTGTTCTTCGGCAAGCGCCGTATCATGTAAGCTTTGATATACTTCAAGCGTCTTTTCAATCATCTCACGCATGGTGAATTTGTTGGTCATTTCAGGACGCGTCACACTTTCTAGCTGGTTTCTAACTGCTTTACAAAGCGCATTGGCATTGTACTTCTTTACAAGTCCTTGCGGGTAGAGCGGTTGTAAAATCTCGCTAAAGGCGGCTTGATCCCAGCCAATAACTGGCGTACCTAGATGTATGGCTTGTAGGGCATTGATACCGATTGACTCGGGCTCATTGGCAAGTGCCATCACAATATTGGCCGCCGATAGCCATTCCCGCATATCATTACGCTTGCTACCCACATAGGTAATGCGTTCAGCTAAGCCTAAGCTGTTGGTACGTTGGCGGAAATCTTCATGAGCGACATCGCCGTCTTTATAGTCTTCATCCATAATAATGACATGAATATTTGGGAACTGTTCTTGCAAGTTACCCAAGATATCTATCAGCCACTCTTGCCCGTACTCATTGCCGATGACGGTTGGGAATACGAGCCATTTTTTGTGCTCAAGCTCAGGGTATTCAGCAAAGGTATGACGTAACCAATAGACCGACGGATTATGACGATAAGGGTAGCGCCGAGTATCGATACCACGATAGATACGCGTGATGACCTTAGGATCTACGTCTTCGATGCGCAGTCCTTTTTTTAAGTATTGAGTGACACTATCAGATACGGTGATTATCGTATCAACATTGAGTAGAGCCTGAGAGTACTTATTGATTGGATAGAAACCATACATGGTCGAGACCAATTTGGGAAAACGCCTGACGCGTGCGCGGCGCAGTGCCAAATGCAATATCCATGCGGGGGTACGCGAATGTACATGAATGACATCAGGTTCGTACTTTTCTATTAAATGCCGTAGTGCAGAGACTTGCAATAGCGATAGCCAAGACTTTTTATTCACATGTAGCTGATGGTAAATATTGCCATCACGTTTGAGACGTCTAACCAAGTCATTATCTTCATCGGCACTCGAGACAATGATAGAGGTATGCTCATTTTTGACCAATGCCCGCCCAAGATGAAAAATGCCGCGCTCGGATTCATCATGCTTTAAAGACGATAGTAAGCGCATAACTTTCATAATAGCGTTGGTCACCGGTTAGTAATATCAATTTGCTATTGTCAGTTAAAAGCGATTAAAACTCAACCATCAAGATCAAAAGATGAGGTTAGATAGGTGGTTTTTAGACTATATAAGCGTAAGACATGGATTAATAAACACCAAAAGCCGTTAGCGTCGTTTTTGTAAATGCTCAGCATTGGGTAGCACTTGTTTTTCACTCAAGTATTTCCAGTAGCGCTGCGGGAGATATTGCTTATGCAGCTTAGGGTTTTTACGCTCTTTGATATTAACGTTGGTAAAGTAACCTTGCCAAAATTTTTGATAGCGCTGCTCATCAGGACTGTGGATGCTAGCAGGATTGCGTAGTACCGCATCATCAAGATCAGTGATGGTTTGCAGCTTTGCTGGACGTGATGGCGTACTATTACTTTTATCATAATAGATGCCATAGCCCCGCGTTAGATCATAGATTGCCCAGTGCTGATCCTGATAGCGCTGCCGAAAGTGCTCTCCGATCAGTGGTAATACATTAAAATCAGGCTCTACACGTGCAAAATAAATATCATCAGTCGTATGCTCAAAACGTACAAACGCTTCCATGCGATGTTTCTCACGGCCGACAGATTTGACTGTCTGTACTAGCTCCAGAACATCTAAATTACCTAAATCTTGCATGATCTGACGGCTAGGGTAGTCGATGGCGTATTTGACCACGCGAAACAATGTCGTACCGATATCGTCTTTCTCTGATAAAAATCCCCATAAGATATTTCGCATGCCTGAGTGACCCAATAAGGTATTCAATTTGACTAACACCCGCTCGGCTTTATCCTCATCGGTTGCCACGCTAATCGCCTGAGCGATGAGTGATGGCACATAGCAATCTTGAGCGGTTAGCTTTAGCGCCACATCGTTCTGTAGACGATTGGCATAGACATAAAACACCGCACTCAGCCAACCTTCAAAGCTAGGCTCATACAGTACAATGCTAGGCGTCAATTGACCAACAGCGTAAGAGTCGTTTTGCATAAGTGCTGACATGTTTTATCCTACATTTCTATCATAAATACAGTAGCGAGATAGCGACTTTCTCTAGCGCACACTATCTAGAGCCATTCTAGAATAAAGCCAACTGCCCAGTACGCTGATCGTTAAACTTGGTTTGCGTTTGAGCCAATACATACTGACGGAAATTATCGCGCGTTAGATGTGCAAGGTGTTCGTTTTTGCCAGTGGTTGCGATAAAGTATTTAGCACGGTTGACTGCAGCGCCCATTTTTTTTAGATGGTATAGCGTCAATTGATTGAACTTACGTGCTTTGACGATTTTCTTAGCAGTCTTTGTACCGATACCTGGGATACGTAGAATCATCTCATAAGTCGCTGTCTGGATATTGACTGGGAAATGCTCGCGATGGCGTATTGCCCAAGCCAGTTTTGGATCGCAGTCCAAATCTAAAAACGGTGACTCCGGCTCCACAATCTCATGCGCGTCAAAACCATAAAAGCGCATTAACCAATCCGCCTGATAAAGACGGTTCTCACGTACCATCGGCACGGGCGTTCCAATCGCAGGCAAACGATTATCAGAGAGCATAGGTACATAACCTGAGTAATAGACCCGCTTGAGATCGTACGTTTTGTAGAAGTGACTCGATAGTTGAATCACCTGCAAGTCAGTCTCGTTACTCGCACCGACAATCATTTGACTGGTCTGACCTGCTGGCGTGAACTTAGGCGCTTTTTTATGAGTCTTACGGCTTTCACGAATAGTAATGATTTCTTCTTTTACCGTTTCCATCGGTGCTTTTAATTGGTCATGTGATTTCTCTGGCGCAAGCAAAGCCAACCCTGATTTGGTCGGAATCTCGATATTGACGCTCAAACGATCAGCATATAATCCTGCTTCTAGCAGCAGTTCTTTTGACGCACCTGGAATGGTCTTTAGATGGATGTAACCATTAAAGCGCTCACGCGTACGTAAGAGTTTGGCAACTTCGACCAGTCGCTCCATTGTATAGTCGCCACTTTTAAAGATACCAGAGCTAAGAAAGAGACCTTCAATATAGTTACGGCGATAAAACTGCATGGTTAAGTCAACGACTTCTTCGACACTGAACGCGGCGCGCGGCGTATCATTGCTCTTGCGCGAGGTGCAATAAGCGCAGTCGTAAATGCAGTGATTGGTCAAAAGAATCTTTAACAAGCTGACACATCGACCATCTTCGGTATAGCTGTGACAGATACCCGTTGCTGAGGCATCGCCTAGTCCGCCGCCTTGGTTTTTACGAGTACCAGCGGAGGATGAGCAAGAGACATCATATTTGGCAGCATCGGCCAAGATATTGAGTTTGCCCTGTAATCTTTCATAATTGATGTTTGCCATAAGTCGCGTTTTACCAATTAATTATTGAGAGACTATTTTACCAAAATTATCTCTAAGTCATTGTATTAATAGGATAATCCCAAAAACAGCACGACAAATAATGTCGTATGATCTGTGTCTGATATAGTAAACAGTAGTTTGAGGTTTATTTAAAGGCTAAACTTTGTGGCTTAATATATCTATCTTTTAAGTGCGAATATATATTTTTCCAAACATTCCAAGAAAGGCTCTTTTAGAGGGATTTTATGCTCAAAAAATTTAAAGAAAAATCAGCATCTCAAAAGTTCGATACGTTTCTAAATGTCTCGTTTATATCTTTTTTCATTGCACTCAATTTTTTGGAATGGCAGGGTAGAGATTTTCCGCAGGAGTCGGAGCTACAATATAGTGAAGGCATTATCACTGATACGGGATTTAGTATAGCCTTGCAATCTATCAAAAATCCTAAACAAATAACGCTTTACGGCTGTAGCTATAATGTATTTGGCTTTATTAATACTGGGTCATGTATGGGTCCTACATACCTTGAACCTAGGCTTGGCAAGTACGCAAGAGTTGGTTGGTACTATCAGCCCAATTTTTTAGGCGTATCGAATAATTTACCGCAATTAGTCAGCTTAGACATTAGAGAATCAGAGGAAGATCTGCAAATAACTTACGAAGATACCAAAAACCTAATGTTCGATCAAAACATGATAAGAGTGCTCACTACGTCAATCTTTGGTTTTGGTTTTATCTTTTTTATGACAAAACTTAATAATCTAATTAATCGGCCTATTCTGTATAAAGAAAAATAATCTTCTCTAAAAGCTCAGCTATTTCTGCCACTGCATCAAGCATTTATATCCTAAGCTTAAAGCAGTGCTTTACCACACTCAAAACCAAGCCACCGACACAAAAAAGGTCTTGCTGACTAGATAGCTAGTCCACAAGACCTTTTACATATACTGGTATCTATTCAATAATAATACGCTATAACCTAATTTTTATTGAACCTTGGCACGTATGACGACGGTTTTGGCTGCATTGGCATCAAAGTTAACCAAGTTCCATTTTAGACCAGAGTAGTTTTCTTGCACAACCACCGTATTGCCAACTTGCTGAATGGTTTGATAGCTGTCTCCGCCAGTGGTAGCAAGCGTCGGCAGAGGACTATTCAACGAGACTAACTGGACGCCACTTGGTAATGAGATCATGGCGTTGATGTCATTGACTGGCTGTGCCGTGGTATTGGTGTACGTGGTGTGATACTCGATTACATCGCCTGGAGCAATATGATTGGCAGGAACGGCAACTTCACGTCCATCAGCATTTTTTAGAATTTTCATGACTTTGGTGTTGGCATTGACTACGCCAGGCGTGCTAAAGGTCGGGGTTAGTTGCAACGTATCCAAAGTTGTCGTCGTGGTCGTTACTTGATTGGTCACTGGCTGCTGCATAATCACTGGCGGGGTGACATTGGTTGCGACAGGTAGTACTTGCGTCACGCTGCTGGCAGGCGTGGTAATCACATCTACTTTAGTGACTTTATTGGTAATAGAGTTAGTCACTGGTACGCTAGTAACGGTCGTCGTACCTTGGACAATAGGAGACTGACGCACGACATAGCGTGGCACAGTGGTCACCTGAGTTACCGCGTATGGCATACCATCTTGCATAGTGATACCGTTTGGCGTCGCCGTAATCGTAGCAGTTTTACCATCAGAGTATTGCTCGACCACCGTGGTGCTACCGCTCGCAGATGAGCTAATGGCAATCTCAGGGGCAGCATTGGCGGATGATGCGGCCAACATGATACCTGCTAGCATTGCAGACATAGCTGCATTTTTTGCCATAGTCGTTTTAGTAGTTGATGCTTGAAAACCATTGTTCGTAATCATAAAAGACTCCTCAAAAATAATAGTAAGTAATACAACAAGAGATAATGCTTAGATAAACAAAACCCCCGCTAAATGACACCGAAAAATATGCCAAATAACGAGGGTAGTAGTGCTGATATTAGCCTATGTGTGCGAGCAGACCATCATTATTTTTAGTAAGAGCGCAGCAATACTCACTTGTATAAAAGCTATTCAATCTTAACTATTTCTTATTGAATAAACTTAATATTGAAGCTATGGTGCACTCAAACTCAAATAATTATGCGCCAAAACAAATCATGGATAAAAGCAGCATTGTGTAACCGAAATGGTATAAATGCTATCTATGTGTAGTACAGCTTTCATTTATGAAATGGCATAACTAAGTAGCTAACCGCAATCATTGTCATAAAAACTATTATCTAAAAGTCATCTCCCAAACTGTCTATCTTTGAGAATATCAAGTTTATAGATTAGAACGTAGTGTAGCTATTAGTCGTATATAACTTTCATGACTTCATATTCAACCACGCCCTTTGGCGTTTCGATGCGCACTTCGTCGCCTTCGAATTTACCAATCAAACCACGAGCGATTGGTGAGTTGACTGAGATTTTGCCAGCTTTAAAGTCAGCTTCATCATCGCCAACGATTTTGTACTGTTTCTCTTCTTCGGTGTCCATGTTTTCAATCACGACGCTGACGCCAAACACGATACGGCCTTCTTTTGGCAGTGTCGAAGGATCGATGACTTGAGCGCCACCAAGTTTGGCTTCGATATCACGGATACGTGCTTCACAAAAACCTTGTTGCTCACGGGCAGCATGGTATTCAGCATTTTCTTTCAAATCGCCGTGTTCGCGTGCTTCAGCAATCGATGCTGTGATGCGTGGACGGTCGACACTTTTTAGCTGTTTTAATTCGGCTTCTAAAGCCGCGTGTCCTTGCGGAGTCATTGGGTAACGTTGCATGTTTTTTCCTTAAACCAATAACACCACACCACCTCATAATGAGATGGTGTCAGTGTTGTTGCAATGGATATAAAATATAAAAGAGTGATAATTAAGACGATGTAATGAATAAGTTGGCTATCATTTATGAGTGTATCTCACCTCAATTCAAGCATAGGCGCCCTTAAGCTTACGTAATAAAAAGCATAGTCGCAATTTAGCCACTATGCTTTTTAGGTCTATCACGGTAAAGGTATCGTTCCTCAAGCATGGTTGGCTATATTTAAAGCAAACAACGATACTTGAGTGAGCTTTTAGGCAAGCCTAACGGTTATGCTTAATCTACTGAAATTATTCAGCCACGTCAATAGACTTTGCTTGCTCATGCAAATCTTGTAACTTATAGACATCAAACGGTAAGTCAATCGCGTAAGATTTGCAGACGGCATCAGCGGCACCTAACGTGGTGACGTAGAATACTTTGCCCTGTAGCGCACTACGGCGAATAGAGAACGAATCCTCTTGAGCTTGCTTACCTTCAGTGGTATTGATGATAAGGTCGATTTTGCCATTTTTCAAGGCATCAACGATATGCGGGCGACCTTCAGTAACTTTGTTGATTTGCTGACTTTCGATACCAGCGTCGCTCAGTACTTTTTGCGTGCCAGTGGTCGAGACAATCTTAAAGCCAAATTCTGCAAGCTGACGAGCAATCGGAGCGATTTGGGCTTTGTCACTATCACGAACTGAGATAAAGACGGTTTTTGTCTCGCCTTCAGTCGGTAGACCTGGCAGACGCTCATTACTACCGATAATGGCCTTGTAGAATGCTTCGCCAAAGGTTTTGCCCACGCCCATAACTTCGCCCGTTGATTTCATCTCAGGACTCAAGATTGGGTCAACACCTGGGAACTTAGCGAATGGGAATACCGCTTCTTTGACCGCATAGAATGCTGGGACAATCTCAGTAGTAAAGCCTTGATCTTTAAGCGAAGTGCCAGCCATGCAGCGAGCAGCAACCTGTGCTAACGAAGTACCGATACACTTAGAGACAAACGGTACTGTACGTGCAGCACGTGGGTTCACTTCTAGGATATATACCGTTTCACCTTTTACTGCGAACTGTACGTTCATCAGACCGATAACGCCTAGCTCTTTTGCCATGGCGACCGTCTGTGCACGCATCACATCACATAGCTCTTTAGACAGTGAGTATGGTGGTAGTGAGCATGCTGAGTCACCTGAGTGGACACCAGCCTGTTCGATATGTTGCATGATACCGCCGATGACGACATCAGTACCATCACATACACAGTCTACATCGACTTCGATAGCATCATCTAAGAAGCGATCTAGCAGGACAGGCGCTTCGTTCGATGCTTGTACCGCAGTACGTAGATAGTGTCTTAGCTCGTCTTCGTTATAGACGATTTCCATCGCGCGGCCACCTAATACATAAGATGGACGTACAACCAATGGATAGCCTACGTCTTTTGCTTTAACCAAGCCGTCTTCTAAGCTGGTTGCTAGTGCGTTTGATGGCTGTACTAGGTTTAGCTGCTGAATCATATGCTGGAAGCGTTCACGATCTTCGGCACGGTCAATTGCATCTGGGCTAGTACCGATGATTTTAACGCCTGCTGATTCTAGTGCACGAGCAAGTTTCAATGGCGTTTGACCACCGAACTGCACAATCACGCCATCAGGGTTTTCGATACGGACGATCTCTAGCACGTCCTCTAACGTGATTGGCTCAAAGTATAGACGGTCAGAAGTGTCATAATCGGTTGAAACCGTTTCAGGGTTACAGTTGACCATGATGGTTTCGTAACCATCTTCACGCATAGCAAGCGCTGCATGCACACAGCAGTAATCAAACTCAATACCTTGACCGATACGGTTAGGACCGCCACCGATAACCATGATCTTCTTTTTGTCTGTTGGGTTGGCTTCACATTCGCTATCGTAGGTTGAGTACATATAAGCGGTGCTGGTCGCAAACTCTGCGGCGCACGTATCAACACGCTTATAGACTGGATAGACGTTTAGATCCCAACGCTTTTTGCGTAGCTGCTTTTGTGAGATACCAAGCAATTTAGCCAAACGCAAATCTGACAAGCCTTTACGTTTAAAGCTACGTAGATTTTTCTCGTTCAATCCACCAAAGCCAAGTGATTTTACGGTAGCTTCTGTTTTAACGATGTCTTCGATCTGTACCAAGAACCATGGGTCAATCTTGGTAAAGTTAAACACTTCATCGACACTCATACCGACGCGGAATGCATCAGCAACGTAGTAGATACGCTCAGGTGTTGGAATGGTTAGGCGGTTGATGATTTCGCTACGCGCTTTTTCGGCGCTTACTTTTAACAAGTCAATTTGCTCATCAAAACCATCCGCACCTGTTTCCATACCGCGTAAGGCTTTTTGCATCGACTCTTGGAAATTACGACCAATCGCCATCACTTCACCGACCGATTTCATCTGAGTCGATAGGATGTTGTCTGCTTGCGGGAATTTTTCGAAGTTGAAACGAGGTATCTTAGTCACGACATAATCAAGCGCAGGCTCAAAACTGGCTGGCGTTTTGCCACCAGTGATGTCGTTTTGCAATTCGTCTAGCGTATAACCAATGGCCAGTTTCGCTGCGATTTTGGCAATCGGGAAGCCAGTGGCTTTTGAGGCTAGGGCAGACGAGCGTGATACGCGTGGGTTCATCTCGATGACCACCATGCGACCAGTATCAGGGTTGATACCGAACTGGACGTTTGAGCCGCCTGTTTCTACACCGATCTCACGTAGTACTGCTAATGACGCATTACGCATGATTTGGTATTCTTTGTCGGTCAAGGTTTGTGCAGGTGCGACGGTGATTGAGTCACCGGTATGCACACCCATTGGGTCAAAGTTTTCGATGGCACAGATGATGATGCAGTTGTCGTTTTTGTCACGAACCACTTCCATCTCGTACTCTTTCCAACCAATCAATGACTCATCGATAAGTAACTGATGGTTTGGAGACAAATCAAAACCGCGCTCGCAGATTTCAATGAACTCATCGCGGTTATAAGCGATACCGCCGCCTGAGCCACCCATCGTGAATGATGGACGAATGATACACGGATAGCCCATTTTTTCTTGAGTCGCAAAGGCTTCTTCCATGGTTTCAGCCGTTTCAGCGCGAGGGCACTCAAGGCCAATACGTTTCATGGCTTTATCAAACAAGTTGCGGTCTTCTGCCATCTCGATTGAGTCTTTGGTCGCGCCAATCAATTCACAGTTATACTTAGTCAATACACCGTGCTTGTCCAGCTCTAGCGCACAGTTTAGTGCTGTCTGTCCGCCCATTGTTGGCAAGATTGCATCTGGACGTTCTTTGGCAATGATTTGCTCAACGGTTTGCCAAGTAATCGGCTCGATATAGGTCGCGTCAGCCATGACAGGGTCGGTCATGATGGTCGCAGGGTTTGAGTTGACCAAGATGACGCGGTAGCCTTCTTCTTTTAGCGCTTTACACGCCTGCGCGCCTGAATAGTCAAACTCACATGCTTGGCCGATGACGATAGGGCCTGCGCCAATGATAAGAATGCTTTTTATGTCGGTACGTTTTGGCATAAGTAAGACCTTTTAGTTTTAAATTTATATGTTGCGAATTTACGATGAAACTATATAGAAAGATGAGTCATAGTTGAACTTACGTCATCAGGAATATTATCCCAATAGTCTGTATCAAGTTTCTTGATGCTAAGGGTTTGTTCAACCTGCACACCCAAACCATACTTGTAAATATATTCAGCCAGTTTTTGACCATCTATTAAGACAATTCTTGCGTTTGATAGGTTTTGAGCATAAATGATGGCATCAGCAGAAAACTTTGAGGTGGTAATAAAGACGCCTTTATTTGCGTTATCACCCAATAAAGCACCAGCAAAACTTTGAATATCAGGACGACCAATAGTATTACTTTTTTGATAGCGTTTTGCCTGAATGTGTATTCGTCCTAAGCCCAATACGTCTTCATAGATTTCACCATCAATACCACCGTCTTTAGAGTATTGCGTTACTCGTCCCGCTTTTTCAACCGCACCGCCATAACCCATTTTCTGTAACAACTCAACAACCAGACGCTCAAAAGCCATAGGTGTTTTTGTTAAGATAGTATCTAGTATTTCTTCATAGGTTTCTTGACGAATAGTTTCATAAGATGCATAAAGTTGTTCTTGCGGTGTATTAGCATTTTGGTTAATGTTGTTTTTTTCAACATCTTGCCCTAATTCAGTATTGTTTAGCTTTTCTGCTTGTCTTTCTGCCATTTTTTGCTTAACAAAAATATTGATTTCTTCATTAGTTTTATCTAGAAAAGTTTTTCCTAAAGAGCTAATAACATAGTAGCCTCTTTTAGGTCTATTCAATATTCCTGTAAGAGCAAAATAGCTTAATGCCCAAGAAATTCTATCAACAAAAATAAGACCATTACCTGATTCATATTCCTTTGTTGCTTCTTCATCAGTAAGATTAAAGTGCTTTATCAAAGGGTCAGTAAATTTTGATTTTTTCCATATCTCGCCGTCGCTTGATAGCATCAGTATGGGTTTTCTCAGGTCATCAAAATGTGGAATGGTCATCTTTATTGTTTAGCCTTTGCCGCTGCCATCATGTCTGCAAACTTATCAAACAGTGGTGCAGCATCATGTGGACCAGGGCTGGCTTCTGGGTGACCTTGGAAGCTAAATACAGGCTTGTCGGTTAGCTCGATACCTTGGTTAGTACCATCAAACAGTGAGCGATGAGTAGATTTAACGTTGTCAGGTAGCGTGTCTTCATCAACCGCAAAACCATGGTTCTGACTGGTGATCATAACCGTGCCAGTCGCTAAGTCTTGTACTGGATGGTTGGCACCATGATGGCCAGTTTTCATCTTGATAGTATTTGCACCGCTAGCCAGACCAATCAGTTGATGGCCTAAGCAAATGCCAAACGTTGGCACGTCAGTTTGCTCAATGATGTGACGTACCGCATCGATAGCGTAATCACAAGCTGCAGGATCACCAGGGCCGTTTGATAAGAAGATGCCATCTGGGTTCATTGCTAGCACATCTGCGATAGGGGTCTGTGCTGGTACAACCGTTACGTGACAACCGCGGTCAACGAGCATGCGTAGGATGTTGGTTTTGCTACCGAAGTCATAAGCGACGACGTTGTATTTAGAATCGATGTGAGTGCCGAGTTGCTTAAAGAAGCCGCCAGTACCACTATCATGACTACCAGGAATATCACGGTTGAGTAGGGTGTCTGATAAATCCCAGGTACCCGCTGTCCACTCAAAGTTCTCTGTAGTGCAGCATTCTTTTGCCAAGTCCATACCCTTTAGACCTGCAAAGCCTTTTGCTAACTCAATCGCTTTTTGCTCATCGTCGCTACTGATCGTCTCGCCGTTTGAGGCAGTCATGATACAGCCGTTCTGTGCACCTTTATCACGTAATAGACGTGTTAGCTGACGCGTATCAATTTCAGCGATAGCCACTGTTTCATTACGCTGTAAATAGTCGCTGAGTGACTCAGAGTTACGGAAGTTCGAAGTTGCCATGGTGGCATCACGGATGATAAGACCGTCTGCCCATACTTTGTGGCCATTGCCAGATTCTGTGTCCTCGCTATTGGTGCCTGTATTACCGATGTGAGGGTAAGTCAAAGTCACCAGCTGGCGGGCATAACTTGGATCGGTTAGGATTTCTTGATACCCTGTCATGGCTGTGTTAAATACCACTTCACCAATACGATGACCTAGGCTGCCGATACTGACACCGCGAAAGATTGTACCGTCTGCTAGTGCCAAAATTGCTTGTATTTCTGCCGATGAATTCAAGGATTGCCTCCGCTGTTATTGGTGAGTGCCATCGTGTTTTGTTGGTCTAAAATTGCTCCGTATCCTTTTATTTACGGCATTTGACTGTTGTCATATAAAAGTAAAAAAAGGGCGATACACAAAAATTTTCCACAAAAAAGCGAGAAGACATTATTGATGAAAACTACAAAACCCACTAGATAGTGAATAGGTAACTTGCATCATGTCCGCTCGCTTAGGCACAGATTTTGCGTATTATATACAAAATAGACGGTTATAGCTAGCCGATTTACTGGATTAATAGTCATTTCATGGCTAATAATAGGGTCTTTATAAAGATATTGACTCTATAGAAATAGCCTAAGCGAATAAAAGCTACCTTTTCTTTTATCAAAATCAACATCCAGCGTGTATTAATAGCGCTGGATTTTCGCAGTTGGCTTTGCCACAATGGACAGCGAAGCGCTAGACCCAATTTTTATGATCGTTTGTTATAACAATAATGAAGATGACAAGGAGTCGTTATGATTTATCAGTATTTAGACAAAACCCCTGAGTTTGCCGCACCGTTCAACGGTTGGGTAGCAGATTCAGCGCAAGTGATGGGCGATGTGTATTTAGGCCATCAGGCCAATATTTGGTTCGGTGCAGTGATACGCGGTGACAACGATCGTATCCATATCGGTGACTATAGTAATGTGCAAGAAAACAGTGTGATTCATACTGATGCAGGTATTGAGGTGAAAATCGGTAATTACGTGACTATCGGTCATCTGGCTATGCTACATGGCTGTGAAGTCGGTGATAACAGCCTGATTGGCATTGGTGCTGTGGTACTTAACAATGTCAAAATCGGTAAAAACTGTCTGATAGGGGCGAAAGCCTTGATTACTGAAGGTCAGGTTATTCCTGATAACTCGCTAGTGATGGGCGCGCCTGCAAAAGTGGTCAAGACGCTGACCGATGAGCAAGCAGCGATGCTAAAAATGTCAGCGCTACATTATGCTGAGCGTTGCCAAAAATTCAAAACTGGTTTAACAGAAATAACTATGCCTGACTAAAGACAGATAGACTTGTCTCCTACGTTTTATACCCTTTTATTCAACACTCCATATTTTTTCGCAACCAACGATAAGGTCTCACCATGCAGGCAAATCAAGCACAAACACAACAAAAACAACTGGCGTTATTTGATTTAGATCATACATTACTTGATGTCGATAGCGATTATCTTTGGGGCGAGTATATCGTCAAGCATGACCTTGTCGATGAGGCGCAGTACCGTACGGCCAATCAGAAATTTTATAATGACTATATTGAAGGTACGCTAGACGCGACAGAGTACAATGAATTCGTTGCGCAGTTTTTGAGTAGTTTGCCGCTTGATAGACTTGATGAGCTAAGAGAAGACTATATCAAAAGCGAAATCGAGCCACATATTCGCCCAAAAGCGATGGAAGTATTGTGTCAGCACATTGAGCAAGGACACGAAGTCGTGATTATTTCTGCGACCAATGATTTTGTGGTCTCTGCCATTGCCAAACGTTTTGGTATAGAAGCCGCCAATGTGTTATCAACACCGCTCGAGATAAAAGACAATCGCTATACAGGTAAGTTAGCGGACAAGCCCAATTTTAAAAAAGGTAAGATATATCATCTAGACAAATGGGTGAATAAGCAGCAGTTAGCTGGTGTTACCTTTGAAAAAACGTATGCGTATTCAGATTCTAAGAACGACATCCCATTGCTCGAATGGGCAGATGTGGCCGTTTGCGTGTCACCTGATGATGCGTTACATGCGCATGCTTTGGCCCATCGCTGGGCAGTAGAAGATTGGTCGATCTAGATTATTTAAGCTAGTAATAGTAGCAACATTGGCAATAGCGACAATTAGCGAACCATTTAGTCTCAATCTCATTTAAAATAGCGCCACATGCGTTATTTATTTTATTAGAAAAACAGGAACATTTATGGAAATCAATCCGTATCAAGAGCAGATTAAAGATTTATCAGAGCGTGGTCAGGACTTGCGGAGGTATCTTTGACTTCGATGGTAAGCAAGAACGCTTAGAAGAAGTTAATTTAGAGTTAGAAAACCCCGAGCTATGGAACGATCCAGAGCGTGCGACCAAAATTAATAAAGAAAAAAGTCACCTTGATGGTGTTATCGATGTGGTGGTCTCTCTTGAGACGACACTAGAAGACGCGTCTGCCATGCTAGAGTTGGCAGTCGAAGCAGAAGATGAGTCATTGCTAGCCGATGTGCAGAGCGAGCTAGATAGCGCTGAGAAACGCGTTGCTGATTTAGAATTTCGCCGGATGTTTAGCGGTGAGATGGATCCAAATAACTGCTACTTAGATATTCAGTCGGGCAGTGGCGGTACTGAAGCGCAAGATTGGGCTGAAATGCTACTACGCATGTATACGCGCTGGGCAGAAGCTCATGGCTTTAAAGTAGATGTGATTGAAGTATCTTCAGGCAGCGTGGCTGGTATTAAGTCGGCAACGATTGAGATCAAAGGCGATTATGCGTTTGGTTGGTTGCGTACCGAGATTGGCGTCCACCGTTTGGTGCGTAAATCTCCATTTGATAGTAATAATGGTCGTCATACCTCGTTTGCAGCGGTATTTGTCTCACCTGAAATAGATGATAACGTCGAGATTGATATCAATCCAGCTGACTTGCGTATCGATACCTATCGCTCATCTGGAGCGGGTGGCCAGCACGTAAACACGACAGATTCTGCGGTACGTATTACCCATGAGCCGTCGGGCGTGGTAGTGACCTGTCAGAATGAGCGTAGTCAACATGGTAACAAAGCCACCGCCATGAAGATGCTACGTGCTAAGCTTTATGAGCTTGAAATGCAAAAACGTATGGAATCACAGCAAGCGGTAGAAGACGGTAAGTCTGATGTTGGCTGGGGCAGTCAAATTCGCTCATACGTGCTCGATGACTCTCGTATCAAGGACTTGCGTACGGGTGTTGAAACCTTTAACACTGGTGCCGTACTAGATGGTGACCTCGATCAGTTCATCGAAGCGAGTTTAAAAGCAGGACTGTAAAAGGCCGTTTTAAACAAGCAGCCGTTTTAAAATAGTAACCAATATTTAATTAAGGAAAATTATGCCAAGCGTTAATAATTATTTTGATGATAAAGTGACTTCTATTGCCTTTCAAACGGCTACTAAGCCTGCAACTGTCGGCGTTATGGAAATTGGTGAGTATGAGTTTGGCACCAGTGAATTTGAAACCATGAGCGTGGTGAGCGGTGCATTGACTGTCAAGCTACCAGAGAGTGATGAGTGGCAAACCTTTAACGCTGGCAAGCAGTTTACTGTTGAAGCTGATAAAAAGTTCCAAGTGAAAGTAGACGTCGAAACCGCTTATCTATGTGTATACGGTAGATAATGACTTCTAAGTTATAGTAGTATCAAAACGAAAAACGCCAAGTATTTTATGCTTGGCGTTTTTTTGTGTGTCATATTTCAAATGAATTTTAAGCTATCATTATGAGAATAATGTTTTACACAGGATTACACTTTGTCTGTGCCAAATAAACAGCAAAAACTACCGCCATTAATTATGCTAAAACCATGAATTCTTAAAGGTATACAGGTTTATGACAAAGGCAAAATTACAGACAAGCCAGCAGACAACTACCAAAGACGTGCGTCATGATTACGAGCATCTCGCACGCCGTGCCAATTTGCGTTATGTGAGTGACGATGAACCAGGCTACGAGCGTAGACGTTGGGGTCGCGGCTTTACTTATCGTGATGCAACGGGCAATACGGTCAAAGACAAAGCATTGCGCCAACGTTTTGATGCATTGGTGATACCGCCCATGTGGTCAGAGGTGTGGATATGCCAAGACGAACGAGGACATCTGCAATCAACAGGGCGAGACGAAAAATTGCGCAAACAGTACTTATATCATCCGTCATGGAACAATATCCGTGACCAAGCAAAGTTTGATGCGATGATAGGATTTGCAGAGGCACTGCCCAATCTACGCGCGCAGGTGGAGGCAGATTTAGAAGCAGAGTCGTTGTCACGTACTAATGTGCTTGCTGCCGTCGTTAAATTGCTAGAGACCACTTTGATTCGTATTGGCAACAGCCGCTACGCCAAGCAAAATAAAAGCTATGGTCTGAGTACGCTACGCAGCAAGCATGTCAGTGAAACCGACAATGGACTGGCGTTTGATTTCGTCGGCAAAAGCGCAAAAGAACACCACATTGAGCTGCAAGATGAGCGATTGATTGACATCGTGCAAGCCTGTTCTGAGCTGCCAGGCTATCAGATATTCAAATATCTAGATGACAACGGACATAAGCAAGTCGTTGACAGTAGCGATATCAATGACTACTTACGGATGCACACATGCGGCATGGACTGCGAAAGCAAGCTATACAGCGCAAAAGATTTTCGTACATGGATGGCAAGTGTACTCGCGGCAAGCTACCTCTACGACGAGCTACAAACGTCTGCAGGCGCTAGCATACTAGCCAGTGCGCCAGAAAGCGCTGAGCGACAGCAGTTAGTCACTGATATGGTAAAAAGTGTGGCAGCAGAGCTGGGCAACACGCCGACCGTATGCCGTGCTTCTTATATTCATCCCATTGTCATTGAGCGTTTTTTGGCAGGGCAGTTTTTTGAGACTTACAAACAAGCACGCCGTGGTCGAACCAAAAAATACCAAAGCTGTGAAGAGAAAGCGTTGTTAGGGTTTTTAAGAGCTAATGTTTAAGTGTGAGGTTTTAGATAATAATATTAAGGTGTTAATTCTTTAATAGGAAATTGAAAATATGTGGCAGTACCTTAGCTATTGTAGGTGTCTTCGCGGACTTATAGCGAATTAATGATAATTAGTTATGGATTATCTCTATTTCTATAAAATAAAAATGATACGTTATGTATTGAAATAAACGTAAAAATGCGTTACTAATAGAGCATGATAAATACGAACCTATGAAACGGTCTATAGGATGTGGCCGTTATTCAATCATAAATACCATTTTACCAGTTACCTGCTATTGCTAAAGGATTAGCTTATGAACACCGCCTCTCAAACCCCGACGAATATTGATACAGATATTACCATCACGCCAAAAAACTATACCGATTACTATAATAATTTTGATATGAATACACTGCTGTCAGAAATATTTGGCGAGCAGGTAGGTGATCGACTAAATGCTTATATGGCTTGCTGTGGTCGTCATGTACGTGACGGCCGCGCTGACAATGCCGCGCTAGTACACGAAGACACCGCAGGCAATATAACGCGCATGAGCTTTGGTGAGCTTGATAAAGCAAGTGCTCAAATCGCTAACTTACTACAGTCGTATGGGGTAAAAGCGGGCGACAAAGTAGCGACGATGCTACCGCGTACGCCAGAGCTGCTCACTGTTGTGTTAGCAACTTGGCGTATCGGCGCCGTATATCAGCCACTATTTACTGCTTTTGGCTATGATTCAATCAAGTATCGGATGGATAAAGCCGATACCAAAGTCGTTTTTACTAACTTAGAAAATCGCAGTAAGTTTGAAGATTTGGCTGAGCAAACCAAAATGGTATTGGTCGGCAGTATAGAAGATGCCCAGGCATGGGGTGACGATCACTATAGCCAGTCTATGACAGCACAGCCGCAAACGATGGAACCCGTCACGCTCGATACGGACGCGCCATTTTTGCAAATGTTTACCTCTGGGACAGTCGGCAAATCTAAAGGCGTGAGTGTGCCATTATCAGCCTTACCTGCATTTTACCTCTATATGCGTTATGCCATTGACCTACGCGAAGACGATCAATATTGGAACATGGCCGATCCCGGCTGGGCATATGGCTTATATTATGCCATCACAGGGCCGCTGCTATTGGGTATCACGACTTATTTTAATGAAGCAGGATTTGACGCGACCAATACGCGTGACTTTATGGTGCGTCATAAGATTACCAATTTAGCGTCTTCACCCACCGCATTTCGTATGATGAAATCCAGCGGCGTATTTGACAATAAAGACGACAGTCAAGATGACCTTGATACTAATGCCAAACTCGCTTTGCGCTGTGCGAACTCAGCAGGGGAGACACTGAACACCGAAGTGGTCAACTGGGTCGAAACCTATCTGGGCTGTCAGGTAAAAGATCAGTACGGTCAGACAGAAACGGGCATGACTTGCTGTGCGCATCATGCGCTAAAACACGAATCTCCAGTAGGCTCGATGGGAATGGCACTACCAGGTCATAAGCTAGTGGTATTAGATGATGATATGAATGTACTACCAGATGGAGAGCAGGGTCAGCTAGCAGTTGTCGTCAGTCAGTCACCTGCGTTTTATTTCCGTGGTTATAGCTGGAACGAAAAACAAGCCTTTGTAGATGACTACTATCTGACAGGTGATGTGGTTGAGCGTCATAGTGATGGCAGTTATTGGTTCTCAGGGCGTGATGATGACATTATCATTACGGCAGGTTACCGCGTAGGGCCTACGGATGTCGAAAACACGGTATTAGAGCATGACGCAGTGGCAGAATCTGCGGCGGTAGGCGTGCCAGACGAAGTGCGTGGACATACGATCAAATCTTATGTGGTGTTAAAAGAGGGTATCGAAGGCAGTGAGCAAATCGCCAAAGAAATCCAAGAGCTGGTGCGCAAACGTCTATCCACTCATGCCTATCCACGTGAGGTCGAGTTTGTGACCGAATTACCAAAAACACCAAGTGGCAAGATTCAACGCTTTTTGCTGCGTAGTTTATCTGCTGCGTAACTACCCAATAGAGCGTTTATAGATAATTCATAGAAAACAGCTAATAAAAAGTGAAGATTTAAAGGAATAATCATGCAAATTAAAGAAAACAGCTTTTTGGTCACAGGCGGCGCATCAGGTTTGGGCGAGTCAGTGGTTCGGGCAATTGTCTCTCAAGGCGGTAACGTCGTCATCGCTGATCTAAACGAAGCAGCAGGTCAAGCACTGGTCGCTGAGCTGGGTGATAGCGCACGTTTTGTGCGCTGTGATATCACTAATGGCGATGAAGTACAATCAGCGGTTGAGATAGCAGAGTCAGCTTTCGGCGGCTTACAAGGCTCAATCAACTGTGCTGGTATCGTAGTGGTACAAAAGCTGCTAGATCGTGATAATAATCCAGCAGACCTGGCGGCATTTAGCCGCGGGGTCAATGTCAATCTGGTCGGTTCATTTAACGTCGCCCGTTTGGTCGCTGCTAGCATTGCTAAACGTATAGCGAGTGATGGTACTGCAGGTGACCATGTAAAAAATAGCATAGATCAAGGTGTTATTATTAATACAGCATCTATCGCAGCCTTTGATGGTCAAATAGGTCAAGCCAGCTATTCTTCGTCTAAGGCAGGTGTGGTTGGTCTGACCTTGCCACTTGCTCGTGAGTTGGCACGGCATGGGATTCGTGTTATGACTATCGCACCGGGTGTCTTTGCTACGCCGATGATGGACAGTATTCCTGAAAAGGCACGCGAGCAGCTAGAAGCAGGTGTGCCATATCCTAAACGTTTAGGAGCTCCCAATGAATTTGCTAAATTGGTCACTCACATCATCGATAATGCTTATCTAAATGGTGAAGTTATTCGCTTAGATGGTGCAATTCGTATGGTGTAGCAGTCTATTGAGTGATTCATCACTTTTGCACAAAACGTATCTACAGAAACTGGCATAGTGCTTTGATACATATGATTAATGACAAAAAATTAATTATGGGAATCAAAGCCTATGCTATTTTTTTATAAAAAATCTTACTCATCAAATGAGCAGCGTATGCCTTGGCTGCCTATTACTATTGTTCTTAGTCTTGCTGCCATTGTCAGCACCAGCGCTATTGCTTATGTCAAAAGCACCTCAAAACCCAAGAATCCCATTCCTCCTTCTATAGTGATTGACCGAGTCTTCGTCGACAAATCAGATCGTGTCTTAAAACTGATGAGCGATGGTAAAGCCATTAAGTCGTATCGTATTGCGCTAGGGGGTAGTCCAGTGGGTCATAAGCAACAAGAAGGTGATCAGCGTACGCCAGTTGGGGTTTATACCTTAGATTATAAAAATGAGAACTCTATTGCGCATCGTTCTATTCATATTAGTTATCCCAATGATGAAGACAAAGCGCGAGCGAAGTCATTAGGGGTTAATCCGGGTGGCGATATCATGATTCATGGGCAAATGAACGGCTTTGGATACTTGGCATTATTTAATCAACGACGTGATTGGACAGATGGTTGTATCGCTGTCACTAACGATGCGATGGATGAAATTATGGCAGCGGTGAAACTTGGTACTCCTATCGAAATTGTGGAGTAATACCGTTAGGTTTATGACAAATAAGTGCATTGCTCATTACTATTTTCGGCAGAATTTATCATTTATTTGCACCAATAAATAGCTTTGTTACCCTTTTGATTTATTTTATCTATAATTAACAATCCCTTTAAATATTATTAATAATAAATATCATTGTTTTAAGTAAGGTTTTATTTGGTAATCTTCTTGAAATAGGTGTATATATACCTTATATAAGTGACAGATAACAGTAGGCACTAGACTAAGATAATCCTTAGAGGTGCGACTGAAAATACCAATTATAAAAGGATATAGACATGAGATTTGAGAAGTTTACTCAAAAACTGCAATCCGCCATTCAAGAAGCACAAAGCCTAGCATTAGGTCGCGATCATACGGGTATCGATCCTGTGCATTTGCTTGCCGTGTTGCTACAAGATGAGTCTAATTTATCTATCTGCCAACAAGCAGGTGCTTCTATTCCAGCGTTAAAAAATGGCGTTGCTAAAGCATTGGATAACCAAGCGACCATTTCGGAGCCGACAGGTGACGTCAATCTAAACCCAAACTCGGTAAAAATATTGAACTTGGCAGATCGTCAGGCGCAAAAAGAAGGCGATGATTTTATTGCGACTGAATGGGTCATGTTGGCACTCGCTGAGCAAGGCGAAACCAAAAAAATATTTGAAAGTGCAGGCGTGACGGCAAGCAAACTAAAAGCGGTCATTGAGCAGCTGCGCGGTGATGATACCGTCAATAACCAAAACGCCGAAGATCAGCGTGATGCACTCAACAAATATACGATTAATCTGACTGAGCAAGCAGAGCTTGGCAAACTAGATCCAGTCATTGGCCGTGACGAAGAAATTCGCCGTACCATTCAGGTACTGTCGCGCCGTACCAAAAACAACCCTGTGCTCATCGGTGAGCCGGGCGTTGGTAAAACGGCGATTGTCGAAGGCTTGGCACAAAAAATCATCAATGGCGACGTACCAGAAGGTCTGCGCCGTAAAGAAGTGCTGTCATTAGACTTAGGCGCGCTGATTGCAGGGGCAAAATTCCGTGGTGAGTTTGAAGAACGCCTCAAAAGCGTATTGAGCGACTTGGCCAAACAAGAAGGCAATGTCATTCTGTTCATCGATGAGCTGCATACGATGGTTGGTGCAGGCAAGTCTGAAGGTGCGATGGATGCGGGTAATATGCTAAAACCTGCTTTGGCACGCGGTGAGCTGCACTGCGTTGGTGCGACCACCCTTGATGAGTATCGCCAGTACATCGAAAAAGACGCTGCGCTTGAACGTCGTTTTCAAAAGGTTTTGGTCGATGAGCCAACAGTCGAAGATACCATTGCGATATTACGGGGTTTAAAAGAGCGTTACGAGCTGCACCATGGCGTCGATATTCAAGATAGCGCCATCATTGCTGCTGCGCGCATGAGCCATCGCTATATCACTGACCGTAAGCTACCAGATAAGGCGATTGATTTAATTGACGAAGCAGCCAGCCGCTTGCGTATGGAGATGGACAGCAAGCCTGAATCATTAGGTAAACTCGATAGTCGCCTCATTCAGCTAAAAATGCAGCGTGAAGTGCTCAAAAATGAAGAAGATGCTGGCGCGCAAGCCGAGCGTAAAGTGCTCGATGCGCAAATAGCGGAATTGGAAAAAGAGTATGCTGATCTCAACGAGGTTTGGCAGGCAGAGAAGGCACTGGTCAAAGGCAGTCAACAGTTAAAAGACGAGCTAGATAAAGCCCGTATTGCGTATGACAAGGCTAGCCGCGAAGGCGACTATGAGACCATGAGTAAGCTGCAGTACGAAACTATTCCGCAGTTAGAGCGACGTATTCATGAGTCTGATTTGGCTGAGCAAAAAGAGCAGACAGGTGAAGGTAGCGGTGTTAAATTGCTACGTAACAAGGTGACAGACAACGAAATCGCCGAAGTGGTTGCGGCCGCGACTGGTATTCCTGTCAGCAAAATGATGCAAGGCGAGCGTGACAAGATGATCGCAATGGAAGAAAAGCTCCATGAGCGTGTTATCGGTCAAAACGAAGCGGTCGAATCGGTGGCCAATGCGGTACGTCGTAGCCGTGCAGGCTTGTCTGATCCAAACCGTCCTTCAGGCTCGTTTTTATTCTTGGGGCCTACAGGCGTTGGTAAAACTGAGCTGACCAAATCACTAGCAAACTTCTTGTTTGACTCTGAAGATGCAATCGTACGTATCGACATGAGTGAGTATATGGAAAAACACAGTGTCAGCCGTTTGGTAGGCGCGCCTCCAGGTTATGTCGGTTATGAAGAAGGCGGTACGTTGACTGAAGCGGTACGCCGTAAGCCATACAGCGTCATATTGTTCGATGAAGTAGAGAAGGCGCATCCTGATGTGTTCAACATTTTACTGCAAGTATTGGACGATGGCCGCTTAACCGATTCGCAAGGTCGGGTGGTAGATTTCAAAAACACTGTGATCATCATGACCAGTAACTTAGGTTCGCATAAGATTCAAGAAATGGTTGGCGAGAGCTACGAGGATATCAAAGCGGAAGTAATGGATTCTGTTGGGCAGCATTTCCGTCCAGAGTTCGTCAACCGTATTGACGAAATCGTAGTTTTCCATCCGCTTGGTATGTCACAGATGGCAGGTATTGCAGATATTCAATTGGATCGATTGCGTCAGCGTATCCAAGAGCGTGAGATGGATATTGAGCTGTCAGCAGATGCGATGAATAAATTGGTTGCCGTGGGTTATGACCCTGTTTATGGTGCTCGTCCTTTGAAGCGTGCCATTCAACAAGAGATCGAAAACCCATTGTCATTGAAACTATTAGCAGGTGATTTTGTCGCTGGTGATATTATCAAAGTCGATGTGGGTGCCGATGACAAGCTAACTTTTGATAAGCTTAGAATGAGCTAATCGTATTGGCATCGATGTCTTTATGACCCAACTTTACGCTTAAAACAAACCCCTTATCTACAATCGTAGGTAAGGGGTTTTTATTTATAAGGCGCGTTTTACGTTACTGTTTTTTTACCATTTCGATATCTCTTAAGTATCAGGACTATGCTATAACTAAATCAATGACTAATAGTACCAGTATCAACTGAATGGAGAAACAGACCGATGACAGCCCATATTGAACGTATAAATATACCTTTAACTTCGCCACTAATCATTGCAGCATTGCTGTTTAGCACTGCCGCGTGCTCCAATCCTTCTACAGTAAGTCCTAGCAATAACAAAAGCACTGCAACAGAGTCTACAGAAGTTTCCACTTCAGATAGCGATACTCAAACCGCCACACAAACGACCACACAAACAAAGACTAGCAAGCCTGACTTTACCACTAAGGCAATCGCTACCTTTGATGAGCCTTGGGCCATGACAGCGTTACCCATTACAGATAGCAAAGCGCCAAAATTACTAGTAACACAAAAAACAGGTGAGCTATTTATCGTAGATACCGCGACGGGTAATAAGTCCAAAATCGAAGGCGTTCCTACAGTCGCTTACGGTGGTCAAGGCGGTTTAGGAGACATCATCGTGGCTCCAGATTTTGCGACGTCCAATACCGTCTATCTTAGCTACGCGGAAGCAGGAACAGGAAGTGATAGCAATAAATTTGGTGCTAAAGTGATCAAAGCGACACTTTCAGGATTAGAGACAACCACACCTACGTTGCAAGATATCACGCCTATCTGGCAACAGTCTCCGAAAGTCACAGGGCAAGGACATTATAGTCATCGCCTGCTGTTTTCGCCCGATGGCCGCTATCTATATATCAGCTCAGGCGAGCGTCAAGACAAAGACCCAGCACAAGACATGAGTGGTAATTTGGGTAAGATAATACGGTTGAGTCCTGATGGTAACGCCCCGACAGACAATCCGTTTACTGATAATGAGTTGGCCAAACAGTTTTGGACCATCGGACATCGCAATGTGCTTGGTATGGCATTTGACGATAGCGGACAGCTTTGGGCGCACGAGATGGGACCAAAGGGCGGGGATGAATTTAATATTATTGAGAAGGGTAACAACTATGGCTGGCCAGTGGTATCCAATGGACGCAATTATTCAGGTCTAGATATTCCTGACCATGATACTAAGCCAGAGTTTGCGGCACCCAAAATTACTTGGACACCTGTCATATCACCATCTGCTATGAGCATCTATGCGGCTGGTACTCATAATGACTTTCCTAGCTGGCAGGGCAATGCGCTTATCAGTGGCTTATCGTCTAAAGCGCTTATCGTAGTGGGCATAAACGACGACAATACCGCGGCTGAGCGTTATCGCTATGACATGGGAGAGCGTGTACGCAGTGTGCTAGCAGTAGACGGGCAAGTGTGGACACTTGAAGACGGTAATGATGCACAATTACTCAGATTATTGCCCAAATAACATCGAAACAATATTGAAAAAACATCAAATTAAAGACGTATTTATCTACCTGTATATTTAATTATTTTAATAAAACTATCGAATTCTTTTAGAGTAAATTAATAGTTTTATCAAGTTTTATTTTGTAATAGATTGATAGTTAAGACCTATTTTGTTAAGGTAACGTTCCTTGAAATTTGAGACTTGCACATGGAAGAAGTAAAAGTAGGCAGATTAGGACCTTTTCCGCGGGTAAGTAAACCTGTGTTTATTACATCGTCACTGCTGATTGTTGGCTTTATTATTTTCGGTGCGTTTTTCACCGAAACAGCAGGGGCTGTTTTTAGTTTTTTACAAAATTTTATTACCGATAAGTTTGGTTGGCTATTCATTATTCTAGTTAATACTGCGCTTGCGCTTTGTATTTACTTGGCAATGAGTCGCTATGGTGATATTCGACTAGGTAACCAAACAGAACGACCGCAGTACAATCTGTTCTCTTGGATTGGCATGCTATTCTCTGCCGGCATCGGTATTGGACTTGTCTACTGGGGTACAGCCGAGCCGTTGTATCACTTTATGGCACCACCAATGGGCGATGCCGAGACAGTAGAAGCCGCCAAGCAAGCAATGAATATCTCGTTTATGCATTGGGGTCTACATGCTTGGGCGATTTATACGATTGTAGCGCTATCTTTAGCGTACTTCCATTTCCGTCGCGGCCTACCATTATCGATTCGATCTACTTTGTATCCTTTACTTGGTAAAAAGATCTATGGTCGTTGGGGACACACGGTCGATATCTTGGCTGTGTTTGGTACGATGTTTGGTGTGGTTACCTCACTCGGGCTTGGGGTTATGCAGATCAACTCTGGACTCGAAAAGCTGTTTGGTATGCCTAACAGTCTTACCGTACAGTTTGGTTTGATCGCTTTCATCACAGCGCTAGCAGCAGCTTCAGTCTTGATGGGTTTGGATAAAGGTATTAAGCGTTTAAGTGATATCAATATTGGTTTCACTATCGTCTTATTAGCGTTTATGGTCATCTTAGGACCAACGCTATTTATCTTTGATAGCTTTATCGAAAACATCGGCAACTATCTGACTGTGATTGTACCTCTAGGTACATGGGGTGAGTCTTATAGCGGTACAGATTGGCAAAGTAGTTGGACGATATTTTATTGGGCATGGTGGGTAAGCTGGGCACCATTCGTTGGTATCTTTATTGCTCGTATCTCTCGTGGCCGTACTATCCGTGAATTTACGCTTGGTGTACTACTGATTCCAATGCTGATTTTGTTCTTCTGGTTTACCACCTTTGGCGGCGTTGCTGTTCATATGGAGCTTGCTTCTGCTCTGTCAGGTGTTAGCCCAGGATTGGTTGAAGCAGTACAAGCGGATTCTGGTAGTGCCATCTTTAAGTTGGTCGAGTACTATCCATTGGCAAAACCGATTACGCTACTGATTGTCGTCATGATTATGCTATGGTTTGTGACCTCGTCAGATTCTGCTAGCTTTGTCATCGATATGTTGACTGCTGGTGGCGATACCAACCCACCTAAAATCCAGCGCTTATTTTGGGCGACGACAGAAGGCGTTATCGCCGCTATCTTGCTAGCGGCTGGTGGATTGTCTGCGCTACAGGCGGCGGCTATCGTAGCGGGACTACCGTTTGCCTTAGTGGTCTTTGTCATGATGTATGCGCTACTGCGTGGTTTGAGTCGCGATCGTCTGATTCTATACAGAGCGCAACAAGGCTTTATTACGGATGAATCAGCAGACCATAACTCAGCGAATGAATTCGTTGATGAGCATCTGCTAAAAGGGCCACCTAAGATTGTTAAAGGTGACTAAGAAGTAGATAGGATTAAGACAGCTACTTAAGCTTTTAATAGAAGAAGCCCCAATTTAAAAGTAAATTGGGGCTTCTTTATTGGGTAAAGATATTTAAATTTGTTCAGAACAAATTCAGTTTGTCGAAATATTATTGCTGCAATGTTACTACGATTTCTATACATTCGGCAGTATTTACATGGTGTTATATTTAGTGATTCGTTCATACCTTGCTATGGTTACGCTCTTTTTTGGGGATATACCTATGGATCATGTAAAAGTTGGCAGGTTAGGCCCTTTCCCGCGGGTAAGTAAACCTGTTTTTTTAACTTCAGCATTACTTATTATTATATTTATTGTTCTTGGCGTTTTTTTTACTGAATCTGCCGGTACGTTGTTCAGTTTTTTACAAGGCTTTATTACCGATAAATTTGGTTGGTTTTTCATTATTCTCGTTAATGTGGCCTTAGGACTTTGTGTTTATTTGTCTATGAGCCGTTATGGCGATATTCGTCTTGGTGCTCAAACTGAGACACCACAGTACAGTCTATTTTCGTGGATCGGTATGCTGTTCTCTGCTGGCATCGGTATTGGACTTGTCTACTGGGGTACAGCAGAGCCCTTATATCACTTTATGGCACCGCCACTCGGTGAAAAGGAAACGATAGAAGCCGCCAAACAGGCGATGAATATTACCTTTTTACATTGGGGCTTACATGCTTGGGCATTGTACGCGATTGTAGCGCTATCTTTAGCCTATTTCCATTTTCGCCGTGGCTTACCACTATCGATTCGCTCAACCCTTTATCCTATATTGGGTAAAAAGATATATGGCTCGTGGGGTCATGCCGTTGATATCTTAGCCGTATTCGGTACGATGTTTGGTGTGGTGACGTCACTCGGTCTTGGCGTTATGCAAATTAACTCAGGGCTTGAGAAGTTATTTGGTATTCCTAATACTCTCACAATACAAATCGCTCTGATTGCTTTTATTACTGCTTTAGCCGCCTGTTCTGTCATGATGGGCTTGGATAAGGGTATCAAGCGTCTAAGTGATGTGAACATCGGTTTAACGGCTATTCTACTTGGTTTTATGGTCGTCTTAGGACCGACGCTTTTCATTTTTGATAGCTTCCTAGAAAATATCGGCAACTATCTTTCAGTGGTTGTGCCATTAGGTCTGTGGGGTGAGTCCTATGAAGGTGAGGCAAACTGGCAGTCAGCATGGACGATATTTTATTGGGCATGGTGGGTGAGTTGGGCACCGTTTGTCGGCGTGTTTATTGCTCGTATCAGCCGTGGTCGTACGATTAGAGAGTTTGTACTTGGGGTATTACTTATCCCTATGACCATATTGTTCTTTTGGTTTTCAACTTTCGGCGGCGTTGCTATTCATATGGAGCTGCTCGCTGCTATTGATCCGGCGTTGGTTAGTCCTGGACTGGTCGAGGCAGTACAAACAGATTTTGGTAGTGCCATTTTTAAATTGGTTGAGTACTATCCATTGGCGCAACCCATCACATTTATGATTGTGATTATGATTGTATTGTGGTTCGTGACCTCATCAGATTCAGCAAGTTTTGTCATCGATATGCTGACGGCTGGTGGTGATACCAATCCGCCAAAGATTCAACGTTTATTTTGGGCAAGCACTGAAGGCGTCATTGCTGCTGTTTTGTTGGCTGCTGGTGGATTGAGCGCGTTACAAGCAGCCGCTATCGTAGCAGGATTGCCATTTGCTTTGGTTATATTTGCCATGATGTATGCGCTACTGCGTGGTTTGAGTCGCGATCGATTGATATTATATAGAGCGCAGCAGCATTATATTACTGAAGAATCAGCAGATCACAACTCGGCAGATGAATTTGCTGATGAGCACCTACTAAAAGGGCCACCTAAGATTGTTAAAGGTGACTAAAAGTAGGTAAAAGTAAGACAGCTACTCAAGCTTTTAACAGAAGAAGCCCCAATTTATTTTTAAATTGGGGCTTCTTTATTGGGTAAAGATACTTAAATTTATTCAGGACAAATTCGGATTGTTGAAAATTATTACCGAAATGTTACTACCATTTCTATACATTCGGCAGTATTTACAAGGTGTTATATTTGATAATTCGTTCATACCTTGGTATGGTTACGCACTTTTTTGGGGATATACCTATGGATCATGTAAAAGTTGGCCGATTAGGCCCTTTTCCGCGGGTAAGTAAACCTGTATTTTTGACTTCAGCAATCTTGATACTGGCGTTCATTATTTTTGGCGCTTTATTCAACGAACAAGCAGAAGTCGTATTTAACCAAGCAAAAGCATTTGTCTCTTTACGCTTTGGCTGGTTCTTTATTGTCGTGGTCAATTTAACATTGGTCATGAGTATTTATATGATATTTAGCCGCTACGGCGATATCAGACTCGGTCATCAGAATGAGAGGCCAGAGTACAATATGGTTTCTTGGATTGGTATGCTGTTTTCAGCCGGTATCGGTATTGGGCTGCTTTATTGGGGCACCGCTGAGCCATTGTATCATTTCATGGCACCACCATTAGGCGAGGCGGAGACAGTTGCCGCTGCCAAGCAAGCGATGAATATCTCGTTCCTACATTATGGTCTACATGTATGGGCGCTATATGGCATGGTTGCGCTATCGCTTGCTTATTTTCATTATCGAGTAGGTTTACCACTGGCTATCCGTTCGACACTTTATCCAATATTGGGTAAAAAAATCTACGGCGGTTGGGGACATACGGTAGATACGCTCGCCGTATTTGGTACGATGTTTGGGGTAGTGACCACGTTAGGTCTTGGCGTCTTGCAGATCAACTCAGGCCTTGAGACGTTATTTGGTATACCCAATAATATTACGGTGCAGATTATTTTGATTGGCCTTATCACCATGCTAGCAGGGTTATCTCTGTTTATGGGATTGGATAAAGGCATCAAGCGTCTAAGTGATACCAATATATTGTTCACTGTGATATTGCTAAGTTTTGTGATTATCTTTGGGCCTACGCAGTTTATCTTTAACAGCTTCGTAGAAAACATCGGCAACTATTTGCATCAAATCGTGCCATTAGGTCTATGGACAGAGTCTTATAGAGGCGAAGAAAATTGGCAAGCTTCTTGGACGATTTTCTATTGGGCATGGTGGATTAGCTGGTCACCATTCGTTGGGGTATTCGTTGCACGTATCTCTCGTGGCCGTACCATCCGTGAATTTATATTAGGCGTACTGTTAATTCCTATCACGATATTGTTCCTGTGGTTTACTGCTTTTGGTGGTTCTGCGGTAAATATGGAGTTGGTAGCAGCAGCAGACCCTAACATAGTTAGCCCAGGTCTGATCGAAGCGGTCAAAGCCGATACGGGTAGCGCTATCTTTAAATTGATGGAGTCTTATCCATTAACAGGTGCGGTCAACTTGCTCATCGTGGTGATGATTGTATTATGGTTTGTTACCTCGTCAGATTCAGCCAGTTTTGTCATCGATATGCTGACATCAGGTGGTGATACCAATCCACCAAAGATTCAGCGCTTATTTTGGGCTGGTTCTGAAGGTGTTATCGCTGCTGTATTGCTAGCAGCAGGTGGCTTAAGTGCATTACAAGCGGCATCGATTGTCTCAGGTTTTCCTTTTGCTATTGTGATTGTCGTGATGATGTATTCTCTATTGCGCGGTCTCAGTCGAGATCGCTTGATACTGTATCGTAATCAGCAATGGTTCACCACAGAAGAGTCAGCAGAGCACAACTCGGCTAATGAGTTCCGTGATGAAGAGTTGCTAAAAGGCCCACCAGCACTTGAGAAAGATGCTTAAGCTTTAGAGTTTATTTCTTAGCTACAAAAATACCCAGCTTGTCATAAGCTGGGTATTTTTATGGATGCTCAATATTTTTAATAAAAAACCTTTCAATACATCAGCTTTCAGTACAGCAGATCTCGATACAACCACTTTGTAGATTAGCTACATTCGCCTTTTGAATAACCAACGGCTTCAGGAATATTACAGGCTGAGCAGGCATTACTAGCCGTTCGGTAGCTAACAACTGCTCCAACTTTCGTTTTTACACAGACCGGCTCATACTGGGCTGTACAGATATTGTTGGCAGGGTTAGCGGGCGGGCATTGAGTCAGAGCACCTTCAAATTGTTGACTGATATCAGGACTGGATGGGGTAGGTGTTTGACCCGACGTACCGATATCAGACATAGAGCTACAGCCCGTTAAAGCTAGAACTAATATCAATATAAGTGATGATGGTTTGAACGGAGATTGATTAATTGTGGAAAATCGACGAGTAGATAGAGCTTGTTTCATAAAAAATGTCCTTATTAATAATATTCGATAGCGTCCTGTTATCGATAATGGATTTGCCTACTAATGATAAATATTTAGTCTTTTATGGTAGCTCATTTGTCAGTAGCTATCCACTTAAACACCATACAAAAACCCCAAGCTCAATTGAGTTTGGGGTTTTGTTTTCTGCTATCAAATACTAATTTTACAACAGTATGTCTAAATCAAAGACATCTAGAATGACGAGATTCGCTTATTCAGCTGGTTTGTCATCTTGATTTAGCTGCACGTATTTGTCAAAGTTTTGAGCATAATCAGTTAAATTATCGCTTAGCATTTGGCGATACTGTTTGACATAAAACTCGACGATATCATCTTTTTCTTTGGCGAAATCATCACCTTTGACGAAGCCGATAGAGGCAACTGACGCGCTATAGCGTGCTGCAGCATACAATAAAGAAGCACCTACTTGACCTGAATGTGCTTCAGGGCCTAGCTGGCTGTTGGCGATACCGATGATAGCGTCAGCACGTTGATAAAATGCCTGCATTTCAGGGGTGATTTCGATGTTAGCATCAGCGTTTTGGTCTTGAATATTGTCTTGAGACATAAGCAACTCCTAATAATAAGTGTCAGTAGTTTTTAGTATATAAAAATGGTTGGTAAACGTTTTAAAGTAGTGACTCTTATAAACCAGCGTCTGCTTTTAAGATATCAGCTTTGTCTGTTTTTTCCCACGTAAAGGCAGTCTCTGAACCTGGACGACCAAAGTGTCCAAAGGTAGCAGTCTGCTGATACATTGGTTGTAGTAAGTTCAACATACGGGTAATGCCGTAAGGACGTAGGTCAAAGTGCGTACGAATCAAGCGGATGATTTCATCGTTGCTGATTTTGCTAGTACCAAAGGTATTAACAGAGATAGAGGTAGGCTCAGCGACACCAATCGCATAGCTGACCTGTACTTCACAGCGCTCAGCAAGACCTGCTGCTACGATGTTTTTGGCCACATAACGTACCGCGTAAGCAGCACTGCGATCCACTTTTGAAGGATCTTTACCACTGAACGCACCGCCACCATGACGTGCCATACCGCCGTAAGTATCAACAATAATTTTACGACCAGTCAGACCAGCATCACCAACAGGACCACCAATCACAAACTTACCAGTTGGGTTGATATGATAGCGTGTGCCAGCGTGCAATAAGTCAGCTGGTAGCACTTGCTTGATGATAGATTCCATCACCGCTTCTTGTAGATCTGACTGCGAGATGCTTGGATCATGCTGTGTTGATAATACAACAGCATCGATGGCGACAGGACGATTGCCGTCATACTTCAAGGTTACCTGCGCTTTGGCATCTGGACGCAACCATGGCAACTCACCTGCGCGGCGCAGCTCCGACTGACGCTCCATCAAACGATGAGCATACTCGATAGGCGCTGGCATCAGTACTTCGGTTTCATTACTTGCATAACCAAACATCAAACCTTGGTCGCCTGCACCTTGCTCTTCAGGGTCGCTACGATCGACGCCTTGCGCGATTTCAGGAGATTGCTTGCCTAGCATGTTGATGACTGCACAAGTTTCGCCATCAAAGCCTAGGTCTGAATGGTGATAGCCAATGCCATTTACGGTGTCACGAACCAGACGCTCTAAATCAATATTTGCCGTTGTAGTGATTTCACCTGCAAGTATGACTGCGCCTGTTTTTACTAAGGTTTCGCATGCCACACGTGCGTGCAGATCTTCACGTAAGATAGCGTCAAGGATAGCGTCTGATATTTGGTCAGCCATTTTGTCAGGATGGCCTTCGCTCACAGATTCTGAGGTAAATAAGTTGTATTCACGCATAATGGGATCGCTTAATTGAATCAATAAGGGTAGGAAAAGCAGCACATCTGGGTGCTGCTCTAATTAATTTTGACCACGCATTCACGCGGCAGATAATTGGTATTTCTTAATTTAAAATCGGTTTTGACTAAAATCTTTTCTAATAAATATGACCAAAGGGTGAGCGGACTATCATTCAATCAATATATAAAATGATACTGCCTCGCTCTAATATGGTCTTGGCGGTAACGAGTTGGGTCAGTACTTGCCCTAATAGACAACGCTAATGTGCAGATTGCCTTATCAGAAGCAGGGTAATGGCCAAAATCTCTTAACGCAAAATAGGGTTATTCTACCTTGAAACGTTATAAAACTCTAGTGAGCAACACTTGCTCTACTATAAGAAATGCTCAACAAGCAGTTCATTGCAATCAAAGCTGGTTACTGGATAGCGGTTTATTTAGCTGAGTGATTAGCTAGCAGTAGCGTCTGCTTGGAATGAACAATACGTTACAACTCTAAAAATGCAGCTTTATCTTTAAACATACATTCTTCATAGACAGGGCAAGCGCCGCATTTGGGTGTACGAGCCTGGCAAGTATAGCGGCCGTGTAAGATAAGATAATGATGGGCGTCTACGATGAAGTCTTCTGGAATGCGCTCGACCAGCTTTTTTTCGACGATGAGTACGGTTTTGCCAGTAGCAAGCCCAGTACGATTACCCACACGAAAGATATGCGTGTCAACGGCCATGGTCGGCTGGCCAAAGGCCGTATTTAGCACGACATTGGCAGTTTTACGGCCGACACCTGCCAGTGACTCTAAGTCTTTGCGGTTATCAGGAACGGTGCTATCAAATTTCTCAATCAAATCACGGCAGGTTTTGATGACGTTTTTTGCTTTGGCATTATATAAACCAATGTTTTTGATATAGGATTTTAGACCGTCTTCGCCTAGTGCCAGTATGGCTTCAGGTGTATTGGCCACAGGGTACAATTGCTTGGTAGCAATATTGACACTGACATCAGTCGCTTGTGCGGACAAAATTACCGCGATAAGTAATTCAAAATTACTGTCATAATTGAGTTCGGTGACAGGCTCATCAATAGTCGCTGCCAGCTTTTCAAAGAATGGACGCACGTCACGATTGGGCATTCGTCTAGAGGGCGGCGTGTCAGCTGTTTTATGTTTGACCGTTTTACTCATGGCATTTTGGCTATTATTTTGATGAATGGTGGTGCCAAATTATATGCTAGCGCTAGCATTCATGTTAATGATTAAAGTATCAATTTATTAATGAACTAACTGCGTAATCAGTTATTACCGTTATAGCGCTACTTGCAATGACTCAAGCTCGGCTTGTAAAGATTCGAGCTCTGCTTGATTCTTATCGTTTGCACGCACACTCAGTTGCTTTTCTAGTTTTTTGATTTTGGTACGGAGCTTGGCAGCAGCAATGGTGTTTTTTGCTTGTGACTCACTGATGTTTAGAGACTGGCTTGCTGCATTATTGAGCTTAGCCTCTACCATACTAACGACAGGTCTACTATTGCTCGTATCAGCAAGCTGTTCTGTGACGCGTTTTAAATGGGTATGGTAGCGTTGTCTCAAATCCTCTTGCTCTGCTATTCGCTCAGGCTCAGATATTTCTCGCTCAATCGTAACTAAGTCAATGCAATCAACAGGGCAGGGCGCGATACATAGCTCACAGCCCGTGCACAAATCTGTAAAAATCGTATGCATATGCTTGCCAGTACCAACGATAGCATCGACTGGGCAAGCAGGGATGCATTTGGTGCAGCCGATACAGTCATCTTCACGGATAACCGCACGAACCTCGGTCGGACGTTCAGAGGTGGCATCTATTGGCCACTGTGAAGGCACCGCCGTCAGCGTAGTGTCAAGAGTATCTATATCGAGAGTCTGAGCAATCGCATTGGTGACTGGCTGACCACCAGGCACACATTTATTATACGGCTCGCCATCTAATACAATCGCAGCGGCATATGGCAGGCAACCATCTGGATGCTCACATAGCCCGCACTGCGTCTGTGGCAAACAAGCATCCACACGTGCAATTTTTGCCTGTATGTCAGCGGGCAAGGTATCAATGTGTAATGCATCGAATAAGATAGGTAGATTAACTAAGCGTATATTGGTGCTACTTTGCATTTAATTAAGGACCTTAATACCAGTCGTTAGAATTGGTATTAGTATAAATAGAGATAAAAGGTTGAGAAAGCGGTCTTTGTAAAACAGTATCTATAAGAGCATCTGCTCTGTCAGCGTCTTACTGCTCAGGTTAGCGTGTTACTTATTAAAAAATAAGATTTAAAGTAAAACGCTTATCACAGGAGCAGCGATTTTAAAGAGATGAGATTGAAAATACAATACTATAGCGTAATGTGGTATTTGTAGATAAGTACTGATTATAAATCTATATTTTGTTCTTTAGCCACTTGATCAATCAAATCGCGAGCGATACTACCCTTTGGTGGAATTCTGGGTAGGTTTGAGAGATCAAAGAAATCAGCATGTGCTAGCTCATCTTCTTGCAAGATAATATCGCCATTGGCATACGATGCACGAAAACCAAGCATCAAATTAGAGGGGAATGGCCATGGCTGACTGCTCACATAGCGGATATCTGATACTCTGATATTGACCTCTTCTGCGACTTCACGTACTACGGCATGCTCCAGACTCTCTCCAACTTCTACAAACCCTGCGATCAAACCATACATTGGCGGCAGGTTTTGCTGTCCATGACGGTGATGGTGAGCCAGTAAGATTTGCATCTCACCCGTCACTGGATTTGACCGAGTAATAGCAGTGATGACGCAAGGTTGTACGCGAGGGTATTGGCGCAATCGACATATTGGACAAACCATGGCACGTTCGCCTTGGTCAGCATGTACAGTAGGACTAGCACAGCGACTACAAAACTGTGTATCTGCTTGCCAGCTTAGTAGTTGTATTGCCTGGCTAATCTGATCTGACAAGGCGACTGGTAGATGAGTCATCAGTTTTCGATAAGGAACAAAAGTGTTACCACTGCTTTCAGCAATAATTGGTAGCGTCACGTTATGAGCAACTGCATAGTCATAAGTCATGGCGCTCGTCGATTGGGCAGTAAAGCTATGAGCCATATTGGCATCAACCGTATCATCTGCATCGTTACCAGTGCTGTCGTCTGATAACCAATGATTTGGTGCTAGGCTCTCGTGCAGCGTTACGTGACCAACCTGATAAGCTTGCTCGCTTAAGTCATTACTATCGGGCGATAGCTGAACTTGCAAAGGCCACCAACCATCTGGCATTTGACGGCATAAGATACTGTCATCACTTAATACAAAAGCATGGGCCATATAAAATTCCAAACATTATAAAGTAAGTCCGCATCGACGTAGACACAGACTGTTTTAGAGTAAAATATCATCAATTCTATGTAAACCAGATACCCAGATATCCATATATGTTGCCAGGCTGGTTCAGCCTCATGACCAGGCTAGTTCAACCTAATGACTGTAGCGCTTTCACGTGCCTGACTCGTACCTACATTATCTTGAATTATCTATACGTAAATGAGATGTCATGGCTAAGAGATAATAACCATGCCATGACAATAAGAAAAGTTAAGCAGCAAGTAGGTGGCTTAAGCTTTGCTGCCCCACATCAAGCGCTTGTTTGCTGACAGGGCGATTATTCTCAAAACCATCTAAGTGATGATCGACCGCCATGATAACATCAGCGATGCAGGCTAACGTACTGTCTTCGATACGTCGTCCGCCTTCGATACGCTTTTCAATGTAGTTGGCTAGCTGACTCAGCATGCTGGAAGGTGTGGGCAGTTGTAAGAAGCGTACTGCGCCTGCTACTTGACGCATCATCCCAGGAATATTTTGGATATTGAGCATATCGCGCTCAGGCTCCGCCAAATAATCATTGATGGCTTGCTCGGCACTAGCAATAGCAGTTCGGCTTTCTTGTATCAAGGTATCATTAGCCGTATTAAGCTGATGCAATGAGATATGCGGGTTATTCAGTGGCAGATAGATTGCCCCTGGTGTATGCATCTCTGCCATGGCAATGGCGGCGTTCTCTGCATGCATTAACGCTAGTAGCAAATGATCAAAATCGTCAGGGGAAGGTGCTTGCCAATGGCTCACAGCTTCTGCTGCTTCGCTAAGACTATTGGCTGCGTTGGACAGACCTAATAAACGTAATGCTGAACTAAGCTCAGTCAGCTCTTCGATAATTTGCGCGGTCTGCATATCAATAGGGTTGATTGAATCGCCACGTGCATAACTATCGACGTGTTCTTTAATATTATTGATCTGATTTTGAATAATTGTGTTTAACGTATCGGTAAGTTCGCGGTTAGGACCGAATAAAAAGCGTTTCATTTGTTCTAGCTGAGCACCTTCTAAATGGTTACTGGCATACTGTTCACGTAGTTGATGCGCTTGCTCGTTATCACGTTGACAGGCAAAGCTCACTAAATCTGCAAAGCGGGTATCCATGACTGGTAAATAGCTTTGAAATTGCTGCTCTAAATAGATAAGTGTGTGTTTTTGACTCAAGTTTAATGGTAATACTGCTGCGATATCAGTCACAGCAGCAGTCGCCGCTTGCCAAAATAAGCTATCAGTATTTGAGGCAATTAATGCACAAGCTGCACTCATAGCATCCAGCTTTTGCTGATCTGCTGAGTCAATTTTGCCATCTTGATTGAGTAGTGCAATGCTAAGGCCACTACGATACGCGTTGGTCAGCAGCTCTGTGTCTAGATTAAGCGTGCTTAGAGATTCAAAGTTTTGTTCAGGGTTGGCGATGATGACACTACTGCTACCAAATGCAGAGAAATAGTCTGCCGTAATAGGAGCTTCTTGACTATGCGCATTAAGCTTGTTGATTACAGGTATCAGTAGAGTAGGCTCTACCGATTCAGTCAAGAGGACAAACTCAACATAACGATCCAAGGTCATGATGGCTTCTGATAGATCCATGATCAAATCAGTATCGTTATTATCACCATTGTCATAAAGTCTCTGTAAACCACCAACAATGGCATCATTCAATGCTTCTGCACCGACCAAAGAAATGAGTTTGAAAATACAAGACAGCTGCTTTAATACTTCGATAGAATCTGACAACAAAGGCGCCTGACTACTATCATCATTGAACTCACCTAAATGAATCTCGGTATCTTTAAGCGTTGCTATAACCTCATCATGCAGTAAATGGAGTGATGGTAGGTTAAAATCAGTAACACTAAGCGTTGGGGCGGTTAGCTTCATTTGCGCAGACTGGTCCATAAGTATTTTTCCATAATGTACTGATGAGAATAGCAATATAAATTTGATTCAGAAAGTATTGGCTAGTGATGTTTTAACGCTTTCTATCATAATAATCAAGACTAAATTATACAAATGTCGGTTCAATAAAAATTCGAACGACAATTACATGCTAGCTTTTAGGGCAGGATAATCTTCTGCCAAAGCCGCATACCAGCTTTGGTCAGCAGTTTCATCCGCCGTTGATGCCAGCAATAAATTCGCTAAATTGGCGAAACTTGCATGAGCGGTTTGTCCGCCATCGGTATCTGTATCCTCTTCGATGGCAAGCGTGACCTGTCCACCAGTCATCGCCAGATAAACTTCGGCTAAAATCTCTGAGTCAAGTAATGCCCCGTGAAAAGTACGGTCTTGCTTACCAACATTTAGGCGACGCACGAGGGCATCTAGCGTGTTTTTTTGCCCAGGATACTGCTGCTTGGCCATCGCCAGTGAATCGGTTACTTGCACTCGATTAGCAAAATCATTCAGACCAACTTTTGCAAACTCCATATTTAAGAAGTTCATATCAAAAGTAGCGTTATGAGCGATAATCTCAGCGCCGTCCATAAAGTCATACAAAGACTGAGCAACTTGATCAAAGGTCGGCTTGTCAGTCAAAAATGCTTCAGAGATACCATGAATACGAATGACTTCATCATCCATACCGCGCTGCGGATTGATATAAACGTGCAGCTTTTCACCAGTAAACTTACGTCCGACCAGCTCCACAATACCGACCTCGATAATACGGTCGCCTTTTAGTGCATCAAGCCCTGTAGTTTCTGTATCCATGATAAGCTGGCGATCTGCTTCATGGCGGTGTATCGGCTTTGGTAGTAGCGGCTTAAAATATGGGTTGGCACGGCTAGTATCCCCATCGAACTTAGGGGCATCAGATTCTACACTTGGCAACATATCGTTGTCGACGGTATCATCTAGGTGCGTTTGAATATCTGGCATAGCTTTGGTACTCGTCGGGTTGTATGTATTGTCTTGATGATTGCTAGATTCTACAGCAATGTCTTTATTCATCTTAAGGGTGTTAGCTGTACTCTGACTATCTTCTTTTAGCGGCTCATTTTCTAAGAGCTCTTCATCAAACTCATCGTCCATTATATCTAGACCCAATGGATCGAAACTTAGCCAGTCAGCGCTAGATGGTTTTTGCAAGGTATCAGTGTTAGCGTCAATATTAATAACAATATCAGACGCTATGTGGTCTTTTTTTTTAGTCGTATCTGCTTCACTGACTATAGCTGAATGGCCGCTGTTTGATGTGACACCTAGGTTTGCCAGCCCGTCTGCTTTTTCATTACCAGCATGTCCAGCGTGACCCTTGACCCAATGCCAGCTAACATCACGCTGTTGGCAGAGCTTATCCAATTGTTGCCATAGGTCTTGATTGGCGACTGGCTTTTTACTGGCAGTTTTCCAGCCCTTTTTCTTCCAACCTTCAATCCATTCAGTGATGCCTTTTTTGACATAACTGGAGTCAGTCCAAATCTCAAGAGTATGCTCATGCGGGCTATGGGTCAGGGCTTGTATTGCACCCATTAGCTCCATACGGTTATTGGTGGTTTCTTTGTCGCCGCCGTACAAATCTTGCGTGCTGCCATCACTAAATATAAGATGTGCGCCCCAGCCGCCAGCGCCAGGATTGCCTTTGCAAGCACCATCAGTATAGGCCACAGTGGTATTTGTTTTAGCAGCCAATGGATCAATCGCGTTGTCTTTATGAGTGTTTGGCATTGAATTACGGTTGTCTGACATAAAGGAGTATGGACCTGATAAGTGGTAAGCATAGGGTAGTATTAGAGCATCTCGTTTACGTTATTCGAACGATGATGATGACGTTGTGAGTATAGCAAATCTATCATAAATATGGGCAGTCGTGACGCACAAAGTCAGAAAACTCTTACGGTAACTTATAACATAATAGTAACGTCTTGGTTTTCTGTTAAAATAGCGAAGCTCTCTGAAAGGCTCTAGTTTTTAGTTACAGAGCTGCCTTTGCTACAAAGATGCCCAAGCGCATTTTTCTGATACAGCTATCTAGTGACATTTTGATAATAGTACACTTAATAAAAGTTTTTAATGCATGATTGCAGGATAACCCCATTATGTCCTTACGCTCGAATTTATTTAATAAGAGACTGACGTATTTAATGCTCAGTGTGACTGCTAGCAGCGCGATTTTTCTGAGCGCTTGTAATGATACCAGCCCTCAAGCAGATACCGAAGTTGCGGCAGATCTGTCTGTCTTTGAAGGTTGTTATACGGTGAGTCAAGATGAGCCTGCTCAGATAAAGGTCAGCCAGCAAGACGACACTTGGGTGATGCAGATGAAAGAACCCGTCACTGCTAAGCGTGTCTGGGATACTCCAGAGCCGTTAGAAGTGATTGAAAATAGCGACATACCGCAGTTCTTCTCTATCGATCCAGATAATGTCAATGCAGTTATTGGTCGTCCTGATCGAGTACTTGTACTGGCTCATGTCAAACCAGCCTATGCAAATATTGATCCGCTCTTAGACAGTGAGTACTTGTCGTATATTTACCGAGGTGCCAACACGATCTACCGCGTGGAGTGCGACGAGGTGAATACTGATATTTTAGCCAATCCACATGCTAATCTTGTTATCGATAATGTTGATGATAGTATTTAAATAAGCGTTAACGATAGTACTTGGATAAGTATCGACTATAAATATTATTGTTGGTCGATGATATTTGTATAAACAGCATTTTGTTATAAACAGTCATACCATTAGAGTTAAGCGATATGAATTTTTTCAGTTACGTGGTGTTAGGTGGGTTCTCTTATGCAGCTGGTTGGGCGGTAAGGACGTATGTATTAGACAAACAACCGACGCCTGAGCAGCCTTATAATCTAAAACATCCTGCGATTTTGGCATATTTGGGTGCATTTCTTATTATCATGTTGATCGTCTCTTGGCTGCTTGGTCGCTATGCACTTGGTCATGCTACGATTGATCTACCTTTCATTATTGTCAATAGCCTCGTTGCAACATTCGTCTACTCGTTTGGTCTTAATCCAGAAAAAGCTAATTATGAAGTGCCTGATTAAAATACAGTATTGAATGAATTGTGAATAACAAAAGCCACGACCGAAATATTAATTCGCGGTCGTGGCTTTTTCGATAGTGCAGTTTTTTCATAGCTGAAAGTACTAATATTTATGAGGCTTTCTTCAAATTAGTACCAGTCTCGTCGCTGTCTTTCTCATCAGTACTAGTCTTGTCGTTATCAGTCTTATCCGTATCATTGTTAGATTCTAACTTATCCTTAGTAGCTGATTGTTCCTGCTTCCATTCTTTGTATTTTTGCAGATCTTTTCTGGCCTGCTTCAAACAAAATTTAAGTACTAGCGCATCATCGATATGACCGATAAACGGAATAGAATCAGGAATAAGGTCAATTGGATTTAGCACATAGAGCGCACCAATAACGCCAGCTGAGATTGTCTTAAAAGGAATCTTACGGTAGTCACCTTTATAATAGTCTTTGACAAGACTCATAAATAGCATTAAATCATCACTAAACGGCTCAAGGTAGCCGCTATCTTCTAACTTTTCTTTCAGCTTGTCTTCTTTACCTAGCAAGTATTCTAAATTAGAGTCAAGTGACTTGTTTTTATCGGTTTTTTTATTAAACATAATTATTACCTTTTGTTTTTTGCGATGAATTTGTATTTACAGTAACAAATCTAATTGACCTATATTGTGTGTCTCAGTAGCGAAAAAGTAAATATCGGTAAAGATTAGGCAACCATCAGCATCAGAAAAGCGTCTACAATATGCTGCCACAAGGTCTAAAAACACAAGTCATAAAAATAAAAGCGATAAGGTAGCAGTAAGATATGGGGATTAAGCGTCAGGCATGGACAGATGATAAAAATAGTCGTGCAACTGAAACAACATCTGGGCTAAACCGTCGGCAGTTTCTACGTCGAATCGGTGTGAGTGCAGGCACAGCGGTATTAGCGAGCCAAGGTATTTCTCAAGCGTTGGCAGCCAGTCACATCGAGTCTGGCAATAACTCGCAACTGACCAAGGATGATCTGCCAACTTCGTTATTGGATAATCGCTCATTAGCACAAACGTCACAGGAATCACTGACGCAGGCAGGTTGTATCACGCCCACGATTGAGACGCGACTTTTTGCTAGCTCCAATGTGGGTGGTAGTGATGAGCGTAATCAGTTGGCATTAGATCGTGTGGCTTGTGCTGGGTTTAAAGTAGAGAATCCTGCTATTACCAATCGTCAGTATTTACGCTTTGCGGGAACGGACTCACAGCGTGCTAGCGATTTTCAAAACCTTGCCACTGGGGCAATAGCCGCGCCCAAGCTGCTGTTAGGTGTGCGCGGCGGCTACGGTGCCATGCGCATATTGCCTATGGTGGATTGGTCGACACTAGGACGAATTATGAAGGAGCGCGGCACGATACTCGCAGGATTCAGTGATGTAACGGCTATTCAATGTGCGCTATTGGCAAAAGGGTCAATGAGCTCATTTGCAGCACCGATGCTCTATAGTGAGTTTGGTAAAACCGCGCCTGATAAAGTCAGCTGTCAGCAGTTTGTTGAAGTGCTGACCAATCCCAATCTAACTATCAGTATACAAGATGCTTCGTTAACCAGTCAGCAGCTACCTGCCATACTGACAAAGGGTGAGCCAAAACTGTTAACTGGTACGATTTGGGGTGGTAACTTAAGTGTCGTATCAGCGATGGCAGGTAGTGAGTATTTACCGCGTATCGATGGCGGTATTGTGTTTTTAGAAGATGTCGGCGAGCAGGCGTATCGTATTGAGCGCATGTTATATGACTTATATCTCGCAGGCGTCTTTAAAAATCAGCAAGCGATTGTATTTGGAGCATTGTCTGGTACGGGCGAGGACAGCTATGACAAACGTTATGATGTCGCCACAGTCATTCGTCAGCTGCATGAATTGACAGGATTGCCGATATATAGTGGTATGCCTTTTGGTCATATCGGCAAAAAATACAGTTTTCCGCTAGGAGTAACTTGCCAGATGAGTCCTGATGTAAATGGTGGCTATCAGCTAGTATTTACCGATTATCCAACCATCAAGGCTGATGCCATCCAAGTGGAAGGCTTGTGGCAGACTGCTTAAACGCTAATCACTGTCCTTTTTAAATAGCCAACCGCGAAAACTTATCTTGATACTCTTTTGGTGTCAGCTCTGTCGCACGTTTAAATAGACGCGTGAATGAAGAGATATCATCATAACCTACTTGATCGGCAAGCGATTTTATTGATACATCGCCTAATTCAAGTAAGCGTTTGGCTTGTTCAATTCTGACGGCCTGAATATATTCAATCGGTCGCATTGCCACGCAGGACTGGAAGCGCCTGTTTAAAGTGCGCGGGGTAATATTTACCATAGCGGCTAAACTGCTGACCTGCAAAGAATGTTGAAAGTTTTCTTCGATATACTCTTGTACTTGTTTAATCAAATGATCAGAATGCGGCTTGTGCAGGGTCACATTGGTATAGCTATTTTGACTGCCTCTTTTGCTATCGATGATTTGGGTTTTTGCCACTTGTGTAGAGATCTCACGTCCGCAGTATCGCTCAATCAATAATAGCCCTAAATCATAAAAGGCGCTGCCGCCAGCTGCACAAAATATATTGCCCGACTGGTTTGTCGACTCGCTTCTTGAATGGGTCACAAACTGATTCTCTTGTAGGTCCACTAATGGAAAGTCTGCCTTAAACTTATTGGCATAGCCCCAGTGTGTGGTGGCTATCTTATGATCTAACAATCCCGCCTTTGCCAAAAAAAATGCTCCGCTACAATTGCTTGCTATATCGGCCTTGGTATTCGCAAGCCGTACTAAATGTGGCAGTAGCTCACTGTTTTGCGTCAATACCTTATCAATAGAATCGCCAATGGTGGGCACAAGCAATAAGTCGCACTCTGTCACGTCTCGGATATCACAGTGGGCTTGCATGATTAACCGATTGCTGCACCTGATATCACCGCCACCTAAGCTTGCAATCTGTACATTAAATCGTGGCTCTACAGACTCATTCGAAAAGCGCTGCCAGCTGACCCCCGTGAATGAAAACAAGTCCAATGCGCCAGATAGTACACTACCGAGCACACCATCGAAGCCAAGAATAATCATTTTAAAAGGTTTGAAATAGGGCATAAGTCACTCGTTTCCTTTGCTGTGCTTACCAAAATAGCCATTATTTGGCTGATTTTAACCGGTTAGACACTCTGTTTATGTCTTATTTGACCATAATTATGTCATAAATGACAATACGGACAGGTGTCAAATTAGACTAATATCAATTGATAACCACATTTAATCAGTTAACGAGAATACTATGGCCGCAGATACCCTCCTAAACGATTTTGAATTACCTTTCCAATTGTATGATGTGCTAGGCACAGAATCACTCACTGAACACGCAAAGTTCTCCGAACATAGCCGCGAGACATTTGATGCTGTATTAGAGACGGCAAATAAGATTGCGACAGATTTATTTTTACCGCACAACCATATTGCGGATAAGAACGAGCCTCAGTTCGATGGTAAGAAAGTCAGCATGATAAACGATGTAAAGGTGGCTTTTGATGCGTTCCGCGAGTCTGGCTTTATCGCCGGTCGTTATAGCTTTGAAGATGGCGGCATGCAGCTGCCTGAGACGGTGATGACTGCTGTGGCAGGTTACTTTATGGCAGCCAATCCATCAACGACTGCCTATCCATTTCTGACCACTGCGGCAATCAACGTCATCTCTCATTTTGCTAGTGATGATATCAAAGCAGCCTTTATGCCGCGTATGCTGACAGGTGAATTTACTGGCACTATGGCTTTAACAGAGCCGCATGCAGGTTCATCACTTGCCGATATCAAAACCATCGCGGTAAAACAAGACGATGGCTCGTATCGCGTCAAAGGCAGCAAGATTTATATCTCAGCAGGTGATCATGAGCTGTCTGACAATATTGTACATTTGGTATTGGCCAAAGTGCCAGGTGGCCCAGGTGGCGTCAAAGGTATCTCTTTATTTGCCGTGCCTAAGTATCGCTTGAACGATGATATGTCTGTAGGCGAGCGTAACGATGTACATTTGACTGGGTTGATTCATAAGCTTGGTTATAGAGGTGCGACTTCTACGGCATTGAGCTTCGGTGATGAAGGCGATTGTCATGGTTATTTGATCGGCGAAGAGCATTTTGGCTTGCGTTATATGTTCAAGATGATGAATGAGGCACGTATCGCTGTCGGTTTTGGCGCTTCTATGATTGGTTATCGTGGCTATCAGTACTCGCTAGATTATGCCAAAGACCGTACACAAGGTCGCATTGCGCCAAACAATAAGCCTGAAGATGATGCAACGGCCATTATTCAGCATGGTGACGTAAAGCGCATGCTGTTGGCACAAAAAGCTTACTCTGAAGGCGGCATCTCATTATGTCTATATGGTTCAAACCTAATTGACCGTATCAATACCTGTGAAGACGAAACGCTAAAAAATGAGCTAACAGAGTTGTTGGATTTGCTAACGCCAGTGCTAAAAGCATGGCCATCTGAGTATGGCCCAAAAGCCAATGACTTAGGTATTCAGGTATTAGGCGGCGCAGGCTATACGCGTGAATATCAAGCTGAGCAATTTTGGCGTGACAATCGTCTAAATCCTATCCATGAAGGCACAAACGGTGTGCAGGCGCTAGATTTGTCATTCCGCAAGTTATGGCAAAAAGGTGGGTTAGGCATTCAAATCCTAAAACGTGAGATTACACAAGATTTAGAAAGTATCACTACGCCTGAGAGCGCGCAACTTGCAGGCAAGCTGATGCCTTACATGGGTCAGCTGCATGAAGTGCTCGTGCATTTGGGCAAAGTGTTGCAGACAGAAGAAGCGCTGACATTGACTGGTAATGCTCAAGCATTAATGAATATTTTTGCCTCAATTGTACTGAGCTGGATTTGGATTCGCCAAGCCAGTAAAGCCGAGCAGCTACTAAGTACGACGCAAGATGTCGAGCAGCAGAATTTTTATAAAGGCAAGATACAAGCGGCCAAATACTTCATCGATTGGGAACTACCATTAGTTAAACGCGACATCGAATTATTAACCAACACCAACTCGGTTTGCACTGATATGCAAGCGGACTGGTTCTAAGAACAACTCTAAGGAAAGAGACATGACAACGATAAACAAACAATGGCGCCTAAAAGCAAGACCTGTAGGCGAGCCAAGCGCTGAGACTTGGGATTATACCGAGACAGAAATACCGACGATTACTGATGGTCAGTTGCTGATTAAGGTTGAATACATCTCTATCGATCCGGCGATGCGGGGTTGGTTGAACGATGCCAAATCTTATATCGCACCAGTACAAATTGGTGAGGTTATGCGCGCCGGTACCGTGGGTGAAGTGATTGAAAGTAAAAATGAAAAATTTGCAGTAGGTGACTATGTCGCAGGTCACGACGGCGTACAGTCATATGCGGTCAGCGATGGTACTGGTCTGCATAAAGTTGATCCGAGCCTAGCGCCGCTGTCTTATTACTTGGGTGTACTCGGTATGCCGGGGATGACAGGGTATTTCGGTCTCCTAAAGACGGGTCAGCCAAAAGCGGGTGAGACCGTGGTCGTCTCTGGCGCTGCTGGTGCGGTTGGTAGCTTGGTCGGTCAGATTGCCAAAATTAAAGGCTGCCGCGTCGTCGGTATCGCGGGCGGTGCTGAGAAATGCAAGTTCTTGGTCGATGAGCTTGGGTTTGATGCGACGATTGATTACAAAAACGAAGATGTGAAAAAAGCACTAAAAAAAACCTGCCCAGACGGCGTCGATGTATACTTTGACAACGTAGGCGGTGATATCTTAAATGACGTGCTTACTCAGATTAATCTACATGCGCGTATCGTTATTTGCGGGGCTATCAGCCAATATAACAACACCACAGCAGTAAAAGGCCCATCGAACTATCTATCACTGTTGGTCAATCGTGCTCGCATGGAAGGCATCGTGGTGTTCGATAATATCAAAGAATACCCAATCGCCATGAAAGAGATTGCTGGCTGGATTCAGTCAGGTGATATGAAAGTGAAAGATCATATCGTTGAAGGTATCGAGACGTTCCCTGATACTTTGATGATGCTCTTTAATGGTGAAAACTTCGGCAAATTAGTACTTAAGGTAGAGGGATAGATCATGACACTGAATACAAATGGAATTGCATCAGATGTAGCTGGCAAACGAATTTTGATCACGGGCGGTGCATCAGGCATCGGGGCAGCAAGCGCGTTGTTGCTGGCCAGCCGCGGCGCAAAAGTCGTTATTGGTGATATGGCAGAAGAGATGGGTGAAGCGGTTGCCAAGCAAGGCCAAGATGCTGGCAACAGTATCGTCTTTAAAAAAGTAGACGTGACCAGTGGTGATGAAGTGCGTGCGTTGTTTGACTTTGCAGTAGAAACGCTTGGTGGCCTAGATGTTGTGGTGAATAACGCTGGTATCGACCACAAGCCTTCACCAATGCATGAGCTAAGTGATGATGATTTTGATCGTAATATCGCAGTGAATTTAAAAGGCGTTTGGCACTGTATGCGTGCTGCAGTCAATTGTATGCTGCCTAATGGCGGTGGTCATGTGATCAACGTCGCATCTATTGCAGGTTTGCGTTCAGCGCCTATGATATCAGCCTACAGTGCAGCTAAACATGGGGTCATGGGTCTGACCAAATCTGCTGCCCATGAGTATGCCCGTGCCAATATCCGTTTTAACGCTGTATGCCCAAGCTTCATTGATACGCCAATGGTACGCAATACCATGGCAACGATGGATGAGCGTACGCAGCAAGCAACGATTAAGGCCAGTCCACTGCGCCGCCTAGGAAACGTCAGTGAAATCTCTAGTGCGATTGCGTGGCTTGCCAGCGATGAAAGCAGCTTTATGAATGGCCATGCCTTCACCTTAGATGGTGGTATGCTAGCGTAACTGTGATCGTTGAGCGCTTTCAGTTTAGTTCATTAGTGCTCGATAATCGCTGTTAGTTTTGACAACGATTATCTGCATTTAGTTATCTGATTTTAGATACATGAATTTAGCGCTCAAGAATTATTGAAAATATAAAGTTTATAAAAATATAAGGAACAACTATGAAAGATTTATTTGATTTAACTGGTAAGGTTGCTCTAGTAACTGGTGCTAGCCGTGGTATTGGTGAGTCTATTGCCCGTCTATTGGCATCAAGAGGCGCACATGTGATTGTCTCAAGCCGCAAAATTGATGCGTGCCAAGCAGTCGCAGATAGCATCAAAGCTGATGGTCACAAGGCCAGTGCTTTCGCTTGTCATGTAGGAGACATGGAGCAAATTGACGCAATTTTTGAGCATATCAAAAGTGAATTTGGTCAAATTGATATCTTAGTTAATAATGCAGCAGCCAACCCTTACTATGGCCATATCTTAGACACGGATTTAGCCGCCTTTGATAAAACGGTTGAAGTTAATATCCGCGGTTACTTCTTTATGTCGACGGCCGCTGGCAAAATGATGAAAGAGCAGGGTGGCGGTGTCATCTTGAATACCGCATCAGTCAATGGTTTAGTAGCAGGCGATAAGCAAGGCATCTACTCAATCACCAAAGCGGCAGTCATTAGCATGACCAAAGCCTTTGCTAAAGAATGTGGCCCACTTAATATCCGTGTTAATGCGCTATTGCCAGGTTTGACAGATACTAAGTTTGCCTCGGCTTTGACTACCAACGATAAAGTCTTAAAAATGGCGCTACACTCAATTCCGCTAGGACGTGTGGCTGAGCCTGATGAAATGGCTGGTACCGTATTGTATCTAGTATCGGACGCTTCAAGCTATACTACAGGTGCGACTATCGTTGTCGACGGCGGTATGTTAGCTTAATTAGCAAAATACAGCATATAAGTTCAAGAACAATTTACTATGAAGAGCCGCATGAGATTCATTTTCATGCGGCTCTTTTGATTTGGTTTTTTAATGGAATGTTTAAGTAATCTTGGTTTTGCACTATCGAATAAATCGCTAATTTTGAATGAGGAACAGCGATATAATGGCATAATAAAGCTGCTAACCGCTACTTGAAAAATATAGGAATTAAGCATGGATTCAGTTATCAAAAATAAAATAAATATGATTTCTCAAAATAAAACATGGCTGTTTGTGCCAGCGACTCGCATCGATAGAGTAGCGAAAGCATTTGCTAGTGGAGCAGATGCGGTTATTGTCGATTTAGAGGATGCCGTTGCGCCAGAAGACAAAGCATCCGCACGTGAAGCATTGCAACAGTATCATGACAGTAAAGATTATCAGCCGATTTGGGTACGTATTAATAAGGCAGGTAGCGAGGAGTTTTTTAAGGACATAGTTCTCTGTCAGAAGATGTCACATTTAGCGGGAGTATTATTGGCCAAAGCTGAGCAAGTAGATGATATAGAAAGCGTACATCAGCTTACCAATTTACCCGTGATTGCACTGATTGAGAGTGCGATAGGATTGTATCAAATCGATAGTATGGCAAAAGCAGTCGGACTGGCCGCATTTAGTTATGGATTTTTAGATCTGTGCAATGATTTGCAAGTACAAGTAGGAACACCTGCCGCAGATATTATCGCCAATCAAATCCGCTATCAACTAATCCTGACGTCCAAAGTGCACCAATTATCGCCACCCATCGATACCATTTATCCTGACTTCAACAATAAAGTTGGACTGAGCGATCGAGTACAGTTATGGTCACAAATGGGGATGTCAGGAATGCTATGTATCCATCCCAAGCAAGTGGCAGTTGTCCAACAAACATTGCAACCAACAGATGAGACTTTGTTATTTGCACAGCATGTAGTCGAGGAGTATGAGCGGAGCGGGCAGGCAGTATTCAAAATAGATGGCGAGATGGTCGATGCACCAGTGATTGAGCGTAGTCGTCAACTGTTGGCAAAGTAGCAGGCCAATCCATATTTAGTTAAATATAAGTAGTCGGTTCAATATAATTTGGTTACTAGGGCGTGTCCTCAATTTAATCGATAGTTATCTAAATGGGTTGAAAACGGCTAAATCTTGCCAAATGGCGTCAAATAGCTGACTATTATCTGCGCTATTTTCCTTGTTTGACTGCGATTTATCTCATTTTTATCGCCATTCTTAAAATGAGGACACGCCCTAGAAAGCCGAGTGGAAGTATTACAAGCAGTATACTAAGCGAGACTGACACCGTACCTAATTTATAGAGGATTGACTATATAATGCTTTATCATAAACCATATCCATTCACATTCGATAACAGCATACTATGATTTTTATTAATAATAATATTAGCCTCAATGATAATGAGGTAGAGATCAGCGCCATACGAGCGCAAGGCGCAGGTGGGCAGAATGTCAACAAAGTATCTTCTGCCATTCACCTGCGTTTTGATATTAATAACTCAAGTCTGAGCGATGAGTACAAGCAGCGACTGCTAAATAGTAAAGATAGCCGAATAACCAAGGAAGGCGTGCTAATTATCAAGGCGCAGCAGTTTCGAACGCAAGAGCGCAATAGAATAGATGCGCTTGAGCGTTTGCAAAGTTTTATCACCAAAACCACTTACGTGAATAAAACGAGAAGGCCTACCAAGCCAAGCAGAAATGCCAAACGTAAACGGGTGGATAAAAAGACCCAGCGCGGTAAGACAAAGGCTTTGCGCGGTAAAGTGGATTTTTAGAGAGTTATTTGGTCAATAGTTTAGTCATCTAGCTACTCAACTTGGAAAACTGCTCAATTATATATAGTATAAACTCAGCACTCCATAATAAGATAATCAGGCCAAGTGTGCATATCTATGTCACTGGCGGCAAGAGTAAGGTATAGCTAGCTAGCAGTATCAATATTATGTAAACTGAAATTAAGCTTGTTTTTGTGGACGCAATAATAAGGCGAGTCCAAGTGCTACAAAAGCGACGATACCAGATATCATATAACTGATACTAAAATCTCTAGTGATTTCTGCAAGATAACCTGCGGCTACTGGCCCAAGAGCCTGTCCACCTGAAAAAGCAAAAGTCAGCGCTGCGAGCGCACTTGCCGCCGCCGCAGGCCCGAAATAATCGCCTGCAGAAGCTGCCATGATGACAGGCACACTCCACACCACTAAGCCAAACAGAATAATTGACAAATACAGTCCTGAATGCCAATCAGTCAATCCGACCAAGAGGTAAGCGCTGGCAAGGAAAACAAAGGCCAAAGCAAGCCCAAGGCGTCTACCAATATGGTCAGAAATCCAGCCAAACAACATGCCTGAGAACATGCTAAGCAGTCCAATCCATGCCCATACACCACCAGCCGCCGCTTCACTCAGTTGATACGAGCCAACCATACTGGTCACTATGAAGGTAACGTAAACCATATAAGTAGCGCCATAAATAGCAAAAATGACACCTAGATGTACGAGTAGTTTAATATTGCTACGTTCTAGCTTTTTCTTATTTTTAACAGGTAAGGTAGGTGCGCGCCCAAAAGGGCTTTGGCTGACATTGTCTGGATGATTGCGAATCAAAGTAAAGGTAAGCCAAGCTACCGCAATATTAATTACGGCAAAAATTAGCCAACCTGTCTGCCAAGACAGTAGAGTAGAGATGGGTAAGAGTTTGGGTACGACAAATCCCGATAAAATGATACCAAATCCAGGCCTAGCCATGACCAGTCCTAGAGCAAGCCCGCGGTGTGAAGGGAAAAACCAATGCGACATGACGCTCATCACTGGTAAGACCACGCCGCCGCTACCAATACCCGTCAACACATATAGCGCGCAAAGTATGGGAGAACTGATGGTAAAAGCCATACCGAACATAGAGACTGCAATGAGGAGTAGACTAGCCGTCGCAGTCGTTCGAGTACCCAACCGAGGTAGAATAAAAGGGCTTAGAAGCACTGCAACCAGATATCCTATCAGGTTAGTGAATCCCAAGATTCCACTTTGAGTATAATTTAACCCTAAAGAAGGCGACATGGACGGTAGTAACATGCCAAATGCGAATCGTCCTAACCCAAGTCCACAGAACATTGCTATAGAGCCTGTCGCAGCGACTATCCAAGCGTAATGCAATTTACCCAATCTAAGGGGCGCAGTGTTATCTTGATTTCTTTGATCTGGACTGTCTTGTTGAGTCATTCCGTCAGCCATCACGAATCTCCATCAAGTTGAAAACTCGTAATATATATCGTTACTAAATTTAGATCGTAGGTAATGACTTCCTTGTTTTGAATAGTATCCATTTCACACTCATCCTTTTGTGCTTAATCCCTATCAGTCCTTTATTGAATACGCTTATATTCTAAGCATACTCATGTCCAATAAAATTAGTATAACCGCACCTGAACGTTCGTTCAATGAATGTGTAAAAAATCCTTGAAATGATTTACAGGCTACATTGTTATATTCACGCATAAAGAAAAAGCCAGCCCATTTAGATGGCTGGCATTCTGCTTGCTGTTCCTGACAGTTACCTACTAACTACTGTTTTTTGGCTATTATCTAATATCAGTTTATTAGCTAGCCAAGTCGTTTACTCAATTCAGGAAAGCACTTGATCATAAATAGCATCAAGAGTAACGCCACAACTGCGATAGCCGCACCTGTATATCCTACGCTAGATAGTGAAATGTGCGTCACGGCATAACCGCCGAATAGTGCACCCGTACCAATCCCTAAGTTGATAATGCCTGAGAACATCGACATCAGCATGTCTTGCGCATTGACATCGACCATGATGACTTTGGCCTGCATGGAGATAATTAGTAGCATGAGCGCCGCGCCCCATAGTAAGGCGATAAAGCTGAGGGCCCATACAGAGGTCACTGCTAGCAACAGCGCAAGCATAGACACGAGCATCAGTATGGTCGATATCAGCATCAATCTGGTATTGAACCGATCGCCCCAACGACTGAAAATAATACTGCCTACAATTCCTGCTGCACCGAATAGTAACAGTACAAAAGTAGCAGCATTTTCACTGATATTACCGACTTTGCGCATGAATGGTTCTATATAAGAATAAGCTGTGTAGTGCGCTGTAAAGACCAATAAAATAAGCAAGTATAGACAGACCAATAAGGGGTTTTTGAGGAGTTCTGGAATCTTTCTAAAAGACCCCTCAAACATACTAGGTAGCGTTGGTAAGAGTCTCGCTTGTAGAATAAATACAATTAAGGCAATGACGCCAATACCGCCAAAGGTCGCTCGCCAGCCAAACCATTGCCCAACCAAACGCCCCAGCGGCACACCCAGTACCATTGCTAACGACGTACCCGTCGCCAGTACACTAAGCGCCATGGCTTTTTTGCCTTCAGGTGCGACGCGTATCGCGATAGCAGCTGTGATCGACCAAAATATCGCATGAGATAATGCAATTCCAACTCGGCTAATGAGCAGCACATCAAAGCTCCAGGCAAATACGGACAGTACGTGACTGGCAATAAATACGGCAAAAAGCCCTAAGAGCAACCGCTTGCGCTCAAATCGACTGGTTAGTAGCATTAGTGGTAATGACATCGCTGCGACAATCCAAGCATAGAGTGTCAACATCCAGCCAGTCTCTGCCGTCGTAATAGAGAAATCTTGGGCAATGTCGCTCAACAGTGCCACAGGAACAAATTCTGTGGTGTTCATAATAAAGGCACTAACGCCCATCAAAAATACTTGAAAATACTGATTTCGGCGAGCGTTTGAGCTGGCCTCATTATTATGTGTCATAAAATCCAATACAGATACGAATACTACGTGTGATAGGTCAAAGTGGGGCAGGCTTAAGTAGAATACAAGGTTTGCGGGGCAAGATAGCAAGCCCAAGCCAATCGTGAAAGGTGTTTTTTGATAAGGATTGTTAATTGGACGTTTATTGAAGATACTTGAGCAATATGAAACTGTCGCTAATTATATTGAATGCGTTGGGATACTTGCTAATGATTAAACTACAATTCATTTAAGAAGAAGCGACACCAGTTGTCGTATAAGGTTTTAAACAGCTTTATTTTTATGTGAGCTTATACTATAGTTATTAGGTCAGGCAAAATGACATGAGATGAAAACCAGTTAACCCTCGGAGCGCAATGCTTCACTTCTTAATTGAGTTTTTAAACGCTATCTTAGCGCAGTCTTTCTAGTAGTGTTATTTACGTTTAATCCTAAACTTCTGTGCCTGTATAAACCCAAAAAATTATATTTATTGATAAACAAAAAACTTAGTAGAAAAAAACTCGTTAACATTGCAAAAATATAAGCAATGCAACAGCAAAAAACTGTGGCTAAAAAGCCCATCGGAATTAAAAAAATACTACCTTACCAAGTCGATTAATTTACGTAACTTTATAGATAATGACGTCATTTAAACAATGGCGAATAGGCTCGGCTGGCTTGAAATCAGCATTCAGAATATAACAACAATGAAAAACTGCAGCGAAAAAACCAAAATCAAAATAATAAGGATATAACGATGACGACATTAACGTATCAGTTTGAGAAAAAACGGTTAGATAATATGCAATGGTCGGATGGCTCAAAGCTATCTGGTATAACGGCACTAGCAAATGATGAGAAAGGCCGAGTACGCAAACAGCCATTGTTTTACCTCGAAACGGTTTCTGTAGACAGTTATGAAGATGATATTTACTTCGTGAATAATACCGATGAGACGCTCAGTTGGGTAGCGCCTTTTAAACCCTATCGAAATATAAACGAAGCACGAGCGAAGTTAGGCGATACCAGTGATGAAAACCTGAATAAAGTGAAGCTTTATAGTGATGGCATGGATAACGTGTATCGAGATGTACTGCCTAAGCAGGGCGTGCGGATTGGTAGTACTCATATCATGTACGACAGTGATGCGATGATGCAGTGGTTCATACATGTGCCCTATAAGGGGCCAGATACTCATTATGCGATTTGGCAATTTAATGTAGTGGAAAAGGGCGGAGTTCGCGGAACTTATTCATTGCTGTGGAATGATTTCAGTAAACCCTCTCACATGGTGAGTTGTGACTGTCTGTTTGAGCAAGCTGATATGCCGATAGAGGTCAGTATTTACGAAGAGCGCTGTGCAATGCTCGACAGGCTTATCGGGTCATTTGGCATATCAAATGCCATATTCATATTGGCAATCAATGATGTGCTTTATCGTTATGGCGTGGGCTGGAGCGCGCCCTATAGTGAGTCGGATATACAGGCGCAAGACATTGCGATGAAACTAACCGCACAAAAGCCAGAAAATACGGAAGCGGTGAAAGCTATTGTCCAAGCAGTTTATGACTTTTGGTTTAATGAAGGTTTTACAAAAAATATTTCAATGCAAGCTTGTGAGGAGTTTTTGAACCTGTATCAAGCGCAGGTTGCTAGCCAGACACCAGTTTGATTTATAAGCCAAGTTGTCAATAATAAACCTAAATAATAATTAAAAAAGGAGAACCTCATGATGTTTCCTATCGAAAATAACGACACGTTTTTATTGTTTTTTCATGGTCTTGATTCCAGCAATGATACCAATAAATATACTTTTATCACGCGTGAGCCAAAATACTGTCAAACGGTCAATTACCGCGAGAGTTTTGCAGAAATATTTGAGATTTATGATGCTTTGATTTGTGAGAAAATGACACAGTATCCACGAGTGGTGTTGGCAGGGCATTCGCTTGATGGTTGGTTTGCCAATCATTTTGCCCATAAATACAACTTGCGCGCGCTGTTGATTGCGCCTTGTATCTATCCAAGTGAGGTATTGGTTGACCGTATCCCTGACGTGGTTGATATGAAGCTGTCTTTTCCCACAAACAATACCGAGATGGTACGAGTCATGGTAGAAGTCGATGATGAAAGTCTTGATGTGGCAGTGGCTAGAAGAACCTTAGTGAATCTGCCTGATAGCTGGGACGTCGATTATTTTGCAGGCGGTCATCACCGTATCGCTCGTAGTAGTGATATTTGGTATCACTTAACTCATCTGTGCGAAGATCCCATTGTTTGGATGGATGAGGCGACGTATCATAGTGAAGACTGATAGCAAGGATAGTCAAAAAACTGTCGCGACTGATGGATAAATAAACCGCTAAAAATAATCGATTGACATTAAAGACGATCGGTCATAATATCTATGAATGACGATTACTAAGCCAAAAGCCCGTCGAGGGCGTCCACCCAATGTTGAACGAGAGTTTACGGATACCCGTGAGGCTCTTTTGAGATCTGGGATGGAGATGATGACAGAGCAAGGCTTTGCTACCACTGGTATTGATGCCGTACTCAAACGCATCAATGTGCCTAAAGGTTCTTTCTACAATTACTTCAAAAACAAAGAAGCGTTTGGACAGGAAGTGTTGCGGCAGTACGCGTTGTATTTTGCTCGCAAGCTAGATCATTGTTTTTTAAACGAGCAAGTGTCTCCTATGCAGCGTATTAGTGACTTTGTTGAAGATGCTAAGTCGGGAATGATCAAGCATGAATTTCGCCGCGGTTGTTTGGTAGGTAACTTGGGTCAAGAGATTGTGGTGTTGCCTGACAGTTTTCGTTGTGAGTTAGAAAATATATTGCTTGATTGGCAAGAGCGTTTAGCGGCTTGCTTGCGTCTGGCAGTACAACAAGGACAAATACCTTCTCATAGTGATTGTGATGAGCTTGCTGCTTACTTTTGGATTGGTTGGGAAGGTGCGGTTTTGCGTGCCAAGTTGGTACAAGACGTCAGCCCATTAGATACCTTTTTCCGAGGATTTGCAGCAGGGATACAGAAGTAATTTTTTTATCTATATTTTTAGACGACCGGTCTAAATTATTTTTTACTCATTTATAGACGATTGGTCTAAATAGGAGCTACTATGTTTAAAGCAATATTAATTGAAAAAAATGATGATGCTTATCAGTCTAATCTGACTGAGATACAGGACGCGCAATTGCCAGAAGGGGATGTCACGGTCCGTGTGGCATATAGCACACTCAACTATAAAGATGGATTGGCTATTACGGGTCGTAGCCCTGTGGTACGCACATTTCCCATGGTTCCAGGTATTGATTTAGCAGGAACTGTAGAAACAAGCAGCCATCCTCGCTACGAAGCAGGCGACAAGGTGTTGTTAAATGGTTGGAGTGTGGGTGAGAAGTATTGGGGCGGTCTGTCACAAAAAGCGCGATTAAACGGTGACTGGCTTATCCCGCTCCCTGAATCGATGACTGAAAGTCAAGCAATGGCAATAGGTACGGCAGGATATACTGCGATGCTTTGCTTGATCGCGTTAGAGCGTAATGGACTGACACCAGAGCGTGGCGAAGTATTGGTGACGGGTGCTAATGGCGGTGTTGGTAGCTTTGCCATCGCACTTTTGGCAAACCAAGGCTACTCTGTCACTGCGTCTACGGGTCGCCTAGAGGAAGCAGAATACTTAAAAAGCCTCGGTGCAACGACGATCATAGACCGAGCAGAGTTGAATAGTCCGGGACGTGCACTTGGTAAGGAGAAATGGGCTGCCGCAATTGATTCTGTTGGTAGTCATACGCTGGCCAACGTTTGTGCTAGCACGTGTGAGGATGGTCTAGTCGCTACTTGTGGATTGGCTCAAGGCATGGATTTCCCTGCTACTGTTGCGCCTTTTATTTTGCGCGGAGTCAGTTTGCTTGGTATCAATAGTGTGACACGACCTTATGATGAGCGTGTAGAAGCATGGCAGCGTTTGAGTACAAGTTTGGATATGACGCAATTGGATGCAATCACCAGAGAGATTGGTCTAAGCGAAGTCATTCCGACAGCAAGCGAGTTGTTGGATGGTAAAGTTCGTGGTCGAATAGTCGTTGACGTCAATCGTTAGGCAATAATTTTTAATGCTTCAACACTGACTTTTCGATCTTTAGTCTCGTACTAGTATAGGAATAAGTAGTGTATAGAAGTGTCCGAGCTTGAGTACGTAAAGTGAAAAATAGCCATTCACAAACGGTCACAAATATCGGTATTTATTTTCTGCTGTCTGTTGTGCTATCATCATTGAACGAACTATCGTGGGTTTAACAGTTTTGTTATCGCCGTCTGTGACAACCGTCTCATGGCAGCATGACAAACCTTGCAACTTCCAGCACGATATAAAACAACTCTGGTAAAGCGCATGAGCCTGTACTCCGACAACCTCATTTGTGCCTGATTTTTTGCCTATTTGGGCGTATATCAACCTTTTTCGTCGGAGTTATAGGAGTCTAAGGTGTTCAATATCATGAGCCACATTGCCAACCAATCTCAATATACCCGTCGTTATCACCCACGCCATCTTTTAGCACAATATGCAATCAATCAGATAGCCACACTTGAGCTACGTTTGCAAGATATTGTCAGCGCCATGGGTTATCCTATCAAGCATACCATTCCTGCCTGTGACCGCTTGCGCCATGTACTGTCGAATAGATATCTTGGACTTGATAGCAGCTATATGGACAAATACTTTACCGCTGATGAGTTTTTGGCAAAGCTATTTGTCGTGCTTGAGATACCATATCAACCATTCGCAGAAGATATTGCTCAGATTAAAAATGACTTGACGAACCACTCTAATACGCTACCTAGATATAGCTTACGAGCGGAAGTGGATTTTACCTTTACGAGTGTCGATAATTGGGTGTCTCGTGGTAATGCTGCACGTTTGGCTCACATACGTCTCCCAGATGGATTTGCCAAATTAGACGATGCTCAACGTAAATCAGTGATTCAAGACAGCATCTGCGAGCATTATCAGCAGTATGAGGGCAGTTTGCCATACGATGGTGTTATCAAAGTTTATCGACTGACGATTGAACAAAACAACCATGTGGTTGATCATGCAGATTATGGCTTACCAAAATCCAGCAGTATCTAAAATGCTGTGAGTATATGAAGAGTGTAATAATCTAAGCTCATCGACTAAGAAGCCTTAGTATAAATTAGAAAACTCAGTATAAAAAAGCCTCACTTTATCGTGGGGCTTTTTGGTTCTTTGCATTAAATTTTTTGTTTAATGCTTCAGGTTTAGAGATGGCGCGCCATAAAATCACAAATAGCGCATCAAACTCTGCATTTAATGGCGTCTCTGTTTGGCGAATGGTATGCATTAAGCCAAGTCGACTAATAAATCCCATAAACACATCGAAGAGTATGTGCAGTGGGACAGTGTCATTGAGCACCCCACGATTTTGACCATCTTCTAATACCGCCAAAAACGCGCCAATTAACTCTTTGTTTTCATAGATCGCGATATTACGTATACGCGAGGCCGACACAGAAGACAGCACCATCACCGCATCTGGATGCGAGTCGACAAAATCAAAGCAGACCCACAGCGTCTTACGTAGACGATCTTGTACGCTATCAATCCCTTGCAGATGATCCATGATGCGAGCGGCTAATCTGCCGAGCACAATATCCATAATGGTATAAAACAGCGTTTGCTTGTCCCCGAAGTACTTGTAGAGCGTTTGCAAGGAAACGTTTGCAGACTTTGCAATCTGCGCCATCGTCACCTCATTAGCATCAAATCCTGCAAAGACCTTACGAACGGCTTGCTCAATTTTATCCAAAGTTGCTGGTCGCATATCGGATAGGGGCGCTAGCGATCGCGTTTGCGTAAGGCTATCTGACTGATTAAAGGTTTTCATATTTATCGCTTCTTAAAGTATGGGCTATTTAATATGTCCTACCAATTGAATAAATTGCTGACTAATTCTCATCATTAAATTAATGAGTAATTTGAATTACCATTTTTATTTAATGGATTGCGAAGTGGTTTTTCATAGCCTAGTATAAGACTCGTATATTAATAAATACAAAGAATTTATGGCATATCTATAACGGTAATATATATTACCATAATTTTTTAAAACGACTTAGTTATAGTCAGTTAATATAATTTCGATACAAGGAAACCGAGTGCAAGTTATACATTAGTATGCTTAGCGAGGATGACGATGTAGCGGATTTATATAGACTTGACTATATAGTTGTTCTTCACTTCACCTTGTCAAGGATAGACATCATGAGTATCGAAAAATTTACCCCAAACTGGATGACCGAAGAACATCAGATGGTGTATGACAGCGCCTTAAAAATGTTTCAATCTTGGGAGCCAAAGGATGAGCAGTGGCGCAAAAACGGCATGATCGATCGTGCTGCGTGGGAAGAAGCGGGCGAGATGGGGTTTTTGTGTGCGGCAATACCAAGCGAGTATGGCGGCGGTGGTGGCGATTTCGGTCACGAAGCCGCACTCATCTACGCACAGACTGAGGCCAATCAGTCAGGATTTGGCGGTATGGTGCATTCAGGTATTGTCGCGCCTTATATTTTGGCCCATGGTACTGAAGCACAAAAACAAGCGTGGCTACCAAAAATGGCAACGGGCGAATATATTGGCGCTATCGCCATGACTGAGCCTGGCACTGGCTCCGACCTACAAAACATCAAAACCTATGCAGTAAAAGACGGTGATGATTACATTATCAATGGTTCTAAGACCTTTATTACCAATGGTCAGCATGCCAATCTTATCTTATTAGCATGCAAAACAGACCGTGAAAAAGGCGCGCAAGGTGTCTCACTTATCATCGTAGAAACGGACAACGTAGAAGGGTTTGAACGTGGGCGCAATCTCGATAAGATTGGCCTGACCTCTCAAGATACCTCAGAGCTTTTCTTTAGCAATGTCCGTGTACCGCAAACCAACCTGTTGGGTACGGTGGAAGGCATGGGCTTTATACAGATGATGCAGGAGTTGCCACGTGAGCGTTTAATCATTGCGCTATCAGGGGTCGGTTCGATGAAGCTGGCTATCAATCTAACACTAGATTATGTAAAAGGCCGTGAAGCCTTTGGCAAACCTATTTGGAAGTTTCAAAACACGCGTTTTAAGATGGCTGAATGCTATGCCGATTATCTCGCTGCCAGTACCATGTGTGATGCGGCAGTCGATGCGATGTTAGATGGCAAACTGTCTGTACCGCATGCGTCATTAATCAAATACTGGGTCACCGAAAAACAGTGCGAAGTCATCGATGAATGCGTGCAGCTGTTTGGTGGCTATGGCTATATGACCGAGTATCCTATCGCCCGTTTATATGCTGATGCGCGCGTGCAAAAAATCTATGGCGGCACCAATGAGATTATGAAAGAGTTGGCTTCACGCTTTATGTAGACGCTTATATTATAAGATTACAATAGTTACTGTTTATTTAAAAAATAAAAAAAGGATTTTTTATGACTGAGACTGCTTATATTTATGATGCTATCCGCACGCCACGCGGCAAAGGAAAAAAGGACGGCTCTTTGTATCAGGCGTCACCAATCTGGCTGACACGTACCTTATTAAAGGAGATGCAGCAGCGTCATAACTTGGATACCAGTTTGGTCGATGATGTGGTGCTTGGCTGCGTGACCCCAGTGGGCGAGCAAGGCTCTGATATTGCGCGTATCGCCGTCATTGATGCTGGTTGGGCACAAAGTGTGGCAGGTCTTACCTTGTCTCGTTTTTGTGCCTCTGGTCTAGAATCTATTAATCTGGCAGCCGCCAAAATCATGTCGGGTATGGAAGACATGGTGGTGGCGGGCGGTGTTGAGTCTATGAGCCGCGTACCGATGGGCTCAGATGGCGGTGCTTGGTACATGGATCCGCGCGTCAATGAAGCGACGCATTTCGTACCGCAAGGGGTGGGCGCAGATACCATTGCAACGCTTAAAGGCTTTAGCCGTAGTGATGTCGATGCTTTTGCCACCGAATCACATCGCCGCGCGGCGCAGGCTTGGGAGAACGGCTATTACGACAAATCTGTTGTCCCTGTCACCGATATCAACGGCATGATGCTATTGGATAAAGACGAAACCATCCGTCCTAATACCAATGTCGAAACCTTAGCGGGTCTTAAACCTTCTTTTATTATGCCGGGAAAAATGGGCTTTGATAGTGTGATATTAGACCGATACACCACGATTGAAACCGTCAATCATGTGCATCATGCGGGTAATTCTTCTGGCATCGTTGATGGGGCGGCGATTTGTTTGGTCGGTAGCGCGGCGGCTGGGCAAAAAGCAGGACTAAAACCACGCGCCAAAATCACAATGGCCTCAGTCATTGGTTCAGAGCCTGCCATTATGCTGACAGGCCCAACGCCAGCTTGCCAAAAAGCCCTCGATAAAGCGGGCATGCAAGCCTCTGATATAGACCTTTGGGAGATTAATGAAGCATTCGCTGCTGTGCCGATGAATACCGCTGATGATTTTGGAATCTCGCTTGATATTGTCAACGTCAATGGTGGTGCAATCGCTATGGGTCATCCGCTTGGGGCAACGGGCGCGATGCTAATGACGACAGTCCTTGATGAGTTGGAACGCCGCGACTTACAGACTGCTATGATTACGCTATGTGTGGGCGGTGGTATGGGAATTGCCACTATTATCGAGCGTGTTTAACCTTTCTCTAAAATAGACTGAAAACCAATTAGACTAAAACGCAATATACAAAGAATCATTTAAGGGATAAAAATGATGACAAATAACCAAACAGTAGATAGCGTAATAGCCATTAACGCATTAGATAACTTCTCCGCCCAGCGTGATGACGAGGGTGTCGTCACCGTTACGATTGACCAAAGCAAACGCAAAATGAATGTCATTGGTGATGGCTTTACGGAGGCATTTGCCACGATAGTTGATAGTTTTATCAATGATGACGCCGCCACAGGCTTAATTCTCACATCGGCCAAAGACACCTTTGTGGTTGGCGCAGATATTGATCAATTGAACCAGATAGAGACAGCGGAGCAAGCATTTACATTGACCGAGGAATTAAAAGGGAGTTTGCGTACGCTTGAGACCTCAGGTAAACCCGTCGTCGCTGCTATGACAGGAACCGCATTAGGCGGTGGTTTAGAGTTGGCACTTGCCTGTCATTATCGTATTGCCATTGACACGCCTAAGACCAAGCTTGGTTTGCCTGAGGTGAAACTGGGCTTGTTACCTGGCGGCGGCGGTACTCAGCGCTTACCAAGGTTAGTCGGTATTCAAGTAGCACTGGAGCTGATGACGCAAGGCAAAGAATTACGACCAGCAGCGGCAAAAGATATTGGACTTATTGATGCAATAGCCACTGATCGAGCAGATATGCTGAAGCAAGCAAAAAACTGGATTCAAAACAATCCAAGCGCGCAGCAGCCATGGGATGAGAAGGGTTTTAAAATTCCTGGCGGCGATAGTAAGCATCCTAGCGTTGTACCGATATTCTCTATCGCCCCAGCCATGGCCAATCAAAAATCTCACGGCAACTATCCAGCGATTACTCATATCATGTCTTGTGTGTTTGAAGGATGCCTAGTTGATATCGATACAGGGCTTGAGATCGAGTCGCGTTATTTTGCCGCTTGCGTACTGTCAACTGAATCTAAAAACATGATTAACACCTTATGGACGCAGCTGAATAGCATCAAAAAAGGTCGGTCTCGACCTCAAGGGTTTGAGCAGACCCAAACCAAAAAAGTCGGTATCTTGGGGGCTGGCATGATGGGCGCTGGCATCGCTTATGTTACTGCCAAAGCAGGGATAGACGTCGTGCTATTGGACACAGAAATTGCCAATGCTGAAAGAGGCAAAGCGTACTCTGCTAATATTTTGGATAAAGCCATCAGCCGACAGCACGCTACCGAAGAGAAAAAACAAGCTCTCCTAAAACGTATCACGCCAACCGTCTCTTACGATGATTTAGCTGGTTGTGATCTCATCATCGAAGCGGTGTTCGAAAATCGAGAAATCAAAGCCAAATGTACCCAGCAGAGTGAAGCAGTGATTTCAAACACGGCTATTTATGCGTCTAATACCTCAACACTACCGATTACTGGGCTAGCAAAAGCCAGTACACGACCAAACCAGTTCATCGGTCTGCACTTTTTCTCGCCAGTAGACAAGATGCCACTCGTTGAGATTATCATGGGCGAGCAAACTGATGATGCAACATTGGCCAAAGCATTCGACTATGTTGTGCAAATAGGCAAAACGCCTATCGTCGTCAATGACAGTCACGGATTTTATACCTCGCGGGTATTTGGCACCTATGTATCAGAGGGCATTGCGATGCTAGGAGAGGGTATGCATCCGCGTAGCATCGAAGTTGCCGGTATGAAAACAGGGATGCCGATGCCGCCTTTAGCATTGCAAGATGAAGTGTCATTAAGCCTAGCATTGCATGTCAGCGAACAGCAGCAAGCGGATATGGCAGCCGAAGGTAAGCCAATCGTAGTGCGCCCTTCTTATGACATACTAAAAACACTGGTTAATGAGCAAGGGCGCGAAGGTAAGAAAAATGGCAAAGGGTTCTATGACTATCCAACAGAGGGTGATAAGCATCTATGGCCTGAGTTGGTAAATTTATATCCGCCAAAATCGGAGCAACCTTCACAGCAAGATTTGGTAGATCGGCTAATGTTTATTCAAGCCAATGAATCCGCTAAGTGCTATGAGGAGAATGTCGTACGCTCAGTTGCCGATACCAATATAGGGTCTATCTTTGGTTGGGGGTTTGCACCGCAGTACGGTGGTACGCTACAGTTTATCAATGCGATGGGCGTGAGTGCATTTGTTGAGCGTAGCCGTGAGCTGGCTGCGAAATATGGCGAGCGTTTTGAGCCGGCTCAAATCTTGTTAGATATGGCAGCCAAAGGCGAGGCGTTCTCCGATGACTGACATGCATGTATCAAATCATGATCAAATGGCGGACTGTCTACAAGGGTTACGAGTGATCGATCTGACTCGTAATCTACCTGGGCCATTTGCTACGCGTTTGCTAGCAGATTTGGGCGCGGACGTCCTTAAAATCGAACCCAAACAAGGTGATCCTGCTCGGGTGTTTGGTGAGCTATTCGCAGCTCTAAACCACGGTAAGACGACCGAAAAATATGATTTTCATGATCCCAAAGAGACTGAAGCTATAAAAGCACATCTTAAAGAAGCTGATGTGATGCTAGATAGCTTTCGCCCAGGTGTCTTGGCAGAAATGAGGCTAGATGCTAAGACCTTGCATGCCATCAACCCAAAGCTAGTAATAGTGTCAATCACTGGCTATGGCGTAGCAGGCAATTACACAAAAGAAGGTACTTATTTAGAAGATGCTGATTCAAAAAACAGCTCTCAAGTGAATCATGACTGGGCCAATAAGGCAGGTCATGATATCAATTTTATGGCTATGAGCGGTGTACTAGATCAGCTAAGGACAGCGCAGGGTGAGCAGGCCATGCCCAATATTCAGTTTGCGGATTTGGCAGGTGGTAGTGATACAGCAGTGATAGCACTGTTGGCTGCCGTATTTGCCGCGCAGCGTACGGGCAGGGGACGACACATTGCTATTAGCATGACGCACAGTTTGTACAATCATATGGTCATGCCAAAGGTCACAGGCAAACTGATTAATAGCCTTTCAGGAAATGGCTTAAACGACACTCTACTGCCGCAGCATGACTTTTTAGGCGGTGCATTGCCATGCTATCGATTGTACCAAACCGCTGACCAGCGCTATATGGCGGTTGGTGCCTTGGAGCTGAAGTTTTGGCAAGGGCTATGTCAGGTATTGGAGCTGCCAGCGCTTAAAGCAATACACTGGCAACTTGGTATCATGCCCAATAGACCTGAGAGCCAAACAGCGACCAACACAATCGCGGAAAAATTCGCCAGTCAAACGCTTGAGCATTGGCAACGTGTATTTGCAGCAAAAGATGTCTGTGTGACCCCTGTTTTGAGTCTAAATGAAGCCAAAGCTCACCCTTTATTTGCACATCAAGATGAGCATCATGCAACATCAGGGTGGCAGCAAGTGAATTAGTATGTAAGTAGCTTTAGAGAAAAGTGAAAGTTGGATTAGCACTTGAAGGCAATATTAAGATACTGCTGGCTAGTATCGTCTTTTTAGTCTGTGTTATTTAGACTACCTGTCTAAAGTAGAGTGATTGAACTTGTATATTTATAACTGTCTATCTAAAATTGCCTGAATAAGAGACAATACGCCCATAAATCCTAAAGTCTTACGGTACTGAAGCATAGTAGCACGTTCAAAGGCTCTTAGAGATTGAGCAACACAGACATTTAATAAATTTAACTTAAGCAAAAAGGCAGTTCTGAATGACCAAACATAACCCGTGTAATTTTTTACCTTTGCAGCCAACAGGTAGAAACGAGACCAATACTGCTAATACCTATGCTCCTGAAGATATGATTAAAATATACGAGCAGCAGTTTCTCATTCAAGTGCCTGAAGAAGAGCTGACAGAGTTTTTGCCAGCGTTAAAAGCATTCTATGATATCGATAATCATACCTTAGATGTCAGTGCCATTATTTTTGATGCAATAGCAGACTCTGCTATCATTTATAATCATAAAATCAAAGTCGGCGACTATCAGATATTAGGTGAGTTGATAGAAGAGGCGATTGAATATGATGAAGACAACAAAAGTGATGAAAGCGCTGAGAGTGAAGAAATTCAAGCCTATACATTAGAGTGCCAACGTACATTTTTCATCAATGACGTAGAAATACCTTATCATTTCAACCTGTTCATTTATGGCGATGGTTATTCTACTTTGACCAAAAAAGAAACCGTACTAGAAAAAATGTACTGGTTTGTCAGAGGTAGATTTGAAGAGGATTTATTAGATGACGCTGAAGATAACGACAGCTTAGAATCTATTAATTCGCAACTAGCCAGTTTAGGTATTCGTGAAATGGATCTGACGACTGTGGATGAGATAATCAGCTATGTAGAAGGTAGCATCATTGACGATCCAATGGTGGACGAGCTTAACAAACTGTTAGATGATGCTGAGTAGTGAGTAAGATAAGTTAATAGAGTAATCAATTAGTAAAAGTACAGATTTGAAAATTATATAGCTGAAAAACTAGAAAAAAGCCTCACTGCTCGTATAATGAATGGTGAGGCTTTTTAAATTTCTAACCTCATAAACAAGTTCTTTCGACATCATCGAAAATTACATGACGCTATACATTTATAGGTTTTCACCCATCTCTCCTCAAAGGGTCAGTCGATTTCCTATATAATGTGAGCTATTTCGTTATTGTTTATCCATTCAGTTTAGGCTTTTTTCTTAGCAAAAAACGCTTCTTATCAGGTAAAACGGTGCTTTATGTTCAATGCTTCCTCGACTCGTTTAAATAAATACATCAGCGAAAGTGGTATTTGCTCTAGGCGAGACGCTGACCGCTTTATTGAACAAGGTAATGTATACATCAATGGCAAACGTGCGTCGGTAGGTGATCAGGTGGTCGCTGGAGATGCGGTAAAAGTCAATGGGCAGCTTATTGAGCCACGAGAGCCTGATGATTTTATTTTTATTGCATTAAATAAGCCAGTGGGCATTGTAAGCACCACGGAAAGCTCCGAGAAAAATAATATTGTTGATTTTGTGCGACATAGTTTGCGTATTTTTCCGATAGGCCGTTTGGACAAAGATTCTCAAGGTTTGATATTTTTGACTAATAACGGTGATTTGGTCAATAAGGTACTACGTGCTGGTAATAATCACGAGAAAGAGTATCTAGTTACAGTAAATAAGCCGTTAACTGATAGTGTTATCGAAGGTTTAGCGGGCGGTGTGCCGATGCTTGGCAAGATGACCAAAAAATGCCCAGTGACTAAAGTGGCGCCTAATGTGTTTAATATCACGCTCGTTCAAGGTTTAAACCGCCAAATTCGCCGTATGTGTGAGCACTTTGGCTACGAAGTCGTTAAGCTTGAACGTACGCGGATTATGAATGTAAGTCTCAAGGGTCTTCCCGTTGGTGACTGGCGAGACTTAACCCCAAAAGAGCTGTCTGTGTTACTTAAATCTGTAGAAGATTCCTCTTCGCAAGACAATCACTCAAACAAGAAATCTCGCAATACGCCACGAAAAAAATCTCGTGCTGATGCTTCGTCAAAGTCAAAACCATCTACAAAATCAGCAGGTGCAGCAAAGGGGCGTAACAAATACGCCAAGGACGATGCTAGAAAACCAGCAGGTTCTAAAGGTAGGGATGGACGTCCTACTGGTCGTGGTAAGCCGTCAGGCAGTAATGGTAAATCTGGAGGCAATGGTAAACCTGCTACCAATGGCAGGCGTCCTTCAAAGGGACGAGGCTCTTCGCGGTAATAATTTTTCACAATGTGACGGCTATATTTATTGCTGAAATAGCCGTAAGTTAAATAACTTTAGTCTTAATGAGATCATATTATGTTTAAAATAAAAGTAGAGCGCATTGTCAAAAAACCGATTGATGAGGTATTTGAAGCACTGAGTGACCATGCCAGTTATGGCTCATTTAAAGCGGTGGGAGTGGCTAAGTTGGTGAATGAAGGTGACGAGGAGCGCAATGGCGTCGGGGCTTTACGTAGCATTCAAACGGGACCCGTTAAGTTCTGGGAGCGGATTACGGCGTTTGAGCGTCCTACTCATATGCAATACCAAATCGAAAAATCTAAACCTATAAAAATGCAGCATGATAAAGGCATCATTGACTTAAAAGACTTGGGCGATGGCACCACACACGTGACTTGGGTATCTGAGGGTCGATTGATTGTACCACTGCCATTAGTCGGTCGCCTGTTCGACCGTCAAATGCAGAAACAAGGAACTATAGGGTTTAGTAGCATACTCAAATCTATAGAAAGCCGCTAATCTAGCGGCAATGTTGGATTTTCTGATATCACTCTCTAGTGATGGCTTATTTTATTTGAGCTATCACTGTCAGTTTTAATCCGTTTTATTCTTAGCAGCTTCAATCTCGTTAAAACGCGCTAACTGCTCTGGCGTTGCTTTTTGTTGATATTTCTCTTTCCACTCGGCATAAGGCATACCATAAACAAGCTCGCGCGCATCCTCGTATTCGATTTCAATACCACGCTCTTCACCAGCCGCTTTATACCATTTGGATAAACAGTTACGACAAAAGTCGGCAAGGTTCATTAGCTCAACATTTTGTACATCTTTACGTTCGTCTAAATGAGCTAGTAAGCGACGAAATGCAGCTGCTTCTAGCTCAATGTTTGATTCTAATTTTGCCATAATATTTTCCTAATTGTAGTTGAGCTACTTCTAAACCAACATGATACTAACGACATAAATATTGCGCAACCTATGTCGTTCTATATTAAAAACGTGCACATCGAAACTCATCATAGCTTCGGCTCATTTGTTTAAACCTTTTTAATCATAATATTAAACCATGCTTCATCTCTATTCGCTCTTTGATCAATCGTAAGCCAAGTTTCTTCTTTGAACTTATGATTGATTTTTTGCTTTAAGGTTTCCCAGCGTTCTTCATTCATATCGCAGAAAAAACGTCCATCCTCAATACGGTCTCTATTGCCATATTTAAAAGATGCGTAAAAATTACTTTCATCTGTCAGCATGGTGAGTAAGTTATCTACTAATTCAGGAAGCTCTTCATAAGGTACATGAAGCAGCGAAGCACATGCCCAAATACTTGTAAATCGTTTATGCCACTTCTGAAATGGAACTTGCTCGAAAGTTAAGCATTGCCAATCAATAATATCATTGTTATGAGTTTTTGCCCGTTCAATAAGCTCTTGACTGCCATCAGTCGCGGTAACATTGAAGCCTAAGTTAGCAAAGTGAATACTGTCACGACCTGAGCCGCAGCCTAAATCTAGTATGTTTTGCTGGTGTACTGGTCTAACAGGCAAGTTGTCTATAAAGGGTTGGTATAGTCGATGCATATCCACACTAATGGTTTGCTCAAAGAATGAATTTGCGTTGCTATTATAAAAATCTAGGGTATTTGATTGATTTATCATGGGCTATATATCGCTGTTCATTATTAGAAGAGACTACTTCCTTGTTGTCTAGGTTGCCAGACATGAATCAAATGTTCTTTTGAAAAGTTGAAGGACTTCTGCAAAAACTGTTGACGTGTCTTCTCATTTATACCCGTTTGATTGATTAAGGTTTCGCGTAGTGGGTGGTGACTGCCAATCAAATATTCGTTGCGTGTATGTAGTCTTTTCAACAACTCAATATTAGGTAATTTAGCAGCTTTACCATCTATACCACGGTTGCAATTAGAGCAAGCAAGCACTAAATTCCAAACCCCATCGACATTAACTGGCCGACAGCAACTAGCGGTTGCTACTTGGGCTTTTAAAGTATGCGGAAAGAAGTGGTCAACGTCTGCTAGCATCACGTCATTAGAAGCAATACTGATTTCTGTAAAGCAGTAAAAGCATCTGCTCTTTTGATATCCGTTTAATGCACCTCTTGAACTGGTAATATCAATGCGGCAATGTTTATTATCTTTAGTAAATAATTGTTTGGTATCTTGGTCAAATTCAACTGAAATTAAACCTTTACTAATATTGAGCTCCCACGCTTTTTCTACCAAGTTCCAACGTGACTCTGTCTCTAAATTTAGATTTTTAGCCGAATTATCAAACACATGAAATAATTTGAATAAGTTATCTGTTAGACGTATTCCTTTATTTTGTTTACGCTCGTCAACAAAAAACTCTTCATTAATTACATCATAAAAACGTTCTTGCACTGCTTTAGTATTGACCACATGAAATGCGTCCAAAACGTATTTAAATCCTTCTTTATTCGTGACATGAATGAGTTCATCTTCGCTAATCTGTTGATGGTTGAATTGAATGCAAGCATTGATAAACTTACTACTACTAAAAGTGCTCTGTTTAGGGCTATGTTTTAGATGTTCACATAGATGTAAGGCGTAGGGCAGCGCTAAATCTTCGAGCGAAATCAAGTCAGAATCTCTCTCTAAGCTGACATCGATTAAAGTTTTGGCAAGCGCGAATTTATAAGAAGCAGTGTTTCTACCAAACAGAATAATAGCTCGCCAGTAATTTTCTAGCGTGGGCTCAACGTCTATGAAGTTCATGAATGGCTCAATCTGTCGTTAATTGGAGTGGACTGTGGTGATAGTCCATTCTAATAGTACTATAACTTTGACAATTGAAATGATATTTCCGCTTTAGAGGGTTAGTTCGAAATGGTCACGTTTTGGTCACGGTGCTGATTGTTGAGCTTTTAATATATTAGCTAGACTTAGCAATTAGACTGAATAGCTCATGTTGAAAAACGCTACAGACCTTGAAAATTAGACAAAAAAAAGCCTCACTGTTAAGTGAGGCTTTTTAAGTATCTGGAGCGGGAAACCCCAACCTTGGCAATGCTCGCGGACTAAAATAATAGAAATAATACTAATTTATAATAAGCTACATCGTATGATATACATATGATGTAGCTTTTTTTATTATCTCGATGTATAGTGTAAGAAAGTGCAATAGTGTTCAGGATACACGTTTATAGTCACCATTATTTTATGGTATTTTGACACCGACTAAAAACTATAAAATCATATTTTACTCTCCCCTAGCAGAGATGTCCAATGTCTGCGCATGATATTTTGGACTCCAAAACAAGCCGCTTTATATGAGTTACAAGCTAAAGGTATGCTATGAAAAATCATAAAAATTTACCCAGGTCTAGTAATCGATATGTCCCTTTATCTTCTAAAGATTTACTAAGTTTGTGTATACATCCGGAAGCCAGAAAAGCATATGAAATTTATTTAGAACATTTTCCAATAGGCCATGTGGCTCAGCCTAAAGGCAATAAGGTACATCTTGATGTTTTGTACGATCGATTAAATTTCTATTTTTTCGATAACTTTGTAGAACAATTGGGGATGATGGATAGTACAGAAGTTCATGTCATGAAAACGCAACCAACTATGAACTCAATAGAGCTAGAGTCATGGAGATATGTTTGGCAAGCGTTCTTGGGTCTCAAACCGGTAAATATTAAGATTTATAATCAATTAAAGAATCAGATGCCAAAAGACATCCAACGTCAAATATGCGGCAGGTTGTTAACGATTGAACATACCTGTCAGAAAATGATCATTTCTAGACCTAACTTCGAATATCAACAAGCAAAACAAAAATACCCAGTTTTTGAGATGCCGAGCTTTGACGAACTGATACAAAGGAATGTAAATGGAGATTGATATTGAGCACGCTACTGATGGACTCATTCCTAATTTAGTCGATAACCACCAAAGCGTTAGGAAATACTTTTTAACTGTGGCTGCATTGTCAGGCCAAGGTTTTATGAGTTTATCTTTACCAGAGACAGAGAAGGATTCTGTTTTATCAAAAATAGAACTTAAAGCCATTTATAAGGGTTGTACTGGTAGATTAACAAACGATCATTTCAGAGTAACAGCGTTTATAGGTTCAACGTATCATCTGAAAGAGTTGGATATTAGCAATCCAGCACCAGAGTGGCTTTGGATATCCAAACTATGTCAATTACTACTATACTGTTCAGATCGTGAATTAATGAACAGAATTACTGAGATAACTACTTTTGCACGTTTGTGGATAGTACAAGGTAGTTCTTATCATCACCTATGGCAAAAGTGTTTAGAGCTACAATCTAAAGGCATAGCCACTACATTCGAAAATATTGATGCATATAAGCAACATCTCGACGATATTAAAAGCACTGATCTTAATCAGTTTGCTAAAGTGCATAGAGCATTGAAATTCGTGCTACACAACAAAAACCGTATCGAACGAATTTCCACAAAGGGTCGTAAAAGTAGGGTGACACGGCGGGTTGATGAGGAAAAAATTGAATATATCGAGTTTGACGATGTCGACGATGATAGCGATGAATTGATTAGTGTCACTGAATTTCTAAAAACTGATAATGATATTGATGTCGTGCGTGAGAAACTAGATATTGGATTACCAGATTTTACGATACTCAAGCAAACATCACTACAAGCGCATGAAAAGTATTCTGCGCAACAGATTTACCATCGTACGCGCTCAAAGCTGCAGCATGCCAATAAGAACGAACGTTTTATTAGCAATAATGTGAGGATTTTACCTTTATTTGCTTTACAGAATATTTTTGCGTATCTATGGCAGCTTTTTAAGGAATTATCATCCAGTCATGATAGAGATAAAAAGAGAGCAGTTAGTTATCTACTGCTATCAATGTTCACCGGGAGGTCAGTTGTCCAGTTAAGTGAGGATGTAACAGGTAATAATAAGCAATATATTAATTTAAATCGTCGGAACAATAGTTATCATTTAAATATCATTCTAGACATCACACCTCTGAGACTTCGTACTCAAGGTATCCAAAAAGTACTAGCCAATCGTTTGCTTGAATGTGACATAAGTCTTCCTGAGCAACTTGGTACGTTTTTAGCCTATAAAGGCAATATTAATAAAGAGATCCTGTATGAAGTTATAAACGAAACTCGTGATGCCCTAAAGTTACCATATCTATCACTGGCTCGTATTGAAAAAGGCTTATACAGTATTCTTATTCATCATGTCTCTAATAGTCAGGTTGCTAGTATCATTACAGGCCGAAATGAACGTAAGCGAGCCGATATATGGTATAGCTCTAACAGTGTCGATAACATTCGAGCTGATTATCAACAGGCTATTAAACTTCTAAGTCAAAAAACCACATATAGCAATGATTACCTAAATCTAGCTTCTAATACTATTGATTATAAAATCGGTAGTCAAAACTGCCCTGATTATACAATTGTCAGTGACTTTATTAATCTGTTATGCCAAAAAGTAGATGTAACGACTGATTACATCGAAAAATTCAATGCGTACAGCATTTGGCTTTGGCATGTTAGTTTGCTTCTAACTTCGGTGCGGGCCGTGGAGGGAGCACCAGGCTATTTGGATCAATTCAATTTTGGGGTGGGGCTGATTTGGATCTCTGATAAAGAAGAGCGAGCAACAGCGTCGAGTCAAAGGTATGTGCCTCTATGCCAATTCTTAAGCGAGGCAATCAATAGATACATAGATTTTTTAAAAAGCTTTGCTTCTCGTTTCTGTCGTTTAGACATGCGTATTAAATGGTGGGTTGACGAGGTAATGGATTATGAGCGACCACTGATTAACCTGTTTAATAAAAAAGGTGAGCTCGAAGCAATTCGTCCAGCACTGGTGCGAAATGAAATTCATGAGAACTTCAAGTTTAAAGAAGATTGGACAAGGCATGTTGGGCAGCGTTACCTGCATGAACAGAACATAAATGAATCAATGATACTTTCTGTATTTGGTCATGAAATGATGGGGCAAGAGTCTTGGCGGAAGAATTCGTCAATAAGCATTGGCGATATTTTAGACTTGCGTCCAACTTATCAAGCACTTGCAAATAAGCTTAAGATAAGACAGGTGCAATTATGAGTGTAAAAAAGCATTCAACTGATAAGCCGTACGGTTACAAAAGTCGTGAGCAAAAGCGTAATGATCAAAGAAAAAAGATCTTAGTAAAAGCTGACTTAATATGTCAAGAACTTTGGAAACGCTTTCTTAAAAATATTGAAGCAGAAGAATTTACGGTTAATGAAGCATCTATTTATCAACTCTATGAAGATATTTACAAAGAGTTTGTAGAAAGCGAAAGTATTTCTGCAAGTCTAATGCCAATCGCATTAACCAAGCGTCTTCTCTTTTTCAATAGTATTAATCGTGCACGTAAACGTAATGGTTTAGGGCCACTGCCAGCCCCTACAGTTGCTTATCAGCCTCAACGCCCAAAAAATACAGCAGTAAAAGATGCATTTTTTCATCTGCCTAAGCTGCAAAGCATTATGAAGGAGGCTGTGCAAACATGGCAAAAGAAAAACAGTTTTACACTTGTTGATAGTCTTGCATGGTTGATGTTTTCATTACTAATGCATGGTCGAGTACATTCTGTTGATGTATTAAAAGCTGTTTATATACACATCACCACTGAAAAACAGCTATATAAACTAGCTGATGACATGGTCTATATTCCATTAGATATCGTCTCTAAAGCTTATGGTAATCAGATAATAGATGTCGTAGGCTCTGATGAAAAACTTATTTCCTATTCAAAATGGGTATTTATCGATGATATCAGTCGCCTATGGTTAGTAAAGATTAGTCACCTATTGGAAAACGAAAAATTACAGACACCCAGCTTTCATAGCTGTGTTAGGCAGCTAGGTCATCTAACTGGACAAAAATTTAAAGCGGATGACTTAGAGAAAACAGACTTTTTTAGCTATTTGAATATTTATTGGCAGACATTAGCGAATGTACATATAGATCAGCAACTGGTGGAGCTGCTTGTTCAACATGAGACCCATACCGCAATTAGCTTGAACGATTGGAAGGCTTACTTAGGTGTTTTTAAAGAATCAAATAGCAGTACCATCAAGGATGAGTACATCACGCTTGATAGACTTAATAAACCTATCCAAAACTTACAGAATGAAGTTGTAGAAATAGATAGTAGCGTAAATGAAGATAAGGCCCATAAGAATGTATTAAAGGACATTCGCCGCGCTCTCATGGGGAGTAGGAAAACGATTAAAGAGCAACTGGAATTTTTGACTGAAATATACCAAAACCCTAGCGAGCAAGGTTTAATTTTCTGGATGCTTGATCTAAATGCTATTAATAAGGCCACCTCTACTTTATCTAGATACCTGACGGAAGTAGGGGAAGCATTTTTGTATGGTACTCGTGATGAAGACATTACGAGTTATCAAGCACATCAATATGAGTTTTTGTACGATAGTATCGTTGCTAAGAAAAACACTTTAAATATTGGTTACACCCAGACAGTACTGAACTCACTACACCAAAGCTTGAAAAAACATTTTGGTGCACTGCATGTTTGTCTTCAGCGTGAGAATGATCCGAAAATAGTTTCTAGTAGTTTAATATCACTTGATTTATATAAGCATATTTTACTAAGTGTCAGTAACCAAACCACATTATCTCCATACAATAGAAGCATGATGAAAGCGATTTTTACTTTGCTTTATCGTACTGGTTTAAGAATTAATGAACTATTGGGTATCCGGTTAACAGATATTGAACATGATCCAGATACTTATCTCTATATCAATTTGATTATTCGTTCAAATAGCCATAGAGCTCTAAAATCAGATGATGGTACTCGAAGAATTACTTTATCAGTATTGTTAAAACCAGATGAGTTTAAAGGGTTTCAGACTTATTTTATAGAGAGAAATCGTAGTAAAAAAGAAGGGAAATATTTATTTGCACTTGAGGGGATGTTGACTCCATTAGATCGAGGTAATGTGGATCGAGTATTTAAAAAGGTCATTGGCCCCCACTACCAACACTTGGTATTACATAGCTTTCGCCATAATGCTATTTCTAATATGGCAGTAATACTGAGATGTCGTCAAGAAATTTTAAATATCTTTACTGATTATACCGAAGATGAGGCCAAGCGTATCGGAGAGGATTTGTTAGGAAAAATGCGTATTAAATCTGGTCATCATTGGGATGCTTTAATGGAGTTTGCGGGACATGCTGACCTAGATACTACTTTTAGCTCATACGTACATACTGTAGATATCATCTCAGCACATTTACTTAACCAGGCGCTTACGAAACTGCCTGTTGATGTCGTTATGAAACTTACAAATAAAGCACGTCGAAGTTTTAATCAACATAATCCAAAAGCCTTAAATTTTGAACAGAATAGTATTGATCTGACAAAAATCCGCGAGTTTATCAATCGTGAGTTAAACATCAGAAAGCTTGATAACAATAAGCAATATTTTTCTACATCAAATATAGAAGAAGAGAGTATCGATATTTCACCTATTTTTGGTAGGTATGAGCGTTGGCAGATTGAAGAGTTTTTAAGTGAGATTGAGGCAGGTAAAACGGTGTCTGAAGCTGCCCAATATCATTTTGTATATGAAGGTGCAGTTAGGCTATATGATCGAGCGCTATTTCTAGCAGCTGATGAGCATGGCAAGGCTCATTATAAATTAATATCTAAGTACAAACAGCCAAAGTCAGGGCATCTATTGATAGCACCAACGCTGCCAACCATTGCTAAAGAGCAGCAACTCGTGCAGGAAAGCTTTATTAAGTTAGAAAATCTATATCTCAAACAGCCGACGAAAGAGCATGTTCAACGTATGCTTTCAATTTTCTATAAAAAGGCTAACTCATCACATAGCGACCTTCGTTTTGCATTTAAGGAAAAGAAGGTTTTCTACGACTATTTGGATATCGCCATAAAAATACTACCTGCTAGATACTGGCGTATAAATATCAGTTCTTACCAGATGAAGCAAATAACAAAACCTAAAAAAGGGGAGTTAAGGTATCAGAAAATAATGAATGAAGAAAAAAAGCTAGAAATAACGACAGAGTTCAAAGCTGACTATCGTCAATTATCAAAAAATTTCACTAATGACGATTATTATAGTGGTTATTCATTGTCAGTAATCAATCCTAAAGAAGAAGAGATAATTCACGCTACGAACAATGAAGCTACCCGTGCATCGTCATCACTAATGAAGTATGTGATGCATTTACTGCTGATTGTGGATGTAAATTTTGAGCTAGTTAGATAACAAGAAACCAACTAAACAAGATAATTTTGATGAAAAGTGTCCAGATTGGAGTAATGGACCGTCTAGACTATATCGAAGGTTCAACTTTCTGAGAGAATACGAAAATATCGGGGCGGGAGACCATCCCAGATTCTGTGTAACTGCCATTTAGATTAAATGCCTGCTTATACGGTCATCAAACATAATCATAAAGCGATTCAAAGCAGACGTCCAGTTACGGATGGGCATCGACCACTTTTTAGACGCCTGCTGGGTGGCTAAGTACACCACTTTAAATGCTGCCTGATCAGATGGGAACACCTTACGCTTATTCACTGCCGTCCGAATCACACTGTTTAGCGACTCTATCGCATTGGTGGTATAAATCACTTTTCTGATGTCTTTCGGATACTCAAAGAACACCGTTAAGCCCTCCCAGTTATTGCGCCAAGACTTGACCACGTGCGGGTAATCTTTGCCCCAAGTCTCATCAAAGTGCTCAAGATTGGCCTCTGCTATCTCAAGCGTATCAGCGCCGTAGATGGCCTTTAAATCAGCCGCTACGGCCTTTTTGTCCGTCCAGGGCACGAACTTCATTGAGTAACGCACCATATGTACGATACACAGCTGAACCTGAGCGTTTGGATAAACCGTATTGATGGCATCGGGGAAGCCCTTTAGACCATCGACACAGGCAATGAGGATATCTTGTACCCCGCGGTTTTGTAGCTCAGTGAGAACGCCCAGCCAGAACTTAGCGCCTTCATTCTCTGATAACCACATACCAAGCAGCTCTTTTTTACCGTTAAGAGCAACACCTAGCGCTAAGTAAATGGCTTTGTTGATGATCTGCTTGTCTCGACGTACTTTGACGTACTT
>NZ_CAJHAL010000002.1:0-222814 GCF_904846365.1 Psychrobacter nivimaris
TGGTTTATCCAAACGTGCTGGATCAGAAGTTTGATGCAAACCGTCCTAATGATGCATGGGTAAGCGATATTACTTATATCTGGACTGCTGAGGGCTGGTTGTATTTGGCAGGCGTTAAAGATTTATATACCAAAGAGCTTGTCGGCTATGCTATCAACAAACGCATGACTGCTGACTTGGTTTGCCGTGCACTCAATATGGCAATCAAAAACAAACGACCTAATAAAGGATTAATTGTGCATTCAGACAGAGGCAGTCAGTACTGTAGCCATGCCTACCACAAAATCATTAAGCAGCATCACTTTATAGGCTCTATGAGTGGTCGTGGCAATTGTTATGACAATGCGCCAATAGAAAGCTTCTGGGGCATATTAAAGAATGAGCTAATATATCATAAGGACTATAAAACACGATTCACAGCCATTACTGACATCATCAAATATATCGAGCTGTATTACAATCAGACTAGGATTCAAAAGGGTTTGGGCTATAAATCGCCAAGACAGGTGTGGTTTGACTTTTATCGTCAGGCTGCGTAACTAAAATCTCCCAAGTTTAGTTCTACGGGATTGACAGCAGGGGTCAGATTTAAACTGTCATGGTTGAAAGTGAAACAGCTGATAAACGCATGTAACCTTTCATCAAAATCAGGCTTATAAAAAGAGTTCTCTTTCACGGACTCAAGGTAGTTTGTAAGCAACTTACCTTCGCTAGGATCATTAACATTATTGATGGTATTTAAACGAAAAGCGCTTGGCTTGTCTTTATTTTTTTCTTTAGAAAGCAGCTTATTGGTTGTATATGTACTTGTATAGTGTGCCAGTTTTCTTTCAGGAGCTTGCTCGTCTTCTGATAAAGGAAGAAAATCTAGTTTTAAGATGTCTATAATTTTCTCTACCTTGCCTTTCAAATCGTTACTCATCTCTCCTATTTTCTTAGTCTCAATATTCATTTTTAATTTACATATTTTTTCGTAGCAACTGGACTGATATGAGTAAGAACCTCCAATTAATTTAAATAAATTTAGAGATTTTATATAGTTTTCTTGGTAAAAATATTTTTTTGCAACCCCAAAAGCATCGCCTCTTATACTATCAAAAGTGTCCTCTTTCACACCATTAAAAGCATATTCACTACCTTCTAAGAACTCAACTATAGAGTCATAAGAAGCATCTAAATCATTCATAAAAAAGTATTGATTAGCAAATATAAGTATTAATGCTTTATAGTAAATAGCACCATCATCTTCTCTTATATTCTTTAAATACTTCACACCTAATTCATATTTTTTATTCTTATCCATGTAGTCTTCTAGCTCAAACTGAGCACTTATATATTCTTCATCTCCATTCTTCTCACGCGTCACTTTCAGTAACTTCTCAACTTCTTTTTGAGTCACTTCATCGAGACCATTTAATTCATCAATATTCATCATTTACTCCCTAACCAACTCTAAAAACTCATCTTCACCCACCACTTTCACACCCAATTTTTCCGCTTTGGTCAGTTTAGAACCAGCCTTATCCCCTGCCAGTAGCGCAGTGGTTTTTGCAGAGATGCTGCCCGAGACTTTTGCACCCAACGCTTGTAGTTTGGCTTTGGCTTCATCACGCGCCATGCTATCGAGCGCACCCGTGATGACCCACGTTTGCCCATCGAGTGGGAGCCCTTCTGAGGCGACTTGCTCGACCTTATCCCAATGTACGCCAGCTTCAAGCAATGAATTAATCACTTCGATATTGTGCGGCGCACGGAAGAACTTATAGGTCAGCTCGGCAGTGATTTCTCCGACATCTGGGGTTTTTATCAGGGTCTCGATACTCGCCGCCATCAGACTATCTAAATCACCAAACTGCTGGGCAAAGTTCTGCGCCGTACCTTCACCGACACCGCGGATGCCGAGTGCATAGATGAAGCGAGCCAATGTCGTATTCTTGCTGGCTTCGATAGCGTTAATGATATTTTGTACCGATTTTTCACCCAGTTTCTCAAAGGTGACCATCTCATCCGCATGATTGTGCAACTGATAGATATCAGCAACGGTTTTGACCAGACCATGCTCAAAGAAGCTAATCAGCCAACTTGCACCAAGTCCATCGATATCCATGGCACGACGTGAGACAAAATGAATAAGTGCTTCTTGCTGCTGCGCTGGGCAAAACAGCCCACCCGTACAGCGCGCCAATGCTTCGTCTTCTGGTAGCACGACAGGAGAGTCACAGACAGGACAAGTCGAAGGTAGCGTGACCGGCTCGCTATCGGCTGGGCGCTGATCGTGCCAGACACGAGTGACTTTTGGGATGACATCACCTGCACGGTGAACGCTGACCGTGTCGCCTGCGCGCACATCTAAACGTTGAATCTCGCCAAAGTTATGCAAGGTGACATTGCTGACAGTGACGCCGCCAACTTTGACAGGCTCAAGCTTGCCGACTGGTGTGATTTGACCCGTACGGCCAACTTGCCATTCGATATCGTTGAGACGTGTCATTACCGTTTCGGCAGGGAATTTATAAGCGGTTGCCCAGCGTGGCTCACGTGATAGGTAGCCTAACTGCTGCTGTAACGCAAGGTTGTTTACCTTAATCACCATACCGTCAATCTCAAATGGCAGATCGCTACGCCCTTCTATCACTGACTCATAATAGGTCTGGGCGGCGCGTGGATTTGCTACCACTTCTACGGCGCTGACCGTAAATCCAAGCTCGGTAAGCCATGCCAACGCCCCTGACTGAGTGTCGATATTCTCAGGCAAACCCTGATTGACCGAATAGCCATAGAAAGCCAATGGACGACTGGCTGCTATCGCTGGATCTAACTGACGTAAGCTACCAGCAGCGGCATTACGCGGGTTAGCAAAGGTTTTGCCCTCATTCTCTTCTGCCAATCGATTAAGACGCTCAAAGCCTGCCTTAGGCATCAATACTTCACCGCGCACTTCTAGCAACTCAATATCAGCAGCATCAGCTATCCATAGGGGCAAGTTACGAATGGTCTTAGCATTCTGGGTAATATCTTCACCGGTCTGCCCATCACCGCGCGTGACCGCTTGGACAAATTTACCATGCTCATACTTCAGTGAGACCGCCAGTCCATCGAGCTTTAGCTCCATCTCGTATTCAGGGTTTTGCTGCGAGTCGCTGAGGCGATCATTGACACGGCGCATAAAATCGCGCAAATCATCATATTCAAAGACATTGCCTAATGACAGCATCGGAATATCATGCGTGACTTGAGTGAAGGCCGATAGTGGCATATCGCCGACTTGATTGATTGGACTGTCTGGCTGCACCAAATCTGGATATTCTTCTTCAATCTCGAGCAACGAGCGACGCAATTGGTCGTACTCGCTGTCTTCTAAAATTGGATTGTCGAGCACGTAATAGGCATAGTTATGCGTCTTAATCGCTTCAATAAGCGCACGCATTTTTGAGACAATCTCTGCACTATTATTGGTACTACTGTCGGTCGGACTAGGCACATTAGATTTGGCAGGTGCTTGATTTTCTACTTGAGCAGGTAGGTTTTTAGAGTTATTTGATGAGGTAGAGTCAGTCATAGTCGGCGTCTTTTTTGCAATTCAAGATGTCGATATGATAACAAGTTTGTAGGAAGCTCGGTATAGTCAATCCTATATAAATCAGATACCATGTTAGGCTCGCTCAGTCTACTATGGTTAGTATTCTGCAGAAACTACAGCCCAATAAAAAAGGCAAATAACGTTAATCGCTATTCGCCTTTTTTATGATTTCTGCTATTAATCAGCTTTTAACTTTCTTAGCTTAGCCTTCGCGCTGCTAACCCTCATAATCACGGACTTGGTTACGTAGTTGCTGCTTGTATTCAGGCGTGATTGGTTCATTCTCTTCATCCAGCATAATCGCATCAAGGTCGCTTGCCATCATATAAGCAATGCTCATCATACTATCAAAGCTGCGTACGGCTTGTGGATGCGGCAGTGACAGGAATACGACGACACCGTTATAGGTGTTGGTCGCGACACTATGCGGATCAAACGGTGCGATACCACTATCGGTGATGCCCATCATGCTAAACCACAGCATACCCGTGCCGTCTTTTTGCTCGTAGCGATGGAACATATTCATCGCGCCATAGCGTAGACCGTATTTATCAATCAATGCTAGCAGGTCACGACCACGGATAATCGCCGCTGGACGATCGCGATATTGGTGCGGCAAGATGGTGATATTGATATTGTCTTTGGCATTGATCAATGGGCCGTTTTGCGCATCATCACCTGACTCTGATAGATGCTGATCCAGTATCGGGCTGTTGTCATCGAAGCTTGGCTCTTCTGCCGTATCAATGGTTGGCATCAGGCTATCGGTCGCTGACATTAGGCTAGAGAACGCATCAGGCTCTTGCTCGATATGCATCTGATCTGCGACTTCTACAAACTCAGCACTATCGGCACGGCGTTGCTCTTCTTGCCAGCGCGCGTAGTCCGCTTCATCGATGACGTCATGGTCGTCAGTTGCTACATGGTCACGCTCAGCCGTTAGTTGAGCGTCAACGTTAGTATGCGTTTGCGTCAATGGCTCTTCTTCAACGACGGCATCCAAGTAGCTACGATCTGGACCGATGCTCGTCTCGCCTGCGACCGTATCATCAAGATCTGGCTGATCGACGATGTTGCGCTCGTGACGCGGTATGATGGGAATACCATTTTTATCATAATTGACCGCAGCAGCTTCGGTAGCACCGCGGCGCTTAAAGCTACGAATGACCATAAACAGCCCTGCGAGCACGATAAACGCGGCAATGGCAATCAATATAAACTGAATAACGGTCATGATAAATACATCCTAGTATATATAACAAAAGGGAATACACAAACGAGCATAAATGGCAATATTCTAGCATGGCTGACCTATATCGTCACCACATTGTGTACTTTATAACCAGTATGCTGGACTGAGGTCAAGCTTATTTGCATTTATGCCAACTGATTGATTATATTTGCATCGCACTGATTCTCATAGCACTTTTAGTAACAACTACTTCACGCTTAGCTCTCTACGTAACGCGCGGCTTCATCGAGCGACACACTGACTAGTGTAGAAATGCCTGCACTTGGCATAGTGATACCCTTTAGCTCATCAGCAATTTGCATCGTCAGTTTATTATGACTGATAAAAATAAACTGTAAATCATCTGCTAGCTCATGAATGAGACTGGTAAAGCGCGCGACGTTGGCATCATCAAGCGGTGCATCAACTTCATCAAGGACACAGAACGGTGCAGGATGCTGCTTAAATATCGCAAAAATCAAACTCAGCGCGGTAAGGGTTTTTTCACCGCCCGATAGTACCGCCAAGCGACTGTTGCGTTTGCCCTTTGGCTGCGCCATTAAGGTAAGCCCTGCCCGCCATTGTTCGGACTTTGGCGTATTGGCTGGCATCTCGTCAGTGTTCAACGTCAGGCTAGCTTGTCCACCGCCAAAGACTTTGGCAAATAAATTGGCCAGCTCATTATTGACCGCATCAAGCGTCTGCATAAACAGCGTCTTGGTCGTCTCATCAATAGAGGCAATCGCTTCAGTCAATGTCTGCATACTGGCCGCGATATCTGCCGTCTGCTGTGCGAGTGGATCCAAGCGTTCGTTTACCTCGGCCAACTCTGCGACCGCTGCCAAATTGACTGGCCCAATTTTGCTCAACTGCTGGGTCAACTTGGCGCGCTCAGATTCTAGCTCAGCGATTTTGTCTGGACGGACGCGGCGATCATGAGCGATAAAAGCTGCTAGCAAGTTTGAGACGCTCATGCTTTGTTGCGGTTGCTCTGCTTGCGCTTTATATTTATGACTCACACGATAGTAGGCATCTAAGGCGCTTTGCGTGTGCGAACTAGCATCTTCCAAGCGCGCTGCACTCAGTGCCAGCTCAGTAGCATGACGGGCAAGCTCGCTTTGCTGCGTTTGCAATGTATTTTGCAATGTATCAAATGCTGTCTGCTGCTCAGCGTACGTTTGTTTTAATGCCATTAGCGCAGTATCACGCTCGTTCAATAGCACTTGCTGCTCATCGCGCGTTACCTGTGCAGACTGCAAAGCTGCTTGTAGCTCTGGCAATTTGGATTGCTGCTTCTCGTGACGCGTCTGTAGACTTTGCTCATTCTCTAACGACTTATCATGTTGCTCAGTCGTACGAGCCAGACTGCTAATACTATGTTCTAAGCGCATCTCATATTGCTGAATACGCAGCTGCAATGCTTGCCAGGCATCATCATCAGCTTGACGTGCACGGTTTAGCTCACTGCGCTCAGCTTGCAGTTGCTGAGTTGTCGCTCGTGCATCTACTATTTGCGGAGTGAGTGTGGCGATCTCGCCTTCAATGTGCTGCTGCTCATGCTCGAGCGTTTGTTGCTCTTGCGCCAGTTCTTGCTTTTCCTGCTCAAGCGTTGCTTTATCAGCGTTCAAACGCTGGCTATCCGCTTGCAAGCGCTCAGCGTTGGCTCGCTCGGTCGTCAGTTGCTGCTGGTATTTATGCTTATCACGGGTTAACTGCTCAGCTTGCGCGCGCGTTTCTTCCAAGCTAACCATCAACGCATCATAGTCACGCTGGTCTTTGGCGATAGATTTTTGCTGGTCTTGTATTTCGGTTTCAAACTCATCAAGCAAGTCTTCTAACGCTTGCAAACGCGTACGCTGTTGCAAACGCTGCGTGAGGGATTGGCTATTGCTATCTTTTTTCTCATCCTGTGCACCAGCGAATTTGCTTAAATTAATCGTCCCATGACGACTGAACAGCCAACCATCTGCAGTAAGCAATATCGCTGATGGTGGTAATGACTTTAGAACATCGGTAAGTGTATCAATTTCATGCTGCTCACTGATCTCAAGCTGCGCCGTATATATATAACATTGCTGCCAAAGCGCTAATGTAGGCTGTTTAATCAACTGCGATAATGGCAACACTTTATCAATCAAATTGTCTGGCAATTCGCTGACAAATTCTTGGTCACTAATATCACTTTGCGCAGTAGGCAACCATAAGCTATGACCCGTCTCTACTAGAGCTTTATCTTTTGCACTGGCTGGCGTGTTTTGTGCCGTTTGATAAGTCAGTAAATCTGCAACGTCATGCTCAAGCGATTGCCATAAGCTATCAGTTTTCTGAGAAATACTATTAGCATTATTAACGTTTGATTGCTTGATTTGATTAGCTTGTTGGTTGGCTTGTTGATTAGCAACCAGCACATGGCTATCTAGCCATAATGCCAAGATATTATCGAGTAGCGGCGCATACTCCTGCCCTTTGGCACTTAGCTCAATCTGCTCACGTAGCGTTGCAATGGCTAACGGCTGATGATGTATACCATCGTTATCTACATTATCTGTCGCGGTAACTTTCGACTTTGCTGATTGCTGTTGTGTAGGTTTCGGATGCAGTATTTGATGCAGGGTATCGTATTCGCCTGCCAGTAGCGCATGACGCTTTTCATTATCGCTTAGCTCGCTCTGTTGTGCGTTTAGTCTCTGCTGCAAACTATGCGCTTGCGGTTGTATCTCTGATAATCGTTCATCGACGGCTTCACGTTGACGCTCAACCTGCTGCAACTGCATGCTTAGCTCAGTGACTTGCTGTTCTAGCACTTGACTGAGATCTTGCGCATTATTCGTCTTACTCACATCAGCACGGTCAGATGGCGCTATAGACTGCTGTAATTGCTGCCACAGGTTTTGCCAGTTTTGCTCGCGGCGTTGCCATTTATCATAGCTTTTCTGATGGCGTTTTTGTGCTTGAGTGTTGATGGCTTGCTGCTGCTCAAGCGAACGGGCTTTATCTTGCAAGCGTGACAGATTGTTTTGCGCTTCATGCCACGCACGTTGTAGTGGCTGCTCATTACGCTTATAGTTATTGCGTTTATCTGTTAGCTCAGTCAGCTGCGGACGTAACGCTTCTAGCGCTTGATTCTGCTCAGCTTGTTCAGCGTTGAGCTGTTCGATATCAGTGAGTGATTGCATACGCTGCTGAGCCAAGCCAGACAGTTGCTGCTCAATAGTAACCAGCTGTGCCTTGGCATCACTTAGCTTATGTTCCGCTTGTTGATAGCCGAGCTGCTGCTGATAGTGAGCGCTTTGGGCATCGTCTTTGAGCCATTGCTCTTGATTGATACGAGCAGTGAGCTTATCTTGCTGCGCTTTGAGCGTGTCGTAGTCAGCCTGTAGTGACGACACCTCCGTAGCACTACGCTCATGCGCTACTTTCTGCTGTTGATGCGTTTGCTTGGCTTGATACAGCTGCTGAATAGCGAGCTGCTGCTCGATATCAGCCAGTGTTAATGCCAACTCTTCGTAACGCTGCGCACTGGCCGCCTGCTTAGACAGTGTCTTTTGTTGACGCAGTAACTCGCTTTGCATATCGTGCAAACGCGCTAGATTGTCCCTTGTCTTCTCTAACTTCTTTTGCGTTTCTTCACGGCGAGCCTGATAGCGCGAGACACCTGCCGCCTCTTCGATAAACTCACGCAGCTGCACAGGACTAGACTCAACAATGCGCCCAATCATGCCTTGCTCAATTACCGCATAACTACGTGCACCCAGCCCTGTACCTAAAAACACATCGACCACATCACGGCGACGACAACGCGTACCATTGATAAAATAATCTGAGCGGCCATCTTTATTTACCTGACGGCGAACGGATAGCTCTTGGTACAAGTTAAACTCGTGGCGAATACCAGTCTGCTCATCTTGGGTATGCTCAAAGGTTAGCTCGACACTGGCGACACTTTTGGCTGTTTTGTCTTGCGTACCAGCAAAGATCACATCGCTCATCGCCCCGCCGCGTAACTGCTTGGCGGAGGTTTCGCCCAGCACCCAGCGGATGGCATCAATCACATTGGATTTGCCACAGCCGTTCGGCCCGACGATGGCAGTGATACCATGACGAAAAGTAAAGGTTGTTGGATTGGCAAAGGATTTGAAGCCTGCCAGCTTTAGAGATTTTAAACGCATGAAGAGTCAATAAACTTAGCAAAAACAGGCGGCTATTCTACCTGAAATTGTAGTGGGTTTTTAGGGTTAAACGGCTAACTGCATAAACGATTTTGATTCAAGGCTTTGATGGAACCCTCGCAGCAGTTTTTGCTCCACTTGGCAGACGTTATTTTCTGCTAAATAGCGATTATTAAACTCGATAAAGGCTGACCAAGAGATACTTGCCACTTCCAAATGATCGACTATTTCTAACAGCTCTGGTCTTAGTAGATGCTGATATTTCCTTGGCCGTTTATGACACAGAGCCAACTCCCGATTCACGAGCGTTTGCTTGTTTTGCTTTAGCGCGTCACCACCGATAAATAACAGCAAAAATTTTGCCCCTTTATCGATAAAGCCTTTTGCTAATAAATGCTCGTACATCAAGCAGTACTTTAGGATTGGGTCTGGGTTTTTCCGGCCAGCGAGTTTTAGCTCATTGGCTATCAATACATTCGCCTGATGGTTGTAGGCTAGGTTGTCCATATACATTGCTTTGAGCTCTGTACTGTTTTCGAACATACCGCTATTACCATGTGTCGACCATGACCCACTTGGCTCAAAGCTAATACATTGCTGATAAAATAAGTTCAGATAAACATCACTGCACAAACTCAAAAAAATATCGAATTCTTTATTTAGATAGTCTTCAGAAAAGAACGTTACGCGGCGCACGGCTTCTCTCGCATTACAGATACCCATCGTTTGCGTTGAATAGGTCTCTAGTTGCTCAGTCTCATTCATTTTTGTATTGAGCTTTTTGATGATTGATTGCTCAATCTCTTCTATATTTTTATCCTTTAACTCTGGGTGAGTCGCCCATTCGATGATTTGGCATACGTATTGCTTTTTAGTGATGCCTAAAATGCGCTGCGGCTCCCATGCCAAAAACTCTACCATATTAGAGAGACCCGTCGTCCATGATAACTGGTCTTTTAGATGATTCATTGAGCCGAAAACACGGCGGTACTTTTCTGCAGCTTTCATACTAATAATGTCTCACGGTTTGCATACTAATTTATTCAGTTTAACGTTTCTTCTGCTTTGACTAAAAACACAATAGTAGATGCTGTCATATGTAGCACATACTGAATAAGATGTTCAGGAACCTCTACAGTTTTATTACCTTTACCATGACCGCTCAACTTATTTCTAGGTGTGGGTATGCTAGATGCCAACATATTATTCAACGAAGTGAAATGATCAGTCCAAAATTTTGGTATTAACTCGTTACGTATACAACAATTTATAAGCCTGCTTGCAGTATCTCGATTTTTATCATACTCCCAACCATGTTTATCTAATATAATTTTCATAGTGCTTTCAAAAGCTTTGAGACAATCTGATAAAGCAGAATCATAACGACCATGACGATAATGTTCGTGAGCTTTTAGAAACTCTTCTTGTGCACCTTTATATAGTGGATTACTGAGTAGTTGAAGTGCTGGATGTACTGATTCAGTGTGAATAAACTCAGAATCTACTCTAACAATTTGCCCATTTTCATATTGATAACCTATATTATGTTCATAAAAGCGCTGATTTAACTCATCAATTGCTTTCTTGGAAATAACATAAGCATCTTCACGTTTACCAAAATCAAATTCTGAAGTTTTATTTTCAACAACATTACAAACCATCTCTAAGATAGTGAGAAAGTCATCTGTATCCTGTTCACTAATAAAAAACTCTAGGATAGACTGATAGCTACTCTTAGTAGATACTTTATTAGTAGGACCTTTTATAGACAACCTGCCCTTTTCTCTAGAAAATTGCTTACAGACTGTAGACATCTCCTCGTCTATATTAAGAAGAAATTTTTGCAAGTCTCCGCTACTTATATTTATTCGGACGTCACCCCTTAAACTCCTTACCTCTAAATCTTCTGGGGAATAAAATACATCCGCAAGTATATGAAATACTTGGACTCTAAAAGCCTTAGGAAAGCCATCATACTGATAAAGGTTTAAACTCTCTTCCTGAGCTTTATTTCTTTTGAAATACAATTCTCTTTCCATAACAACCTCTCTTTTATCAAATAGCACTACATCTTTACATACTAAGAACTAAAGCATCCCTAACCCACTCAATAACAACTGCCCTCCAGCAAATATCAATAATATGCCAAATGCGCGCTTAAGCATTAGCGCAGGTAAGACATGGGCTAGCTTGGCACCGACTTTTGCCATCGCAAAGCTGGCGACTGAAATAAATAGAAACCCAGTAATATGGACAAACCCTATCGTGCCCTCGGGCAGATTGACCACGTCTTGACCGAACCAAGCAAACCCTGCTGCCCCAGCCAATGCAATCGGTAGACCGCATGCCGCTGATGTGCCGACCGATTGTTTCATCGGAAGCCCTGCCCAGTTCAAGAACGGTACGGTCAAGCTGCCGCCACCAATGCCAAAAATAGAGGACGCCATACCAATGCCCGTGCCTGCACCAAACTGGACGCTAGCCGATGGTAACGGTTTACCCACCTGTTCTTTATTTGAAAAGAACAGCATTTTTAGCGCAACCAATAGTGCACCGAAACCAATGATAGCCTGTAGAGCTTGCCCATCAATCATATCCGCGATACCAGCGCCGACCAAACTACCGATGACCAATCCAAGCGCCATCTTACGCCATACTTCCCAGCGCACGCCGCCGCGCTTGTTATGTGCCGTCAGTGAGCTGATTGAAGTTACAACGATGGTCGCCAGTGACGTCCCGATGGCCAAATGGGTGATTACTTCTGGCGAAAAGTCATAAGCGGTAAAAATCCAGACCAAAGCCGGCACGATAATCATGCCACCGCCGACGCCAAACAAGCCCGCGCTGACACCCGCAAACGCGCCTGCAATCACAAACCACACATATAACATCATAGAACGAACCTTTTATAATACTGACTGGCGCTATAGTACTCACTAGCGCTTAGGCGTGCTTAATTGTATTTGCCAAATCTCAGCGTGACCTTTATGCTGTTTACTCGGTACTGTCTGACCGCAATAATCGCTCAGTATATCAAAGTTTCCTTTAACCACATCGACTAAACTTATGCCGCCACTCACTAGTTTTTCTACCTATTTATCCGAGCTCAATCACCGTCATGTGGCTAGTAGCGCCTCGACCAATAGCGAGCTGATAGAAGCCTTGCAAAACGGGGCATTAGATGTCGCCACCGTACACGTTTTGACCGCAGAAACCCAAAGCGCAGGTCGTGGACAGCACGGGCGCTCGTGGCAATCACCGCGCGGCAATGTCTATCTGTCGCTATACCATCCCGTGCATATGCCAATCAGTGGCTTGCTATCGCTCATCATTGGCCTTGAACTGGCAAAAATGCCCGTCATTCAAACACTGAACGAGCAACTACAAGCGCAGGGACTGACACCAATCGGTGTGAAATGGGCAAATGACTTGGGTTTTTATCAGCAAACTAAGAGTCAATCTGAAGAGCTATCTAAAGTGCAATCCATGACGGACAGCTCGGTATTGGATTCCGTATTGAATGGTGATGTAGCAAATCAGCGTACCCTACCCTTTAATAAACTGGCTGGTATTTTGATAGAGCCAGTGACTAAAGCTGGTAGGTTGGTCGGTGTGGTGCTAGGCATTGGCCTAAACGTACAGGCAGCACCCAAGCTCACCACACAAACGTCTGAAGGCATGAGCTACCAAGCGATTAGCTTACAAGATATTAATGAGAGGCTGCCTTTAGAGACACGATCTTCGAGCCTACCAGACCTACCAATGCTCTATCAGCAGATGAGCAAAACATTGATGGCGGCGATGACACGCTTTGAGCATTTGGGCATAGAGCAGCCAACGGGTCATACTTATTATTTGGATAGTTTTTTGGAGCAGTTTGCGATGATGGATGCGCTATCAGGTCTGCGCTTACGCGTCACGCAAGACTATAATAACGAAGAAAAAGTCGTGACGGGAATCGCTTGCGGTGTCGACACACATGGCTGTTTGCAATTGCGCCAAGATAGCGGTAAGATTTCTACGCTTTTTACTGGACGCATCGACGTTATTTATTAGGGCGTGTCCCTATTTTAAAAATGGTGATAAAAATGAGATGAATCGCAGGCAAACAAGGAAAATAGTGCAGACAATATCGAGATATTGACCAGCTATTTGACGCCGTTTGTCAAAGATTTAGCCATTTTTGGCCCATTTAGTGACAAACGTTTGAATTAGGGACATGCCCTAGGCTTAGACAACTATATTGATGAACCCCATCATTAACGAGCACTATATAAAGGGACTTTTATGCTCTGGCTTGATCTTGGAAATACCCGCCTAAAATACTGGCTAACCGATGATATCGGACAAATAGTCGCACATGATGCCAAGCAGCACCTGCAAGCACCTGCCGAACTACTTATGGGTCTGACAGATCGTTTTGAGCGTTATGCACCTGACTTTATTGGTATCTCATCGGTATTGGGTGACAATCTCAATGCAAAAGTATCAGAGACACTCAGTCGTTTGAATATTCCGTTTGAGTTTGTCCATGTCGATGCAGCACATACTCTGATGAAAAGTGCTTACAATGATCAGCAGCTCGGCTGTGATCGCTGGCTACAGATGCTCGGTGCGGTCGATAAGAAAAAACGCCAGTGTGTGATTGGTTGCGGTACAGCGGTGACCATTGATTTGATTGATCATGCTGAGCATTTGGGCGGTTATATTTTCCCCAGTATCTACCTGCAACGTGAATCACTGTTCTCTGGTACTAAGCAAATCACTATCTCGAACGGTACTTTTGATAGCGTCAGCCAAGGCTTAACCACTCAAGACGCGGTCCATCGCGGTATTTTGCTTTCTATCGTCGGCGCGATCAATGAGATTAGTCATCGTCACCCTAATTTTGAATTGATTATGACAGGTGGTGATGCAGCTATTATTTCGCAGCATGTTAATCGCCCAGTGCGCTTACGTGATGATTTGCTCTTGAACGGTTTGGCAAGATACTTTGATTATCGGAATAAGTCTTAACCGCTTATAGATAATTCGGTTTGACGTTGACATGAAAAAAGCAGCACGTTTTAAGCGTACTGCTTTTTTATTTTACTATCAGAAAATAGCTAACGTGTTTCTAGTTATTGCCCCAATACTTTCTTATTTAGTCTCGTTAAACAGCTCACGACCGACTAGCATACGGCGGATTTCACTGGTACCTGCGCCAATCTCATATAGCTTAGCATCGCGCCAGTAGCGACCAAGTGGATACTCGTTGGTGTAGCCATTACCCCCAAATATTTGAATGCCCTCGCCTGCCATCCATGTGGCTTTTTCAGCACACCATAGAATCACACTGGCGCAATCTTTACGTACTTCTCGACTATGACCGGCACCGCGCGCGTCCAACATATCGAGATTTTTACCCACGGTATATAAGAAGCTACGACCTGCTTGCAGTATCGTATACATGTCCGCAACTTTACCTTGGATAAGCTGGAACTCACCGATCGCTTGACCAAACTGTTTACGGTCGTGGATATAAGGCACCACATTGTCCATCACCGCTTGCATGATACCGATAGGACCTGCGGCTAATACGGCACGCTCATAATCTAGGCCACTCATCAAGACCTTGACGCCTTGATTAAGACCGCCCAAGATATTTTCGCTTGGTACTTTTACATTATTGAAAGTCATCTCACCAGTATGGCTACCACGCATGCCGAGCTTATCTAGCTTTTGTGCGGTACCAAAGCCTTCCATACCTTTTTCAACGATAAAGGCCGTCATGCCTTTTGCACCTAATTCAGGATTGGTCTTGGCATAGACCACCATTACGTCCGCATCAGGGCCATTGGTGATCCACATTTTGCTACCGTTTAAAATATAGCTGCCGTCTTTTGCTTCGGCTTTGAGCTTCATACTAACGACGTCTGAGCCAGCGCCTGTCTCACTCATGGCCAGTGCACCGATGAACTCGCCGCTGATTAGCTTTGGTAGATATTTCTGCTTTTGTGCCTCAGAGCCGTTACGTTTGATTTGGTTAATACATAGGTTTGAGTGCGCACCATAGCTCAGTGCTACCGATGCCGAAGCACGGCTAATCTCTTCCATTGCAACCATATGGGCAACATAACCCATGTTAGAGCCGCCATACTCTTCAGGAACGGTAATACCATGTAGACCGAGGTCGCCCATTTTTTGCCACAAATCCATTGGGAACTCATCGCTGCTATCAATCTCAGCAGCACGTGGGGCGATCTCATTGGTAGCAAACTGCTGTACGACATCACGTAGGGCGTCAATATCTTCGCCAAGTTGAAAATTTAATCCAGGTAAACTCATAACCATTCCTTGTTTTTAGTATTTAATTTTTACGATAATTTTTAAGACTGACGTTTATTGATTAGAGCACGTGCCACGTTTGAGCCGTTAGGACGCTTTAAGAACTCGCTGATACGCTCGCCTGCCACGACCAATTTATCCAAATCGATACCCGTGCTGATACCCATACCATGCAGCATATACACCACATCTTCAGTCGCAACATTGCCCGTTGCGCCTTTGGCATACGGACAACCGCCAAGACCAGCGACGGAAGTATCAAACTCACTCACACCCATCTGCAAGGCAGCCAGAGTATTGCTTAGTGCCTGGCCATAAGTATCATGGAAATGACCTGATAGCATAGAGATATCAGCATACTCAAGTGCAGCTTGCAATGCTCGTTGTACTTTGAGCGGCGTACCCACACCGATCGTATCGGCAATGCCAATTTGCTCTGAACCAATCTCTACCAGACGCTTGGTCACATAGGCTACTTGGCTTGGGTCAATCTCGCCTTCATAGGGACAACCAACCGTACAAGAGATGACGCCACGTACTTTAATACCTTGCGCTTTTGCCGCAGCGGCAACGGGCGCGAAACGCTCAATACTCTCATCGATACTGCAATTGATGTTTTTTTGACTAAAGGTTTCGCTGGCTGAGCAAAAAATAACAATTTCATCAGGACGGTAGGCAATCGCATTGTCAAAGCCGCGCATATTGGGCACGAGTACTGAGTAACAAACGTCCTTCTGCCGCGTTGGCGCAAGCGCATCAAGTAGTGCGCTGTTATCACCCATTTGTGGCACCCACTTTGGCGAGACAAAACTGGTCGCCTCCAATTTTTTGACACCTGCTGCAATTAAATCATTGATTAAGGCTTGTTTAACCTCGGTCGGTACCGTCATGGATTCGTTTTGCAATCCATCACGCGGACTGACATCGACGATGGTGACATGGCTTGGATACGAGTGGCTCATGCTTATTGTCCTTTTCTATTCGCTTTCACTATCGATACGCAGTAGCTTATCACCATCAGCGACCAAATCACCTGCTGCAAATAATAGCTCTGCTACCACACCATCAGTTGGTGCGGTAATGGTATGTTCGATTTTCATGGCCTCGATGACCGCAAGTGACTCACCTTTTTTGACGGTGTCGCCTACCGCAACTTTAAAGGCAACGACTTGCCCTGGCATCGGTGATTTTAAGCTACCAACCGCTGCGGTATCCTCACCCACATGTGCCATCACATCAATCAGGGTAATCTCATCGCGTCCGCTATCTGTGAACGCATAAACTGTCTCATTATTAACCCAGCTCTGCGCACTGATACGTGCACCCTCTAACCATAAGGTATGATTGTGCGCATCACTGCTATCATAGCTGACTTGGCCTTCATAAACCGTTTCAGTCTGAGCGGCGACATTGATATTGCTATCATCCTGCGTATTCGCGATTTCTTTACCAATGACAAGCGCAAAGCTACTGAGATTGTCACCGCCCTTTTTGCGTTCAGCGCCACTCGAATTGTGCCAGTTACTGATACGGGCATAATAGGACTGCTCATCATACACCAAGCTAAATGAACGAGTATAATCGCTATAAGCACGGAAACCAGTAGGCTTGCTAAAGGGGTCATTGTCTATCTTTTGTAATACGGTTTCGCTCGCAAGCTGCTGCGTAATAGCCGTCACCACAAGCGTCGATAATCCAAGCGGATGCTGATCAAACAGCTTGTCCTGCTCACGCTCTATCAATGCCGTATCAAGATTGGCGTTGTTAAATGAGTCGGTATTTAAGATATAACGCAAAAATGCCACGTTATTTGGTAGACCCACAATACGCGTCTGCGCCAATGCACGATCTAGTCTCGCCAACGCTTGCTCGCGTGTGGGCGCATGGACGATAAGCTTGGCAATCATAGAATCGTAGAAGGGACTGATGACATCACCCTCGCGTACGCCATCATCGATACGCACATCAGCGCCGTTTTTATCAATGACAAAGGTGCTGTGCTCAGGCTTCTGATAGGTAAACAACGTTCCTGTCGCTGGTAAAAAATTATTGTCAGGGTTTTCAGCACAGATACGCGCTTCGATCGCATGGCCATTGATCGTCAAATCGTCTTGCGATTTTGGCAATGGCTGACCCGCAGCAACCAACAGCTGCCACTCGACCAAATCCACACCAGTAATGGCTTCGCTGACCGGATGTTCAACTTGCAAGCGCGTGTTCATCTCCATGAAATAAAAATTCATCGTGCCTTCGCGCTGCTCCACAATAAACTCAACCGTGCCAGCGCCGACATAATTAACCGCACGCGCCGCCTCAATTGCAGCCGTACCCATCGCTTCACGCATGGCCGTATCGACACCCGGTGCCGGCGCTTCTTCTAATACTTTTTGATGGCGACGCTGCACGGAGCAATCACGCTCAAACAGGTGCACATAATTACCATGCGTATCACCGAATACTTGAATTTCAATATGACGTGGTTTTAGCGCGTATTTTTCAACCAATACTTGATCATTGCCAAAACTGGTAATCGCTTCACGGCGACATGAATCTAACAGGTCAATAAAATCGCTGCTTTTTTCAACGATACGCATACCTTTACCGCCACCACCTGCACTCGCTTTAATCAAGACAGGATAGTCAATACTATCGGCCTGCTGCTGCAAAAACTGTGCGTCTTGATTGTCACCATGATAGCCCGGTATCAGCGGCACACCAGCTGACTCCATCAAGCGCTTGGACTCAGACTTGCCACCCATAGCACGGATAGCATCTGCCGATGGGCCAATAAATACCAAGCCAGCATCTTGGCAAGCCTGCGCAAAGTCTGCATTTTCACTCAAAAACCCATACCCCGGATGAATCGCTTGAGCGCCCGTTTCAAGCGCTATCGCAATAATAGCATCGCCTTTTAGATAACTGTCTTTTGGTGCCGAACCACCCAAATAGATAGCTTCATCACAGACGGCCACATGCTTGGCCTCACGATCCGCATCAGAATAAACAGCAACGGTACTGACGCCAAGACGCTTAGCAGTCGCGGCCACTCGGCAAGCAATTTCACCACGGTTGGCGATTAGAATTTTAGAAAACATAACTATCCCTGTGTCTTGTCGTTATTATTTGACGTCTTGTCTATTTGCCTATCATTGTTCTACTACTAGTTAGTCTGCCATTAGCCAATCAGGTTTACGCTTTTGCAAAAACGCTTGCACCCCCTCTTTACCTTGCTTTGATGAGCGGATATCAGCGATACCTTTAACCGTGTCAGCAATAAGCTCATCTGTAATAGGTGCACCAGCGATATTGTGTAATAGTTGCTTACAGGTTTTTACCGCGTCAGGGCTGTTTTTGACGACCTTATTACAGAATGCAGCCACTTCATCGGCCAGCCCTTCTTCGCTAACACGCTCATGGATAAAACCAAGCTGACGTGCCTTTTTAGCATCAAATACCTCAGCACTTAAGAAGTAACGCTGCGACGCTCTAGCGCCTAGCGCACGGATAACATAAGGACTGATAGTGGCAGGTGCCAACCCCAAACGCACTTCACTGAGGCAGAAATTAGCAATCTTAACGGCGATAGCCACATCGCAAACAGCAACTAAACCCATGCCACCTGCGTATACATCGCCTTGAATAGCCGCGACTGTTGGCTTAGGACATTCATAAATAGTCTTAAGCATTTGCGCCAATTTATCAGCATCCGCTAGATTCTCTTCATAGCTATAATCCGCCATGGCACGCATCCAATTGAGGTCAGCGCCTGCACAAAACGCCTTGCCAGCTGCTGCTAGCACAATGACACGTACTTCATCATCAGCACCAAGCGTATTGAATGCATCGGTTAGCTCGGCTATCATTTCATCGTTAAAGGCATTACGTATTTCAGGGCGGTTTAATGTCACCGTAGCCACGTGCTGTTCAACATTAACCAGTAGGCTTTTATAATTTTTATCACTATCTTTTTGCATAACTTTCTCTATATTTTTTATGTAAATACTCAAACAAACTCTTGGTCAATCCATAATAATGTTAATACAAGGAAACCAAGTACAAAGACTAAGCGTAGATGTACCAATCATACTTTAAATAAGGTTAACGCCGTAGTCGCTTACTATGAGAAGACCTTAGAAGTCTTACATTCTAAAGACCCCAAATGTCGTCTCTTCAATCGGTGCATTATATGCAGCGCTTAGTCCTAAAGCCAATACATTACGGGTATCGGCAGGATCAATTACGCCGTCATCCCACATGCGTGCGGTAGCATAATACGGATGACCTTGCTCTTCGTACATTTCACGAATCGGTGCTTTAAATGCCGCTTCGTCCTCATCGCTCCACGCTTCACCTTTGCGATCAAAATTATCACGCTTGACCGTTGCCAGTACTGATGCAGCTTGCTCGCCGCCCATGACAGAGATACGGGCATTTGGCCACATCCATAAGAAACGCGGGCTATAAGCACGACCGCACATACCGTAGTTACCAGCTCCGAACGAGCCACCGACGATAACCGTGAACTTTGGCACTTTTGCATTGGCCACTGCCATTACCATTTTGGCGCCATGACGAGCGATCCCTTCGTTCTCGTATTTACGACCCACCATAAAGCCAGTAATGTTCTGCAGGAACACTAATGGAATTTTGCGCTTACAGCACAGCTCGATGAAGTGAGTACCTTTTTGCGCTGACTCACTGAACAAGATACCGTTATTGGCAATAATACCAACAGGCATCCCTTCGATATGAGCAAATCCACAGACCAGCGTCGTACCAAAGCGTGCTTTAAACTCATCAAAGGCACTGTCATCAACGATACGTGCAATGATTTCTCTGATATCAAATGGCTTGCGCTTGTCCGTTGGAATCACGCCGTACAATTCTTTAGCATCATAACGTGGCGGACGCGCTGTGATTTGATTAGGAATATTTTTCGCAGGGCGATTTAGGTGACTGACGATATTACGCGCAATCGATAACGCGTGCGTATCATTCTGCGCTAGATGATCGACCACGCCCGAAAGTCGGGTATGTACATCGCCGCCACCTAAATCTTCTGCCGTGACCTCTTCACCCGTCGCTGCTTTAACCAGTGGTGGACCACCTAAAAAGATAGTGCCTTGTTCTTTGACGATAATAGATTCATCGCTCATGGCAGGCACATAAGCACCGCCAGCCGTACAGCTGCCCATAACCACAGCAATCTGTGGAATACCTGCCGCACTCAGATTGGCTTGGTTAAAGAAGATACGGCCGAAATGTTCTTTATCCGGGAACACATCGTCTTGGTTCGGTAAATTGGCACCACCTGAATCAACCAGATACACACATGGCAGATGGTTTTCTTGCGCAATCTCTTGTGCTCGTAGATGCTTTTTGACCGTCATTGGGTAGTACGTGCCGCCTTTTACCGTGGCATCATTACAGACAATCATACACTCGATGCCATTGATACGGCCAATACCTGCAATCACGCCAGCCGCCGGAATCTCTTCGCCATACATATCATGTGCAGCCATCGGTGCCACTTCTAGGAAAGGTGTACCTACATCCAACAAACGCTCGACGCGTTCACGTGGTAACAACTTACCACGCGCTAGATGCTTGGCTCGTGCGCGCTCTGAGCCACCTTGGGCAACTTTACGCAAGTGTACATACAGGTCATCGACTATCTCTTGCATCGCGGCACTGTTTTGCTGAAAATCGCTTGAGTTTGGACTCAGTTTACTGGTTATGATAGCGCTCATGATATCCCTTTTTTTCTTATACATAGATAGATACGTAGATGTGAGTAGCTTTTTATATAAATGATACTAACTGCTATTTTTAAGCGTTGCTCACATATAGTCGATTCAATTTAAAAGTAGTACAAGGCAACCGAGTGCAGATGTATGTGTGATACTTCAAGCGAGGTTAATGCTGTAATACTTTTATAGTGAAATGAATATGGTTAGTCTTTTGTTTTTTAGAGCAGATAAGTAAGCTTACTACAAACCCAACTCTTCTTTCATTTGCTCAATGATTTTATATTTTTGAATCTTGCCAGTGATGGTCATTGGATATTCAGTCACAAAGCGATAGTAAGTTGGCACTTTATAATGAGCGATATGGTCGCTACAGAACTCGCGTACTTCCTGTTCAGTCAAGCAGCCAGGTTCTTTTGGAATAATCCATGCCGCAAGTACTTCACCATAACGCTCATCTGGTATACCCACGATTTGCACATCACGAATCTTTGGATGGCGATAGAGATAATTTTCAATTTCTACTGGATAGATATTTTCGCCGCCGCGAATCACCATATCTTTACTACGGCCGACGATTTTGACATAGCCGTCTTCATCCATTGTGGCCAAGTCACCCGTATGCATCCAACCATCTTGGATAGCCTCACGCGTTTTAAAACGGCTACCCCAATAGCCTTTCATCACTGAATAGCCTCGTGTGAGCAACTCACCTGTCTCGCCTAGCGGTACAATTTCACCTGTTTCTGTATCGACGACTTTCACCTCAAGCGCAGGCTGTACCAGTCCTACCGTCGAGACTTGCTTATCAAGTGGCGTATGCTCATTGGTCTGGCAAGATACAGGACTGGTCTCTGTCATGCCATAGGCAATGGTGACTTCGCTCATATGCATCTTATCGATGACACGGCGCATAACCTCAATCGGACAACTAGAGCCAGCCATTATGCCAGTACGTAAGGTAGACAAATCAAAGTTTTCAAATTCAGGATGGTCAAGCTCTGCGATAAACATCGTTGGCACGCCGTGCAGACCTGTACATTTCTCTTCTTCGACTGCCTGCAATACGGTCAATGGCTCAAAGCCGTCGTTTGGATATACGATACAGCCGCCATGTGTGAGAATCGCTAGATTACCAAGCACCATACCAAAGCAATGATACAGAGGTACTGGAATACACAGCCTATCCTCTTCAGTGAGATTCATGGCCTCACCGATAAAGTAGCCATTATTTAAGATATTACGATGGCTTAAGGTGGCACCTTTTGGTGTACCAGTCGTACCACTGGTGAACTGGACATTGATGGCATCAGTGTTTTTAAGCTGAGTTTGACGTTCGGCAACACGCGGATCGTTGGCATCGCCCTCGCTCATCCACGCAGAGAATTTTTGCATAAAACCAAAGATCTCGTCCGACTCTGGCTCATCAATCCAGATGATGCGTTCAATCGTTGGAATCTCGACCAAATCAAGCTGAGTGTAATCTTTATGGTAAATCTCAGGACACAGCTCGCGAATTAAACTGGCGTAGTCACTGGTTTTGAAATGGCGCATCAGTACGAGCGCTGAGCAGCCCAGTTTATTTAAGGCATATTGCAGCTCAAAAGTACGGTAGGCAGGATTGATATTAACGAGGATAACGCCGACTTTTGCCGTGGCCAATTGCATGAGCAACCACTCGGCATTGTTGTGCGACCAAATACCGATACGATCACCAATCTCTAGTCCCATCTCAATCATACTACTGGCTAGCTGATTTACTTGCTGCTGTAGCTCACGATATGTCCAACGGATATTTTGATGGCGGACGACCAGTGCTTCGCGCTCAGGATATTTGGAAACAATAGCATCAAAAAAGTCACCGATTGTCGCTTCAATCAGCGGTACATCAGGACCTTTGTCATAGCTTTGAGTAAGTGGTGCATTGGCTGAGCGTGCGCCCATATTGATACTAGGAATGTTGTTTAAAATAGTGTCGAAGTCAACGTGAATCGAATCGAAATCAGGAGTTTGAGTCATAACGAGTCCTTTCGTTTTACTTTTTATAGTATTTATAAATAGCACTTATTAATAGCCTGCGTGCAAACCTTCTTCCTTGGGCAGGTCTTACATAGCATTCAGCTACTATAACGCCATCAATGAAAGCCTGTCAACGATATCAATACAGTATGTATCATTTAATTAGACTGTCTGCCTTTCTACTTAGTAAAAGGTAGCATAGAATCATGGCAAACTTTTGACATAAGAAAGCCAGCCACATCATAAGTAACGAGCTGGCTCAATCATCAATATTGTCTTTTGACTGAATTGTCTGGAAAGGAATCTAATAAAGGACATTACTTATAAATACTGTGCTTTATTAGTTTTTCAAAAGACGGTATTGCAATCGTTATGCTTTAGGAGCTGCAGGCGCTTTAATCGTTACTGTTGCGCTAACGGCTTCATTATCATCGAGCAAATCCATGATTAGCTCATCATCACTCTCAGTCTTCACTTGCCAATTGCCCACTGCTTGCGGTACACCCGTCACCATCACAGAGATGGCTTTGTTCTTAAGGCGAATCATTGGCGGCTTATGATCATAGCCACTATGCTCATGACCTAAGATATCATCAGCGATAGTCGCGGCCTGCGCGCGTAATGGCGCAACATAACGACAAGCGACCCCATTGATAGACATACAGTCACCGATAGCATAGATATTCGCTGCATTGGTACGCAACGTCGCTGCATCCACCACGATACCCGTACGGCGATCGAATTCCACACCAGCCGCCGTAGGTAATTGCTCATCGACTGTCAGACCTGTACTGGCAATCACATGATCTACAATCAGTGGTTCGAGCGGCTGAATATCAGCATTGTCTGCATCCGATAATAATGGGGCATAGTCTACTTGTAGCTTCTCGGCATCTTCGCTATCGTCGTCATTACTGCCAACACGAGTAACAGCTGATACTTGATAACCACCTAAGAATTGAATACCTTGCGACTCGATTGCTTTGGCGATACGTGCGGTCGCTTTCGCTGGTAGCATCTGTGAAAGCGGTGCATCATTTAAATCAATAAGCGTTACTTTATGACCAGCTTTAAGTAGGTCTTCTGCGATTTCTGTACCCACCATACCAGCACCAACGATCGCAACGTGCTGGCTACCTGTTGCTAGCTTTTCTTGTAGCTGACTAAAACGCTCGATATGATTGACATGCCAGACCAAATCTTGCGGCAAACTTTTAGGGAAGATAGGATGCGCACCCATCGCTAGCACCATTTTCTCATAGCCGATAGTCGTCAATGCGTCATCTGATTGCGCAGTAGATCGTACCTGTACGGTTTGGCTCACTGGATCGATATCTGTCACTTGCGTATTGGCTAACAACGTCACTTCTGCTGTCTTAGCCGCTTCGCTACCAGATGCCCGTACCAAATCTGATGCGCGTTTGTTTTGGCTGATTGCCATCGTCAACATCGGCTTATGATAACGGTCGCCACTATCAGCTGTGATTAGGGTGATGGAGATATCTGTGTCTTTGGCACGAATGGCATCAATGACATGCCAGCCTGCCAGTCCTGCACCAATAATAACCACACCTTTTTTTGATGCTGTGCTTGTTGCTACAGATAGATTTTCTACGCTCATATAAACTCCAAGATGGTTTATGACTTATTTTAATTATCAAAAATATTGACCGCTATTGTACCAGTAAACAGCCATTCACTCACCTATCTAACAATTCACTTAGTCAATATCGAACTCCATGCGATGTGCTGTTGCACGCATGATTTCACTATCTATTAATTTTTCTATACAGTATAGACTTGCGTGGATGCCTGCACTTATCTCCGCTGATGTGATGATATTACCAGTATCGTCACTAGCATCTACAAAACGCGTATGCGAGATCACATCGATATCAGGATAGGATGCTAAATTATCTAAATCTATCCAGTGCGTGGTTGCTGACTTACCAGTTAATAAACCTGCCTTAGCCAATAGCAATGCTCCTGTACACACTGAAAGCGTCAGCTCTGCCAAACTTGCTTGAGTGATAATCCAATCAATTACTACCTTATTATATATTTCTGTTTTTTCGGCACCGTAACCACCGGGGACGATTAAGACATCAATGTCTGGATGATTGGCAAAGCTATAGTCAGGAATGACTTGTAGACCATTCCTAGCGGATATCGTTGCTTGGTTCTCGGCAATAGTGATAACCTCAAAGTACTTATCATCACTAGCAGGGGTAGCATTTTCAGCCAGCGAAAACACCTCAAAAGGTCCTGCAAAATCCAAGACTTCTACTTCATTGAACAGTAGTATGCCGACGGTTCGTTTTAGCGTCATATTCAATCCTAATTCAGTTAATAACGTTAAATTAAATTAAACTCATCTATATTATGACTACTATCTTTTCAAACTTGTTTGGTTAATCAGATGAGCCATTTCATCTACCTTTGCCGTTTGCAACCTCTCTAATCATGCGACTATTCCCGCTCTATTTTCAGCGGCTTTATAGTCTCAAAGCTATCTTATTTAAATTCCTTATGTGTAAACATCATAGGCTTCAAATTATTGTTCAAATAGTTATACAAAAGAAACTGAATACAAAGCGCCCTATTAAAGATAGCGTTGAACTGTCTTTAATAGGGCGCTTTGTATAATTATTAGCAGTGGAAAGAAAAGTAAGCTTTAGAACACGTCTTAATATTAGAAATACTGCTATAAAAATCGTAAATCAGAGTGTATTTAATGATTCAAAATCTTCGATAAGAACATCTGCGCACGGTCACTTTTCGCGCCTTCAAAAAACTCATCTTTACTACAGTTTTCTACGATATGCCCTTCATCCATAAAGATAATACGATTGGCCACCTGACTGGCAAAGCCCATTTCATGCGTCACGCACATCATGGTCATACCATCACGAGTCAGCTCGACCATTACATCTAACACTTCTTGAATCATCTCAGGATCAAGCGCAGAGGTTGGCTCATCAAACAGCATTGCGACGGGATCCATGGCCAACGCTCGTGCAATCGCAACACGCTGCTGCTGACCACCAGAGAGTTCTGCTGGATATTTCGCCGCTTGTACCGTCAGACCAACACGGTCCAGATACGCCATCGCTTTTTGTTTGGCCTCAGACTCTTTACGGCCCAACACTTTGATTTGTGCCACAGTCAAATTATCAATAATAGTCAAATGTGGAAATAACTCAAAATGCTGAAATACCATACCAACACGGCTACGTAACTTAGGTAGATTAGTTTTTGGGTCACCGACAGAGATACCATTGACCATGATGTCACCTTTTTGAAAAGGCTCAAGTCCATTCACTGTCTTAATCAAAGTTGATTTACCACTACCTGATGGACCACAAACGACGACGACATCACCTTTATGTACATGCGCCGTACAGTCAGTCAGTACTTGAAAATCTCCATACCATTTGCTGACATTAGATATCTCAATGACCATCTCATCACTAGCATGACCACTATTGGTAACCAGCCCGCCAAAGGCATTTAAGTACGTATCAGCATTGCTCATCACTGGCTCCTAACCACATTATTTTCGATAATCATTATTAAAAAAAGGTAAATCAAACACTCAATTCAAGCTATTAACATTCACAAGCGAAAGCCGTAACAAAATAACTATATTAAAACCGCAAACGCTTTTGTAATTGTTGCACGCCAATAGAAGCACTTAAGCTAATCACAAAATAGACAGCACCAGCACCTAAGATATAAGGCGTGAGTAACCCCATTAGCTCACCGCGAACGTAGGCTGCGCGGAAAAAGTCAGTCAAACCAATGGCAAATACCAGTGTCGTATCTTGGAATAAAATAATACATTGCTGCAAAATCAGTGGCAGCATCTTACGAAAGGCTTGTGGCAAGATGACCAGACGCATGGTCTGCCCATAAGTCATGCCGAGCGCTTTTGCCGCATTGACCTGCCCGCTACCAATCGATTGAATACCAGCACGCACTACTTCTGAGAAATAAGCCGCCTCAAACATCATAAATGCGACCACACAAGAGGCAAACGCAGCATCGAGTTGCAGGTACTTACCCGCTACCCAAAGATAAATCATCGGTACGGCAAAATAAAACCATAGCAGTACCAGTAGCAGTGGTACGGAGCGGAAGTAATTGACGTATAGTTTGGCTGGAATCTCAAGCGCTTTAATACCTGACAAGCGCATCAATGCCAGTACAGTTCCTAAACTGATACCGCCCAAAATAGCCAAAAACAGCACTTTTAAGGTGGTAAGCATGCCGCCCATCAAACCAGGATAGGCTGTTGCCAATTCGGTCATATTCATTTCTGACCTCCCACAATAAGCCCAGGCACACGCAATTTACGTTCAATCAATCCCATAATAGCGATTAAGGATAAGTTGAAAACCAAGTAAATAATCGTCGCGTAAGTATATATCTCGATACTATTTTGAGTGTATTCGCTGATGGTTTTGGTTTGGCTAATCAGCTCCATTACCCCCACTAGCGAGGCCACAGAGGCGTTTTTGAAGCAGTTAGTCAGCTCAGAGCTGAGCGGTGGCAAGATAATACGAAATGCCTGCGGTAGCAGTACTTCTTTATAGACCTGTGGAATGCTAAACCCTAATGCATAGGCCGCATTAATCTGTCCATCTGGTAATGACTCAATACCCGTCCGTACCTGTTCCACGATACGAGCAGCAGTAAATAAGCCCAAACCAATACTGGCTGATAACATGGCTGAGGTATTCGGAGACAAGTCCTTATACCACCATTCTTGTATCGTCGGCGTGAGCCAACCAGGGGCGATATAAAACCAAAAGAACAGTTGAACAAGCAGTGGAATATTACGAAAAAATGTCACATAAGCCGTACCGATTGCACGAGCGGTCTTGTTGGGCAAGGTGCGCATGATACCGAAGATGGTACCCACGACCATCGCAATGGCCCATGCGATACTGCCAATCAATAGCAGCCAGCCAAGACCAGTGATCATCCAATGGATATAGAGCTCGTTGCCAATACCAGTCTGCTCAAAGAGCACACCCCAGTTCCAGCTATAATTCATGGTTGTCTCTCCGAGCAACGATTGATAAGCCTATACGTCAAATAAAATTACTGGCTATCTGAACGTATAGGCAAACTATGTTGAGGGACAATGAGCGTTACTGCGCTGCTGCTTCTTTAGGCTGAGCGCTGTCATGCGGATTGGCAATCAAGGCCTTTAAGTTGTCTGACATCTCAAAGTTTAGATTGACGTTCTTTGGTGGGATTGGGTTCAAGAACCACTTGTCATAAATGCTATTGATTTCGCCTGAGCTAAAGACATTGGCAAGGGCTTCATCGACCACAGCTTTGAATTCAGGATCATCTTTGCGCATCATACAACCATAGATTTCAAACGATTGCGGCGTACCGACGATTACCCATTCATCAGGATTTTTTGCCTTGGCTTTTTCGCCTGCGAGCAATACATCATCCATCATAAAGGCATCAGCGCGACCATTTTCTAGCATTAGGAAGCCTTCGCCATGATCTTTTGCTGAGATGATATTGGTATCCATTTTATTATCATCGTTGTACTGACGGATATAACGCTCCGAAGTCGTGCCTGCTGTCGTTACCAGAGTTTTACCTTTTAGGTCTTCAAAGTCTTGAATACCAGAGTCTTTTTTGGTCAATAGACGCGTGCCAATTTCAAAGAAGCCATTAGAGAATGCGACTTGCTTTTGACGTTCTTCGTTATTGGTGGTTGAGCCACACTCAAAATCTACCGTGCCGTTTTGTACCAATGGGATACGAGTCTGCGAAGTGATTAGGTTATAGCGAACGTTAAGGTCTGGCATGTTTAGCTTTTGCTTAACGGCTTCAACCACTTTCATTTCCAAGTCGTGCGCATAGCCAATCGGTTGGTTAGGATCATCAGCGATATAAGAAAAAGGAATAGAGGAATCACGGTGACCGACGACAATAGTGCCAGAGTCTTTGATTTTCTGTAGCGTACCGTTGGTCGTGGTTTCTGTCGTCGCTGCATCATCTGCTGGCGCATCAGTACTGGTCTGGCTGCTGTTATTACATCCCGCTAAACCTAATGCCATAACAGCAGCTAAAGTCAACGGTTTGGAAAATGAGTATGTCATGAAATACATCCTTTTATCGCAAGATTGAGTGAGTGCTTGGACGACATAGGTCTGATTGACCCGACTGCCCCGCATCCGTACGGTTGTTGCTGTTGTTTATCACAATGCAACTTAATGTTACTGTACAACAAATTTGCAGTAGAGGGTGAATTTTTTTTGAGAGAGTACGTATTTATGAATATGTTTATATTTTGGCTATAAAATGTTGGCTCATAGCGGCTATCTACTCAGAACTTTGTACAAACAGCTGCTTGGTTGTTTAAGCTAATTATTGTCAATTGTTACTCATAATCATCAAAACAGTCTGCTAAGTGAGATTGATAAATCGGCAGTAATCCCCATAAAGCAAACAACTTCTCTATACTACAAATGACTTATGACTCAAGATATCCAAGTCCCAAATACGGACAGCCAAACTACTGGCAACCATGGCAGCAACGACATTCGCCAACGTTTCTTTGTTGAAGACTCACCCGTGCGCGGTGATGTGGTACGCCTATCACGCAGCTATGCGAGCACAATTGCACAAAAGCCCTACCCTGAAGCCATCAAACGCTTATTGGGTGAGATGCTGACCGCAGCGAGTTTGCTAATCAGTACGGTCAAAATCAATGGTCGCCTGTCTATTCAGTTACAATCATCAGACAGTGACAGCTTACTAAACTGGGCGATGGCAGAATGCGATCAAGACGGTATCATTCGTGCGCTTGCTAGTTGGAAAGGCGAAACGGATGAGCAAGTACAAGCGTGGGACAAAATGACCCATGCCAAAGAAGCGTTTGCTGAACTTGGTGCGATGGGACAAGGCGTATTGTTTATCAATATTCAGCCTGATGGCGGTGAGCCATATCAAGGTATCGTTGAGCGTAGCCACGACAATCTAGCGGACTGCTTAGCACATTATCAAAAGCAATCAGCACAGATTCCAACGTTAATTAACTTGGCATCTGATGGCCTGCAAGCCGGTGGTATCTTGGTACAAATGCTACCGCGTACTGCTGAAGAAACGTCTGAAGTTGAGCAAAACCAAGATGCAGGTATCGACGATGATTTATGGACGCGCTTGTCTGTATTGACGCGCACGGTAAAAGCAGAAGAACTAACGACACTGGATGCTAACGAAATACTTTATCGCTTGTATCACGAAGAAAACATCGTGGCACCTGAGCCTGCGCCTCTATCATTTGGCTGCACTTGCTCACGCGAGAAGTGTGAAATGGCAATCGAGCAAATCGGCGAAGCAGAAGCGTTAGATATCGTTGAAGAGCAAGGCGGGACATTTGAGATGGATTGTGGATTCTGCGGTGAAGTCTATAAGTTTAATAAAGATGATGTAGCAGCGATATTTGCTGAGTAATTTTTCTTACTTGCTATAAATCAGTCTTTATAGCAATACAAAAACCCCTCAAGCGTCATGCCTGAGGGTTTTTGTTTTTATCATTAAATCACTACACCGCTACATCTAAACTTCTAGGATAAGAATGTATGCGCGGACGTCCGGCATAGTCACTTCGACCATTATCAAGTAGCCATTCAACCACTTGTTCGCGTACTCGTCTACTATGAATTAAGTTCATATGATTAACACCATAAAATATGGCTTTATGACCATCTGGCACAAACAAAGCATGCTCGGCATCATCCTCGCCCAACGCTGAAGCCACTGATACCAAACTGTCTCCGAGCAGATCCGTTACCTTAGAATCATAATGGGTCTCAAGCAAGGCACTGGCGACAAAGTAAGTTTTAATACCACTTGGCAACCGTGCAGGATGGCGGAAATCTTGTGGTAGGACACTACGTCCTTCTAGTGCTTTCCAATCCGCATCCCGAATACTGCCATGACGCAGATCGATAATACCGGCACTGCGCATATCCCCGAGCTTGGCCAGTGAGCCTGCAAACGGCAGCTTGGCAATGATGTCTTGCACATAATTACCGATACGCTCAAGCACTGCCCCATGATGCGGCGAACCTAGCGTGATGAGATTGCCTACGCGCTTGATCCAGTCTAGGCGATCTTGCTCACCATAAAACAGTGCGCTGCGAGAGACCAAGCCGCCCATACTATGTCCGACCAGATCTATCTGACTGATATTTGGGTTATCATCGACCAGCGTTTGTAGTAATTGAGAGAACTTACGGCCGCTACGAGAGATACGGCGGCCTGTGTTGTAATCCAAATACAGCACCGTGGTATCAGGCTGGCTGACATGAATGGCCTCGCCTAAATCATTATCCGCTTGGGCTTGCCAGCTTAAATGACTCATACATAAACCATGGCACAAAATAGCAATGCGACCTGATAGCACCTCACCTTGCGGCTTGCCGTCTTGAGTGTATAGCATCATCGGAATGGCGAGCGCATTTTGATTGTTGACAAGATGGTCACCCATGACACCATTGAGTACATTAACCAGCTTTTTTAGTGAATCCGGTAGTGGCTGCACTGACTTTTGGAGAATCAGGTTTTTGTATATGCGTAGTACAGACGCTAGATTATTACCGACCATTTGCATCACATGACGTATCGTGCCATAGATACGTCCAGTAAATCCGCGCGACCATTTATTTAAATGTTTGTCATTGAAGCGGCCTAGCGGACGCAGAATAACTTCACGGTGGATGGCTTCTACGATTTCTGTAATCTCAACCACACCCATGGTTGCAAGCTGAGCCAATCCTTCAAAAAAATCTGCCAAAGACACAGGTGTTTTGTTGATTTCATCACTGTCATCTGAATCTGCCAGTAGCTTGACCAACTCATCCATATCGATGGCTTCGAGTTGGTCGATTTGCTCATATAGATGACTGTGTAGCGGTACACTCGCATCTGGGACAAAATGCGCATCGAGCTCATGATGAGTACGAGTATAGCTGCTATCATTTTGAGCGTCGCTGTCACTAACACCGTCGTTATAAAACACCTTTGGACTGCTCATAATATTTGCACATTCAGCGAAAAAAGTAATGGTCTATATTATCCTGTAACTGCAGCAAAGAGAAGTAAATGGTTTGACTTTAGAACAGGATGACGACTAGCAGAGCCAAATGAGTGATAGACGGTCTCTTTAACCATCAGATCAATATGATAATAAAAAATCCCAAGCCTTAACTTGGGATTTTTATGGTTGTGAGCATTTTATTTGTTTCTATTATCCGCCTATAGCTTATCTATCTATGTCGTGCTATCAGCTGTATCAAATGATTCTGCCAGTATGACATCACCATCCTCGCGAGTAATCATCACAGTCGCTGAGCGAGGTATACTACCACCAGCGACAGCGCCCCATGTGTTGCCCGGATGCTGGATGTTGATAAACAGCGTTTTAAAATCTGGCGCCATGGTGATACCTGTTACTTCGCATCCTTCAGGACCAACAAAGAATCGTTTGATATTGTCATTGCTAGCAGATGTGCCGACTCGGGTTGACTGCCCTGCCGATGTGGTCTTCATCGAGCCATCACTGACCTTACCCGGCAGAGCCGCAAGCAACATACAGCTACTGGTATCGGTGTAAGCGCCGTCATCTGTCTGAATCCATAAGACACCACGCGGGTCAAAATACAGTCCATCAGGTGAAGAAAAGTCATTATTGTCATTTAATTGAGAAAGGTTTTCTGCCGATAGATCACTTGGCGCACCAAACAGATAGATATCCCACTCAAAGCTCGTTGCGGCATGGTCGCCGCCCGCTTCTGCCCAGCGAATAATGTGACCATTGTCATTACCAAGCGACTTTCCGCTTGACTGATAGCTACGCGGATTGGAAGCTGAGACAGGTTGGTCGTCACGTACGCCGCGATATTTATTATTGGTCAATGTCACATAGACATCGCCTGTCATAGGACTGACCGATACCCATTCTGGTCGATCCATTTTGGTAGCACCAGCGGCATCGGCAGCTGCACGGGCGAAGACCAATACTTCATCTTGTCCATTGAACGGCAATACGCTATTGAAAGCATCCAGTCCGTTTTGACCATGGACGAGAGCTTTCCATTCACCGCTACCATCTTCGTTAAATACCGCCACGTATAGCTTGCCTTCATTCAGATATTTGTCACCTGCTTTTAGTCCGCCGCCGATATCCGAGTTTGACCACATCGCTTTGGAGACAAACTTATAAATGTACTCACCTCGGGCGTCATCACCCATATAGAACACCACTGGCTTACCTTGCTCAACAGGGGCGTAAGCACAGTTTTCATGAGCGAATCGGCCCAGTGCGGTACGTTTCTGCGGTATAGAGTTTTGGTCAAACGGGTCAATTTCAGTAATATAACCAAAAGTGTTAAAGCCATAGCGATAATCTTCAGCAGCACTGGCACCGACTGCGGTCATATCCCAGCGTGAGAACTCGTCTGCTATTTTGGCATCCTTTGCCTCTGGGGTATGCCATAGATACTCCCAACCTGGGAAGTCCTCCACCGCACCGTAGCGCTCGCGAGCATAGTTATCAACAGCGCTCAATTGACTGGCATCTTGTCCACGGGCAAACACACCCAAAAAGTTCTCTTCGGTAGTCAGATAAGTACCCCACGGTGACAGACCTGCACCGCAGTTATTATTGATACCGCGAGTTTGATAGCCTGTCGGGTCAAACTTGGTCTTGACCAGAGCAGAGCCTGCCACAGGGCCAGCCAATTGTGCTGTTGTACTACTGGTAATGCGACGATTGTATTTAGAATCAGGTACCATCTCATAACCCATACCATCTGCACGGCGAGTTAACTCAACCACCGAGACGCCATGACAGTTGACTTCACGGCGTACATCGCTCGCGAGACGGCGGTTTTGAAAGATAGGCGCAGCATCGTTATCTTGAGTGACGTAATAGCCAAATGGGCTAAGCTCACTGCTATTGACGTATTCATGGTTCATGACTAGCAAGCTGTTTTCTGACGCTTTGGCATCGTAAGCGTTACCGTTTTTGCCAAAGAACCACATCCCATCATGGTTGTCACCCATACGCCATTCAAATGACTCTGCTGATTGCTCACGATTGTCTTTCCAGTCTTCGATACCAGAGTTCAGCGGTGTACCAAGTGGTAATATCATCTCTGCCTTGTAGCCTGCTGCTACGGTCATCGTATCAGCTGTTGAATGCGCGACTGCTTCAAACTTTAGGGTATCAGGACGCTTTAGATCACCTTGTGCAGGGATAGCGGCATTATCGTCATTACCAACAATACTGCTATCGTCGTCTTCACTACAACCGACCAAAGGTAATGCGCCAAAAAACGCAGCAGCAGTCAACCCTGTGCCACCTTTTAGGATACTACGGCGGTTCAATCGACGATTGATAATCGTCTGAAAGTCAGTATTATTAGTAGGATTTGAGTCTTCAACCACTTCGTGGGCAAGCGTTCGCTCATTGTTCAATAATGTCATTATCAGTCACCTTGCTATTAGGCTAGATTGGCAGAGAGTTGATCGCGGCTTTATCATTACGACCACAAAAATACGAATTCCGCTTAAGTCTACTCAACCTTTATGACAGCACGCTGAACAATAGGTGACAAACTGATGACAATCGACTGTACTGATGATTTAGAAATAGAATGATTAGATAATTAGCATTGTTTGGCAGTTAGCAAAGTCAAAAAATAAATATAAAGGCTTAAAAGCAAAAACCCCAAGCAATTGCTCGGGGTTTTTAATATGCGTTTGTTATTGCAATCAAGCTTACTGTACTTGCGACACCCACTCATGAGCACCCAGTTTTAGTTTAAGCTGATCGCCTGCTTGCAACACACCAACGCCGCTTGGCGTACCAGTCATAATTACATCCCCTGCTTGCAAGCTAAAGGCGTGACTGATATTGACCAGCAATTCATAGACAGGGAATAGCATTAAGGCACTATCGCCATCTTGCGTTAATTTATCATTGATAGATAGCTGATACTGTACATTCTGCAGATTACCAAACGCTTGTGGGTCGAGCCAATCAGCAAGCACGCAAGCTCCGTCAAAACACTTAGCACGCTCCCACGGATGACCTTTTTCTTTTAGCTTGCTTTGCAAGTCACGCAAGGTCAAATCCAGTCCCAATGTCACCCCACCAATCGCTTGCTGAGCTTGCTCAATCGTCGCCATAGATAAGTCAGCTGACAACTGAATACATAGCTCGGCCTCGTAGTGAGTCTCGCCAAATAACTCTGGACTTGGGCGAACCACATCACCACGGATAGAGACCACTGAAGACGCAGGCTTCATAAACAATATCGGCGTGGTTGGTACTTCATTGCCCAACTCTGCAGCATGTGCCGCATAGTTGCGACCAACACAGACAACTTTACCAATAGAAGCACGCAATCTTTCATTATGATTGATAGCGTCCTGCTCGGCATTGACACCAGCTGCAATGGCGTTCGCTAATGACTCGTGTGGCGATTGGCTCATACTAAACTCTCCCTGTAAATGATGGCTATTTTATCAGCAGGCTATACTATATTGTCTACAGTGACTTTGACGATTTAGTTGCTAACTGCTAACTGCTAACTGCTAACTGCTAACTGCTAACTATGGAATCGTATTGGTCACGACATCTGGTGGTACATAACTGGCATGACGGTTCATACGTTTTTCAAACATTCTAAAGCTAAACAAGATAACCCACGACAGCAGTAGATAGACGATACCAGCGGCAAAGAATAGCTCCATCAAGGTATAGGTACGCGCACTAATCGTACGAGCAACACCTGTGATATCCATCAACGCAATAGTCGACGCTAGCGCACTACCTTTTAGCATAAAGATAACTTCGTTACTGTACGCTGGAATCACAATACCAAATGCGCGCGGCAGCGTAACCCGTGTTAGTTTTTGCCATTTTGACATGCCAAGTGCATCAGCAGCTTCAAGCTCTCCAATCGGAATCGTCTGAATTGCACCACGTATAATTTCGGCTAGATAAGCACTGGTATTGAGGGTAAAGGCGATGATGGCACACCAATATGCTTGGCTAAGTACTGGCTCCCATAAGAACGACTCGCGTACGGCCTCGAACTGACCCAAACCATAATAAATCAGGAATATCTGTACCAGCAGCGGCGTACCACGAAAAAAGAAGATATACAGAAACGGTAGTATCTGTACCACCCAGTTCTTAGACAGTCGTAATAATGCCAAAACCAAACCAAACAGCAATCCAATCACACCTGAAAACAAGACCAGCTGTACGGTCAATACCGCGCCGCCTAGTAAATCAGGGATATGGTCAAAAATGACCTGCCAATTCCAATCCATAGTATCTCTCCTCTACCCTATGGTCGATTGACTGTGAGTGGATTGACGGCTTATCTTTTTGGCATAGCGTGCCGCAGGATTGGCGCGCCACTCAAGCCACATCATAAAGCCAGTAATCAACATGGTCAGACCCAAATAAATAATCGCTGCTGCCATATAAAAGGTAAATGGCTGCTGTGTAGACTGTGCCGCACGCGATGACTGATACATGATGTCTTTGAGACCCACGACCGATACCAATGCGGTATCTTTGAGCAGTACCAGAAATAAATTACCCAAACCTGGTAAAGCAATCTGCCACACTTGCGGCAACGTGATGCGATAAAAAGTCTGAAAAGGACGCATACCAATCGCTTGCGCAGCCTCTCGCTGCCCTACTGGAATCTCTTGAATGGACATGCGAAAAATCTCAGTCGCATACGCACCAAAAGCAATAGACAGCGCCATGACACCGCCCCAAAAAGCGCTAATCTCGACATAGTCGTTATAGCCGAACTTTTTGAGGATGCTCATCAATAAGATAGAGCCGCCATAATAAATAAAGAGCACCAATAGCAGCTCAGGAATACCGCGCATCGTCGCAGTATAGACAGTCGCAAGTTTACGCAGCAACCAGATATTGGACATCTTTGCGGTTGCGCCGAGCAAGCCTAAAGCCAGACCAATGATCAAACTGGTCACAGCTAGCTGTATGGTGACGGTAGCGCCGCTTAATAAAAGCGCGCCAAATCCTTGTAAGTCAAACACGATTATCCACTCAGTCTCTTTATATTAGCAATTTGCAAAATATGAGTTAAAAGAATCAGCATCAATAGCTGAACGCGGCGCAACACCGTATTTTATACCAAATCAATAGGGATGGTCAGCGTCAAAAAATGACGTCAGAAGAATACGATTAACGCTGCGATAATTGACACAGTAGAAATGAGCGCTGATTTTATCATATTCACTCGCCGTGATGTTAATACTGACGCGTAAAAGCTGCGCCTAAACCGTACTTAAACAGACACTTGCCTCTAGAGACATACAATCAGCCGACTAAATTTGAGCAAAATTAATAGGCGGCTATTATGTATATTCGTTGATATAACGACAAATAAAAAAGGACATCACCATCATGGCAATATCCTTTTATTAATCAAAACAATATTTTTTGACTGCTACCTTTGACTACTGTTAGCTATTAACTAACGCTTTCTGTCGTTGGTTGCTCGCTAATGTCTGTATCTGCATCTGTACCCGTATCTGCGTCTTCATCAACTGTGCTCGTTGCAGACGCTGGCACCGCAAAGTACTTTTGATTGATTTTATCGTAAGTACCATTAGCTTTTATATTAGCAAGAGACTGATTGATCTTTGCTTGTAGCGGATCGCCTGGGCGTACTGCTATCGCAAAGTTATCATTAATATCGATCTCATCACCTTTGAGCGCATATTTGCTACCAGCATTTGAGCTCAGCCATTCTATGGCAGGCAGCTTATCAGAGATCATCGCATCGACACGGTTTGAACCGAGATCCAGAAACGCATTGCTCAACGTATCATAAAGCTTCATATCGGCTTTTGGATACGTGTCTTCTAGCCACTGCGATGAAATGGTTGAACGCTGTGCAGCAATAGAATGCGAGTCGATATCACTGTTGTTACTAGGGTCAAAGCTGCTGTCTTTTTTGGCCAAAAAAACCAAGGCATTGCTAAAGTACGGATCAGTAAAGCTCACCTGCTGCGAACGCTCTGGAGTAACGGACATCGCGGCCACGATTGCATCGTACTTACCTGCTTTTAGACCAGGGATAATACCGTCCCAGTCCTGCGCCACAATCTCACAAGTTACCTGCATATCTGCACAAAGTGCATTTGCTATCTCAACATCAAAACCACCCAGTGTCCCATCAGCATTGGTATAGTTAAAAGGTGCATAGGCCCCTTCTGTACCGATGCGCAATACATCACCTGTAGAAGCTGCCGTTGCTTCGGTAGCCTCTGGATTGGTATCAGCCGCACTCTCTTGGCTATTGCTACAGCCAGCAACGGTAAAGGCCGTCGCTAGCGCAAGCAGTGACATAGACAAACGACTGGCTACAGTAATGTTAGATTTGCCAGTCGTGGTACAGATTGGGGCACAATGGTTGCTCATGATCATCCTTGGTTTTTTCTTGAGTAAACAACACGTTTTCAAACAACAGCAGTCGAACTGCTAGATATCGTATTAGTTAGCTGGCGCTTCTTCTTCAGCGACCATTACTTCTTCGACACTATCAGTTGTTGCCACAGCTTTTTGCGCAGCAGCCGTTGAGCTAGTACCAAAGTAGCTACCCGTGATTTGATCATAGGTGCCATTGTCTTTTAGTTCAGCTAATGCTGCATTGAACTTAGCAACTAACGGATCGCCTTTACGGAAGGCAATACCCATCGCATCATCATTGGTGCTGATTTCTTCACCTTTAACTTCGTAACCTTTGCCTGCGTCTGTTTTTAACCAGTCAATACCTGTGACCTTGTCAGACATCATACCGCGCACGCGACCTGAGGTCAGATCTAAATAAGCATTGTCTTGCGTATCGTATAGTTTGATATCAGCATCTGTATGCTCGTCTTGTAGGTATTGCGAGGCAACAGTTGAGCGCTGTGAGGCAATTGGTAGACCTGTTAGTGACTCAACGCTTAAGTCATCACCTTTTTTGCCGATCAAGATGATACCGCTATGGAAGTAAGGGTCACTGAAATCAACCACTTCTTTACGCTCAGGCGTGATAGACATACCTGCGATAGCTGCATCAAATTTCTGTGCGTTAAGCCCTGGAATCAAACCATCCCAATCTTGAGAGATGACTTCACACTCAGCTTTCATTTGCGCACATAATGCGTCAACCAGCTCAATCTCGTAACCAATCAGCTTGCCATCTGCATCGGTATAACTGAAAGGCTTATAGCTTGATTCTGTCGCAATTTTGATATTTAAAGGTGCTTCAGTAGCGGTGTCAGCTTCGGCATTTTCTGCTGGTGCTGAGCTATTGTTACAACCTGCCAGCATTAGCATCGCTGCGCTAAGCGGTGCTAGCCACAATGCTTTTTTACTCATTGATGATGTCATTGAAATTGTCATAAGTTTTATTCCTTAATATATTTACCAGCTGTATCGTCAATCACTGCTTGCTGATTTATGCTTATAAACACCGTTTATTTGAAACATGCTTGGTTTTAAGCATTACTCGCATCAAACGTTACTTGTTCTAAGCATAAATCTTCAGTGAGTCATTATTGACCAAAGTTCATTTGCTCAAGACGTGCAAGCTCACCGTTACTACGGATTTCGCTCAATGCTTTGTCAAAGTCAGCTTTGAGTGAGTCACCTTTACGTACAGCAATGGCAATATTGTCATCGTTATCAATTTCATCACCAACGATACCGAAGCCCGCTGCGTTTTCTGCTAACCATGATTTGGCAGAAACTTTTTCAGCCAATACGGCATCGCTACGACCAGATTTTAGATCTAGATAGGCATTGTCATAGTTGTCATACAACTGAACTGTGTTGCCTTCTTTGCCTTCGTAGTTATCCTGTAGATAAGCACCTGGCGTAGTAGAACGTTGACCACCAAGCGTTGCATCTTTAATCGTCATAGGATCAAAACCACCATCCGTATTGGTCAACCATACCATCGTATTGGCAAAGTACGGCTCGCTGAAATCAACTTTTTCCTGACGCTCAGCAGTGATAGACATACCTGCAATCACCGCATCATATTTTTGTGCCAATAGACCAGGGATGATACCGTCCCAGTCCTGTGCAACGATTTCACACTTGGCTTGCATTTGATCACACAAGGCATTGGCAACATCGATATCGAAACCTGCCAAGCTACCGTCAGCATTGGTGTAGTTGAATGGAGGGTAAGCGCCTTCGGTAGCGATACGAATGGTTTTACCAGTGGTTTCTGCTGCAGGGGCGTCAGCGTTGGCATCGGTAGTTTCATCGGCAGGTTGGCTACAAGCGCTCAACATCAATGCAGCAGTAACGGTCATCGATGACCACAATAGGCGAGAATTCGACATCATACGTTCCTTAAATTCTGATGGGTTTTACATAAGTTTTTGACAGGATCTTCTGACTTAGGGTTCTGATATTTTGTTCTCTGACGTCCATGCCAGACAAGCAATATAGATAGCAGAATAACAGACAGCCACGAGACGTGACGGCCTATAAACCTTTTGATAATACCTGAGTAAAATATCAAAAACAAACGTTTTGCATACTCATAGTTATCATCGGGCAATAAACAGTCAACAATGGTTACGTTACAGTGATTTTACGTTTGGCAGGATAAATGGTGGCAAGAGTGTTGCCACCATCTGTATTGGACATGGTACTAGGCAAAAACTAATAACTAGGTAGGACGGTGTGATGCCATAAAGTCTTTAACACGCTCAGAGGTAGGGTTATCAAAGACTTGCTCAGGTGTGCCAATTTCTTCAACCACACCTTGATGTAAAAAGACGACTTTGCTTGATACTTCACGGGCAAAGCGCATTTCATGAGTAACGATAAGCATCGTACGTCCTTCTTCTGCTAGCTCGCGCATTACCGCAAGCACTTCGTTGACCAGTTCAGGATCTAGCGCAGAGGTTGGTTCATCAAATAATAGGACTTGTGGCTGCATAGCAAGCGCACGGGCAATAGCGACACGCTGACGCTGACCACCAGATAAGTTGGCAGGATAAGCGTCTTTTTTGTCAAGCAGGCCGACTTTATCAAGCAGTTTTTCCGCATCGCTAATTGCTTGGTCTTTTTTAATCTTTAAGACCTGCGTTGGCCCTTCGATGATGTTTTGCAGAATTGTCTTGTGTGGCCATAGGTTAAAGTTCTGAAAGACAAACCCGACGCGAGCGCGCAAGCTTTCTAGCTGCTTCACGTCTGCTGCTTGTAGCTCACCTGATTTAGCAGGTTTTAGCATCAGCTCTTCATTACCGATCAAGATACGACCATGATTGGGGTTTTCTAGAAGATTAATACAACGCAGCAACGTCGACTTACCTGAGCCAGATGAGCCCAAAATAGAGATAACATCGCCATCATAGGCAGTCAAGGATACCCCTTTTAATACCTCTAATGAGCCGTAGCTTTTATGGATGTCTTGTAAGTCTAGGGCGATAGGCCGAGTCGGGTTTTTTGCAGTATCAAGCATGGTTCAGCAGACTTCCAATAAATATGAGTGAAAACACGAATAAAATAAGAGCTATATCTATATATAGTACAAGCATTTAGATGCATTATCGTAATATGCCTGATGAGGCAAAGAGAAAAATGCCATATTGTCTCTTATTACGCAGTAAAAAGGCAAATATTGTATTTAACCAACGGGTTAATCAGCTTCTAATAAACCGGAGTACAAAAAAGCCCAGACTGCATTTATCGCTCTGGGCTTTATTTTATCACTTTAGAATACGAGACGTTGTGTTATCTGATAACTGCCTATTTATAGTATGTGCTTAGTACATCTAATATGTAGCTAGTGCATTCTATAATATGCGATTAGTACGTCGATACATGCTCTGAGTCTTCAGTACCGTCCATCATATCCGCATCTTCTGCTGTCGCCACTGCCACATCATCGTTATTGGTAACGTCCATACCCTCATCATCGGCACTAGCAACGGCCACATCGTCATTGTCACTCGCTGTTGCACTTTCTTCTACAGAGGTTTGAGCATCTACAGTAGTATCAGCTTCAGTCTCCATCGGTGTGTCGTCTTTTTTACTACAAGCGCCTAATGCTAGAGCACCTGCGACCAAGCCAAACGTTAACCAATTTTTATAAGTTGTATTTTTCGTAGCCATGTTCGTTCTCCATCACTTATCATAATAAGATTAAGTACTATCTACTGATAGCCTTGCTGTTTTAATGCTTACTATACTGAGGATATCTCGCAGCTACCTTAGTATTTACAGCGCAATTCTGTTAAAAACACGTAAAGATATAGTGTAGTACTGATAACGCGGTTATTCTAAATAAATACCGCTTAGCATGAGCAATATTACTTTGAATAAGCCCTTACAAGAGCGTTGCAAAGCGGATTCTGTTCACAAAATCATCTTTACTATCTTCCCAATCTGCTCTATGTTAAATAGCATAATGACCTATCGCTATTTCAGTAGGCATTCAAAACTTCTTTTTTTGCGACATTTTTCGCCTTTTTAGGTACTTTTACCTATATAAAACTGGGCGCTTTTAGTTATAAAAAACCTGTATCACATAAGGAAAATAATTTATGAGTCAATCGAATACTACGGATATTACGACCTATATGCAGTCTGTCGGCAAGCAGGCACGAGCGGCTTCTCGCGCGCTGGCTGCTGCCAACACTGGCGATAAAAATTCAGCACTTTTGGCCATTCATGATGAGCTGGTCAATGCCAAACAAGACATCTTGGCTGCAAATAAAATCGATATGGACAACGGTCAAAAAAACAATCTTGATAGCGCACTCCTCGACCGCTTGGAGCTAAACGAAGCACGTTTTAACGGTATGCTACAAGGTCTTAAAGACGTCGCTGGCCTTCCTGACCCAATCGGTGAAGTCACTGACATGACCTATCAGCCATCAGGGATTCATTTGGGCAAAATGCGGGTGCCGCTTGGTGTGGTCGGTATGATTTATGAGTCGCGTCCTAACGTAACATTAGAGGCTGCATCACTGGCACTCAAATCAGGTAACGCCATTATCTTGCGCGGTGGTTCTGAAGCATTTGAGTCTAACCAAGCCATTGCCAAATGCATCATTAAAGGTCTTAGCCATACTGATCTATCGGAACATAGCGTGCAAGTGCTACAGACGACCGATCGTGCCGCCGTCGGTGAGCTGATTACTATGACTGAATATGTCGATGTCATCGTACCACGTGGCGGTAAAGGTCTGATTGCGCGTATCAGTAACGATGCAAAAGTACCTGTGATTAAGCATTTAGACGGTAACTGCCATACCTTTATTGATAGTGATGCGGATCCTGAGATTGCGATTAAGGTCAGTGTCAATGCCAAAACGCATCGCTACGGCACTTGTAATACGATGGAAACGCTACTGGTCGATGAAGCAGTCGCTAATGAGCTATTACCTAAAATAGCAGAGGCCATCGTCGCGGCTGATGACGCAATGCAACTACGCCTTGATGACAAATCACAAGCTATCCTAAATGAGAATGCTAAGCTTAAAGGTCATCTATCAGCTGCCACCTCTGAGGATTGGGATACTGAATATTTAGCTCCTATCCTAGCGGTAAAAGTGGTCGCAGGTATTGACGAAGCGATTGAGCATATCAATACGCACGGCAGTCATCATACCGATGTCATCATCACTGATAACTATACCAAATCGCAACGCTTCATCCGTGAAGTTGACTCGGCCAGTGTGATGATTAACGCCTCTAGCCGTTTTGCTGATGGTTTTGAATACGGTCTCGGTGCTGAAATTGGTATTTCAACGGACAAAATCCATGCGCGTGGCCCTGTCGGTCTCGAAGGTCTGACGTCGCAAAAATGGATCGTTTATGGTCATGGCGAAACCCGTGCTTAATCATACCAGCATCGACTATCGAAACGAGTAATCAGAAACGTCAGCAATTATGCTGGCGTTTCTTCGTTTAAATCATAAGTATTTTAGTTAAGGCATTTAAATTATAGGGAGCGGTACGACCATGCAAAGTGGCAAGATTAAGCACTGGAACGAAGATAAAGGCTATGGCTTTATCGATGTAGATAATCAAAGTGAAGATGTGTTCTTTCATATTAGCAAAGCAAGACTGGCGAAGCCTATAACGATTGGACAAAGTGTTTACTTTAACAGTGCCCGTAACGACAAAAATCAATTAAGAGCCACTGAAGTGACCTCATCTTCATTGAGCCTTGACCAAGATACTGCATCAGATGTTCCAAGCTATACCCCTACTAATGCTAATAGAAATAGCCATCACAGCACTCGTAACTCAAATCGTAGCAATCAAAACAGCAGACCCAATAAAAGAAGCTTAGGCTCTACGCTATTTAGCCTTATCGCTATCATCGCCGTCGCTTTCTATTTCTTTGGCGATTTAAATTCGACATTGTTTGCTGATAGCATCGAGTCGACAACGGTATCGCAAGACGTCACTAATAATACAAGCCAAACCACTACTGCTGGTATAACAGGTGATGCACAGGTCGATCATACGATTGCGCTTATCCAGCAAGGTGGACCATTTCCGTATCCAAATAAAGATGGCACGACATTTTATAACCGTGAAGGCAGACTACCCGCCCAGTCACAAGGCTACTACCGTGAGTATACCGTACCCACCCCTGGTGTCTCTCATCGCGGCGCACGGCGTATCGTCACAGGTGGTAACCCTCCTACTGTCTATTACTTAACTGTCGATCACTATGATAGCTTCCAAAGACTACAGGTGCCTTAATATGAAAAAAGAAAATATGAATCGAGAAAGTATGAACCAAGCAATCCACTACGTTAATCAAAGCCATGTTAATCAAGGCCAAATTAACCAAAACGGTACAGCACTGGGTACTAGCATTCCTGCGCAGGCTGTTACTATAGCCATCGGTGACACGCTCGAAAAAACTGAGCTATTGACGAGTTTAGGCCAGGCTTGTGACTTTCCCAGTTATTTTTCACACAACTGGGACAGTGCATGGGATTGTCTAACAGACAGTGAAGCAATTCATTTAAGGCTTGATTTGACAGACGTCAAAAGGATAAACACTGAGGACTTCAATGTCTTTAAAAGCATCATTGAGGATGCCTTTAGAGAATTTGGCAAACCACAATTGTGGGTCATCGTGCCATCTGAGGATGAAGCTTATGCGTTAGAAACTTAGTCGCTAAAAGCCTGTATATTGCAAGCTTGACCGCCGATAGTCACCGATAATTATTCGTCATCATAGAAACCTGAATTCGAGATAAAGCCATATTTATCCCGAATTCAGGTTAATTTATTTTATAGAAAGGATTAACCTATGGAGATTACCTTAAACGGTTATTACACCCTGATATTGGCCACCTTAGTGCTGCTGCTTGGGCGGTTTTTGGTGCGGAGAGTCAAGTTTTTAGAAGACTTTAATATTCCAGAACCGGTTGCTGGTGGTTTGGTCGCGGCGATTGTTGTCTATGCTCTCAATATGGTTTGGGGATATAGTTTTAACTTTCATCAAGGGCTGCAGACCGCCACCATGTTGATGTTCTTTGCCTCCATCGGTCTGAGCGCTGATTTTAGTAGGCTAAAAGCAGGCGGCACACCATTATTGATTTTTACTATCGTTGTATCAGTGTTTATTGTATTGCAGGATGTCGTGGGTGTGGCCATGGCAAGTGCATTGGGACTTGATCCTTTGCTCGGTCTGGTGACAGGTTCTATCGCTCTAACAGGTGGTCATGGTACAGCAGGCGCTTGGGGCATTACGTTAGAACAAGACTATGGTGTGGTCGGTGCGACGACGCTTGGTATCGCGGTTGCTACTTATGGTTTGGTCGCGGGTGGTATCGTTGGCGGTCCTGTTGCTCGTCGCTTGATTAATCGACTTGGCCTAAAACCAACGCCAGCCAACCCTGATCCTAGCGATATCGAAAAAGTTGCTGGTGCACAATCGTTATATAGTACCAAACACGATGAGGAGTCTGCAGGTAGTAATAAAGATATCTTTGAAAGACCTGATAGCATGCGCTTTATCACCGCTTCTTCTACTATCGAAACCTTGGCACTATTCGCAGGTGCTTTGGCTTTTGCCGATGTGATGGCCATCGTTGCTGAAGGCACCTGGTTTGAGCTGCCGACGTTCGTATGGGCACTGGCAGGCGGTGTCATCATTCGCAATGTACTGACGATGGTCTTCAATTTTGATATGTTTGATCGCTCAATTGATGTACTTGGTAATGCTTCTTTAAGTCTATTTTTGGCAATGGCATTGTTGTCTTTAAAACTATGGCAATTGACCGATTTGGCAGGCCCTGTACTAATTATATTGGTTGTACAGACCATCATTATGATTATCTACGTTTACCTCATTACCTTTAAAATTATGGGTAAAGACTACGACGCGGCTGTATTATCAGCGGGGCATTGTGGTTTTGGTATGGGTGCAACACCGACTGCGATTGCGAACATGCAGGCAGTCACTGATCGCTATCTGCCTTCACCTAAAGCATTCCTAATCGTACCGATGGTAGGTGCGTTCTTTGTTGATATCGTCAATGCCACGATATTGCAGATATTTACGAAGTTGCCGTTTATGTAGGCTGATGCTGTTACAGATCAAAACTTAATAGCTATCTAGCAAATACTAGCCATCGAAAAGCCCGCCAAGACTCATCTTGGCGGGCTTTTTTAATTATCAAGCTATAATGGATTGTTCAATCAAACCCATTATTTATGCTTTTTAATTTCACCACTTTTCACACGCGCTATGAAAGAATTAACTTCTCTTTTCACAATTGGCATCAAGAAGTATAGGCCGATGATGTTAAAGATAGCCATAGCGAACAGAGCCGCATCTGAGAAGTCGATAACGAAGCTAAACTGTACGATGGTACCGATAACAACGAAGATTAAGAAGATAAGTTTGTATATCATCTCACCGCCTTTGCCTTCACCAAAGAGGTAAGTCCAAGCTTTTAGACCATAATATGACCATGAAATCATCGTTGAGAAAGCAAACAACAATACCGCGACAGCTAGGAAATACTGGAAAATAGGTGCCGTTTCCATGAAGGCTGCACGGGTTAGATCCACACCAGTAAGCGCTTGGGTTTGTAAGTTTGCGGCAGTATTCACCCCAGAGATAGTAATAACAAGCGCTGTCATCGTACAGATAACAACCGTATCAATGAAAGGCTCTAATAGCGCTACTAGACCTTCAGTAGCAGGCTCTTTGGTTTTTACCGCTGAGTGAGCAATAGCGGCTGAACCAACACCCGCTTCGTTAGAGAAAGTGGCACGTTTTAAACCTTGAATCAATGCGCCAATAAAGCCACCAGCTACACCAGCACCAGTGAAGGCACCCGAGAAAATCTCGCCAAATGCAGTGCCAATATGATTAAAGTTAGCAATCAGTACGATTACTGCCATAGTAATGTATAACAAAGCCATAAAGGGTACGACTTTTTCGGTAACGGTTGCGATGCGAGGCATACCACCAATGATAACCATACCGACTAAAAATGCTAAGCCAATACCAAAGAATACACTGTAGTCCGTTGGAATGCTAAAAGTAGAGCTCATGACTGCAAAGGCTTGGTTACCCTGGAACATGTTACCGGCACCAAAGGTCGCCAATATACACATGAGTGCAAAACCAACAGCCAGAAACTTACCTAATCCGCCCATACCACGTTCAGCCATACCGCGGCTTAGGTAGTACATAGGGCCACCTGATACGACGCCAGATGGTAGTACCGTACGGTATTTGACACCTAGCGTACATTCTACAAACTTAGTCGCCATACCGAATAGGCCGACCATAATCATCCAAAAGGTAGCGCCAGGTCCACCAATAGCAAGCGCTGCACCAACGCCTGCGATGTTACCAAGACCAACGGTACCTGATAGAGCAGTAGCTAAGGCTTGAAAATGGCTGACCTCGCCTTCTTCTTTATTGGCGGGATTTGGATCGGTATATTTGCCTCTGACAATATCTAGAGACAGGCCTATTTGACGAAACTGAATAAATCCAAAGTAAAAAGTGAATACGAGTGCGGCAACTAATAACCAACCCACAATGAGGGGGAAGCTGACGTCTCCAAGAGATACTGAAAAGAAAATAAGGTCGACGAACCAGCCAAATATATTGGCCATAAAGCCATCGAGACCTGCTCTAAATGCTGCTAAACCTGATTGTTCTGCTGCTTGCGCAAGAGTCGTGCTGAGTAATAGCATCGTTGCGACTAAAGATTATTTTTTCATGTAAATCCCTTTAGTGAAAATAACATTTATATAATTATTCAATCAATTACAGCGATACTAGGGCGTGTCTTCATTTTAAAAATGGTAATAAAAATGAGATAAATCGCAGTCAAACAAGGAAAGTAGCGCAGATAATATCGAGATATTAGTCAGCTGTTTGACGCCATTTGGCAAGATTTAGCCGTTTTTAACCCATTTAGATGTCTATTGATCGAATTGAAGACACGCCCTAATACAAAGTGTAACTATTTATTATAATTTGTATTAGTATTATTACTAAATGTTCAATACTGACTATATACTAATAGTTTTGTATGAACAAAGAGATTTACATATTTTTCTTAATTAAACGTCAACTTAGCTCTTTAAAACTAATAGCGGAACTCAATCAAGCTCACTACACTTATCGAAAAATGTCGGTAGTAATTTTCAGGTTAAATAACGGACTTAAATATAATTAAAAGAGCTAAATAGCAATATCAACATAGGTTTGCGTTACATGACATAATATTCATAGAGAGCAATAACAAAAAAACCGCTAAGCAAAAGCTTAACGGTTTTTTTTATTACCTTTCTAAAGTTTACTGATTTTTAGCATAGACTGGTAATTCTGCACAAATCGCTTCTACTTTAGCGCGTACTTCAGTAGCAACCGCTTCATCACCGCGACTGTCTAGTACGTCACAGATCCAACCTGCCAACTCACCCGCTTGTGCTTCATTGAAACCGCGAGTAGTAATCGCTGGCGTACCGATACGGATACCAGAAGTCACGAATGGTGATTTTGGATCGTTTGGTACAGCGTTTTTGTTGACAGTGATGTGTGCTTCACCAAGCCATTTGTCCGCTTCTTTACCCGTCATTTCTTGCTTAACGAGGCTGATCAGCATTAGATGGTTTTCAGTACCACCAGAGATGACTTCATAGCCGCGCTCTTGAACCACTTTTGCCATTGCTTGGGCATTTTTCACTACTTGCTGCTGATACGTTTTGAAGTTATCTTCTAACGCTTCTTTAAAGCAAACCGCTTTTGCAGCGATAACATGCATCAATGGGCCACCTTGGTTGCCTGGGAATACAGCTGAGTTTAGCTTTTTAGCCAATACTTCATCACGCGCCAAAATCATACCTGAGCGTGGGCCACGTAGGGTTTTGTGCGTGGTAGTAGTTACTACATCAGCGAATGGTACTGGGTTTGGATAAACACCACCAGCAACTAGGCCTGCCACATGAGCCATATCAACCAATAGATACGCGCCTACTTCGTCCGCGATGTCACGGAAACGCTTCCAATCAACTACTTGTGAATATGCTGAGAAACCCGCGATGATCATTTTAGGCTTGTGCTCACGTGCTAGAGCATCTACTTGGTCATAATCAATAAGGCCAGTACCGTCTACCAATCCGTACTGTACGGCATTGTAGTTCAGACCTGAGAAGTTGATGTGTGCGCCGTGCGTCAAGTGACCACCAGCGTCTAAGCTCATGCCTAGTACAGTGTCATTTGCCTCTAACAATGCTAAAAATACGGCTGAGTTTGCTTGGCTACCAGAATGTGGCTGAACGTTCACATACTCTGCACCGAACAACTCTTTAGCGCGGTCAATAGCCAATTGTTCAACTACGTCCACATGCTCACAACCACCATAATAACGCTTGCCAGGATAGCCTTCTGCGTATTTGTTGGTAAGGTCAGTACCTTGTGCTTCCATCACTGCTTGTGAGCAGTAGTTTTCAGAGGCGATAAGCTCGATGTGGTTTTCCTGACGAACGCTTTCTGCGGCCATCGCTTCAGCAAGTACTGGATCAAAATCTTTGATAGAAATATCTTTAAACATAGTGATGTCCTAAGTAGTGACTGTCATTAAAAAACGTCATTGAAAAGAAGCTTATAGCCTGCCCACAATAAAACAACTACTGCGTCAACGTCGCTGAAGTACGCTTGATACCTCTGCACGCTGTTTTTCTGCAGTCTGTTTTATGGTACGACCATTATTGTGAATGGAGTCTATTAGCAAAGATTGAAATAAGAATAAATACAGGCGACTGACCTGTTATTAACTTGACTGATTCGTCAATAAAATCGATGTACATTTGCATCGATATCATCGCGAAAGATTAAGTGTAACATGAAAATTTGTGCTGTGAGCGCAAAAAAACCTCACCTTAAGATGAGCGAATTAAATGACTATATAACACAGATAAATAGCCAATAAAATAAAGGATTTACCCGCTGAATTTTTTCTCTTGCCTGCACTTTTATGCTGTTTTAGGCATAAAATATTTTCAAACGTGGCTAGATATAGTCGATTCACTTTAAAAGTAGTACAAGGCAGCCGAGTGTAGATGTATATTAAATAACTCAAGCAAGGTTAACCTAGTAATATTTTTATAGGTCGCTAGTTAAAAACGCAGGTAAGAAGGTTTCACTAATCATAAGCGTGCGACCATACCAATCATAACGCGTTTGTCGTTGCCAACCGTCACTCGTATGACTGATAAAACGCTCATTTGGCAAGGTACGGCGACGCTTAAATAACACGTAGCCGATAGGTGTGTTTTTCAGATGCTGAAGACGACGAGACTGACCTTTTAAACTGTTTAAAGGAAAGATGCTCTGTGCTTGGACCCATGGTATTTCATCATTACCATACAGCTGCACTTCCCGTACCCATGCCAGCATTGGACGATTTAGCATCATACCTCGTACACCCAGCTGCTTTTTTTGACCTAAAGTTAGCGAACGATAGCCTTCAAAGCTGCGTTTTACGCGCAGCGGCTGCCCTGCCTTCTCTTCTAATATCGCAGTGAGAGAGCCTTCAGCATTTAGCCAAGGTATGAGTTCAGTAGGAGGTAGGCCACTGGTAGAACTAAAAGAATTGCTGGTCATAGTTTATGGCTAGTATTTTTTAAAGAGTGTTTATTTAAAGAGTGTTTAACAGTTAAAAGATGCTTGCAAAGTGAAACAGAGTTAATCAAAGCTGATTACCATTACGAATTAGTGCTATGAGTCACTACCATCAAATTCAGGCATATTGTCTGCATTAAAAGGCAGAGCTTCAAAGGCCTGCTGACGATACTGCGCCATATGCATCCGATCTCTGACACAAAAATCGCCAATCGCTGGTACAAAACGCGGATCATAGATACGGTGGATAGAATGTGTCGTCGTTGGAATAAAGCCACGTACCAGCTTATGCTCTCCTTGCGTACCAGGATCAAAAGATATCAACCCTTGCTCAATAGCAAACTCGATACCTTGGTAATAGCACAGCTCAAAATGCAAGCTGTCATATTCACCTAGCGCGCCCCAGTAACGACCATATAAGGTAGCATTATTATCGCCATCAGCCTTGTCACTATCAGGTCTGTCATACAAGAACAAACTACTCGCGATAATCTCACCACTGGCGTCGAGTGCTTGCGCAAGCATTATATGCTCAGGCATGCTTACTGCCAATGCCATAAAAAAGTCTATCGTCAAATAAGGCTGCTGTCCGCGTACTGCATAGGTCATCACATAACAGTGATAAAAAGCCTTCCAGTCAGCATCGCTAATAGCATCACCGCACTTTCGCTGGCAACTAATGCCCTGCTCAGCAACTTTACGACGCTCAGCCCGAATGGTTTTGCGCTTTTTGGCTTTTAAGGTCATCAAAAACGCATCAAAATCTGCAAATGGCTTACGGTCATTAAGTAAGTCTTTGTTTTGCCATAAGAACTGGCAACCTTGACGCTCAAATATCGGTAGCTCAATAACAGCTGACTCTACGCCATTTTCTTGAGCCGCTATCGCAAGCTCTACATCAATTTCAGTTGGCATAGATGTGGTGGCGATAGAGGCAAGCTCAGGTGTCACAAACAGTCCATGCCAGCTTGAGGCGCCCACTTGTTGAGCGATATCATCGATACCTGCGATGGCTGTTTTGAGGATATCTTCATTTAATACTTCACTTTTTGCCAACCAAATCCTTTGACCAGTAATCGGTGTATATGGTGCGCTAGTGACCAATCGCGGATAATAATCAACGCCATAGCGTGCATAAGCTTCAGCCCATGCATGATCAAATACAAACTCACCACGATGATGACCTTTTATAAACACTGGCATGACAGCCACAGGCTGCAATGTATTTTCTGCCGCGCTATCTACTAAGGTATCAGTACTCTCTTCACTATCCGCACTATTAGTAGCGTCGGCGACACGATGTACCAAAATAAATATCGGTAGCCACCCTGCCTGCTCACCAATTGCTCCGGTGTCAGTCAACGCTTGCCAAAAGGCAAATGACATAAAAGGGGTATCTGGTGTCTGCCACTCTGTTTGGCTCTGCCAGCTGGTATCATTAATCAGCGCATACTCTAAACTCATATTCACCGTCACTATTATAATCGCGATATATTTATCGATAACCAATCTATTGATGACCTAGACTAGCAAATTTTTACGACATTGCTGTCACAATTTGCAAAAACTTATCTGCACCTAATAAAAAACCACCAACGATAACGCGGGTGGTTTGTACGACTGCGCTCATAGGCAGTGAGATCAATATAAAACGTCATGAAAAAACAGTAGTTGTATGGAAAAGATGATATCGAAGCCGATGACTGGTAGAATAAGGTTGTTATTAGCTTAGTATAATTCGAAACCATAGGATACGAGCTAAAACAGTATACTTAGTTCATGGTATACGATTGACATCCTATCGGATTTATAGTGGATTGATTATAATGTAGCGTCAGTGATTCACTTTTAGGCAATTTTGCACCGACCGTTAACGTGTTGCCTTTAAATGCTTTTTTCGTGAATATTATTAAAAGAAAATGTCTGACCTGTCTTAAAAATTTCTAAGAAGCTACATATGAAGTACTTGTTCTAACCATATCATAGATTATTGCATAGTATCATTGACGCATATTCAACACTATATTTGAGCTTTATTATTAACTACAGCCTAAAGGAAGATCTAACTAAAATGTCAAAAATTATTTATACAAAAACTGACGAAGCCCCAGCGCTGGCGACTCTGTCGTTCTTACCTATTGTCGAAGCATTCACTAAAACAGCAGGCGTTGAAGTTGAAACCAGCGACATCTCTGTTGCAGCGCGTATATTGGCCGAATTCCCTGAATACTTGACCGAAGAGCAACGTGTTCCTGACAACTTAGCTGAGCTAGGTCGTCTGACTCAAGATCCAAATACCAACATCATTAAACTGCCAAACATCAGTGCTTCTGTACAGCAGTTAAAAGCTGCTATCAAAGAGCTACAGAGCAAAGGCTATGCCATCCCTAACTTCCCAGAAGACCCACAAACTGACGAAGAAAAAGAGCTGCGCAAGCGCTATGGCAAAAGCTTAGGCAGTTCAGTGAACCCAGTACTGCGTGAAGGTAACTCAGATCGCCGCGCTCCTAAAGCAGTTAAAAACTATGCACGCAAGCATCCACACTCTATGGGTGAGTGGAAGCAATGGTCAAGCACGCACGTATCACACATGCATGGCGGCGACTTCTACGATGGCGAGCAATCTATGACATTAGATAAAGCTCGTACAGTACGTATGGAGTTGTTACTTGATGACGGTACTCAAAAAGTATTAAAGCCTAAAATTGCTTTGCTTGATAAAGAAGTCATCGATCTGATGGTCATGAGCAAAAAGGCATTATTAGAGTTTTATGAGCGTGAAATGGAAGATTGCCGCGAAGCTGGTATCTTGTTCTCATTGCACGTAAAAGCAACCATGATGAAGGTCTCGCATCCTATCGTCTTTGGGCATGCGGTTAGAATCTACTACAAAGAAGCCTTTGAAAAACATGGTGCATTCTTTGACGAGCTAGGTATCAACGTCAACAACGGTATGGCAGATCTATATGACAAGATCTCAACGCTACCAGCTTCAAAGCGTGAAGAGATTGAGCGTGATTTACATGCGTGTCAAGAGCATCGCCCACGTCTGGCGATGGTTGACTCTTCAAAAGGTATCACCAACTTCCATTCACCAAGTGATGTAATCGTTGATGCTTCTATGCCAGCGATGATTCGTTCAGGTGGTAAAATGTGGGGCGCTGATGGCAAAATGTATGACTGTAAAGCAGTGATGCCAGAGTCTACCTTTGCCCGCATTTACCAAGAAATGATTAACTTCTGTAAATGGCATGGTAACTTTGATCCAAAAACAATGGGCACCGTTCCTAACGTTGGCCTAATGGCTCAAAAAGCTGAAGAGTATGGCTCGCACGACAAGACTTTTGAGTCTAGCGATGCTGGTATTGCACGTATCGTCGATATTGATACTGATGAAGTATTACTCGAAAAACGTGTTGAGAAAGGTGATATCTGGCGCATGTGTCAGGTTAAAGATGAGCCTATCCAAGACTGGGTAAAACTTGCCGTACGCCGTGCTCGTGAATCAGATACACCTGTAATTTTCTGGTTAGACCCTTACCGTCCACATGAGAACGAGCTAATCAAAAAAGTTAGAACCTATCTAAAAGATCATGATACTACTGGCTTACATATCGAGATTATGTCTCAGGTTCGTGCGATGCGTTATACGCTAGAGCGCGTTGCTCGTGGTCTAGATACTATCTCTGCGACCGGTAACATCCTACGCGATTACCTAACTGACTTGTTCCCTATCCTAGAGCTAGGTACCAGTGCCAAGATGCTATCAGTTGTACCACTAATGAAAGGCGGCGGTTTGTTTGAAACTGGCGCTGGTGGTTCTGCACCGAAGCACGTTCAGCAGCTGACAGAAGAGAACCATCTACGTTGGGATTCACTTGGTGAGTTCTTGGCCTTGACGGTATCTTTGGAGCATCTAGCAAACAACGACAACAATGCTAAAGCTCAAATCTTGGCAGACACGCTAGATACAGCAACAGAGAAACTGCTACTAAACGATAAGTCGCCATCACGTAAAACTGGCGAGCTCGACAACCGTGGTAGCCACTTCTATCTAGCAATGTACTGGGCAGAAGAGCTTGCAGCGCAAGATAAAGATAGCGAGCTAAAAGCGCAATTTACACCATTCGCGCAAAAGCTAAAAGAGAACGAAGCAGCCATCGTTAAAGAACTTAACCAAGCTCAAGGCAAGCCAGTAGACATTAAAGGCTACTACTATGCTGATGAAGAATTGGCTAAGAAAGCAATGCGTCCAAGCGCTTTGTTTAACGAGACATTGGCATCGCTATAATTTTAAGCAACTGCTCTTAAACAATTAAGCCTAATCTCTTTTGGTTTTTATACCCAGAAGCGATTATGCGAGTTTAAGTCTTAGTAAAAAACACCTCAACCGTCTTAGAACATTGAGGTGTTTTTTTATGTTTTCTAAAATCTTTATAAAGAGTGAAATAATAAAAGCCGCCTATATAAATAGGTGGCTTTTAATACATAGTAATAAAATAGAATGCTGAGAGCTGAAGTAGTCTTAGGCTTCCATATGCTTAATAATCGCCTTACCAAACTCAGAAGTACTCAGTAAGGTAGCATCTGGCATCAGACGCTCAAAATCATATGTGACTGTTTTATTGGCAATCGCACCTTGGATACCGCTAATGACAAGATCAGCTGCTTCCGTCCAACCCATATCACGAAGCATCATCTCAGCAGACAATATCAATGAGCCTGGATTTACTTTATTCTGACCAGCGTACTTGGGCGCAGTACCGTGCGTCGCTTCATAAACAGCGATCGCGCCGCCTTTGTTTGCACCAGGCGCGATACCAATACCGCCTACTTCAGCCGCCAATGCATCAGAGATATAGTCACCGTTTAGATTAAGCGTTGCTACTACAGAATAGTCTGCGGGACGCATCAAAATCTGCTGCAAAAACGCATCAGCGATGACGTCTTTAATAATATCATTACCTGTTTTTGGATTTTTCATAGTCATCCATGGACCGCCATCTAATAACTCTGCACCAAAACGCTCTGCCGCTAGCTCATAGCCCCAATCCTTGAATGCGCCTTCAGTAAACTTCATGATATTGCCTTTATGCACTAGGGTCACATTTGGCAAATCATTATCAATGGCATGCTGAATCGCTTTGCGTACTAAGCGCTGAGAGCCTTCTTTTGAGACAGGCTTGATACCGATGCCGCAGTCTTCAGGGAAGCGAATACTGGTCACACCCATCTCATCTCTTCAGAAATTGATAACTTTTTTGGCATCATCGCTGCCCGCTTTCCACTCGATACCCGTGTAGATGTCTTCTGTGTTTTCACGGAAGATAACCATATTGGTCAGCTCTGGATGCTGTACTGGACTTGGCACGCCCTCAAACCAGCGTACTGGGCGTTGACAGACATACAAGTCAAGGTTTTGGCGTACTGCGACGTTTAACGAGCTAAAGCCACCACCCACTGGTGTGGTCAATGGACCCTTGATACTAATGACGTAGTCTTTTAGAATCTCTAGCGTCTCGCTTGGCAAATAGTCGCCGTCATATACTTTCGCTGCTTTTTCACCAAGATAAGTCTCCATCCAAATGATAGACTTCTTGCCGTGATACGCTTTATCAACCGCTGCATTGACTACTTTTATCATGACAGGCGTGATATCTACACCGATCCCATCACCTTCCACAAACGGAATAATCGGATGGTTGGGAACATTTAATGTTAGATCTGCGTTTACGGTCACTTTTTCGCCGTCTCTTGGCACGATAACCTTATCATATGATATCGATGATACTCCTTGGTTGTATGTTGGACGTCGCAAGCGAACTTAACACTTTGTTATGCTAACCGTTTTATTATAGTGGTAACGCTTTGGGCGCTTATCGGCTAAGCAAGGCTTTGATGAGTACGACACTTGCGGCATTGATTTGAACAATATGAAAAATAGCTCGAAGCTAAAAAAATTAAAATAGAGACCCAAACAAGGATTGCCGCTTACAGATAGTAGATATTTCTCTATTAAGAATATAAATACCACTATCAGAATGCGGATTTAGGATAACAGCAAATTCATACAAGCGCTGTCCTACTTTTGTAGCAGGTCATGTGGCATACAGCACATTAAATATATCGCCTTTAGTCTTGTTGCTTAATACTAGCTCTGCATCACAAAACATACGCTACAATGATTCATTGTCCATCAAAAACTAGGAAACACCTTTTTATGTCTACTTCTAGTCTCATCTTATTCAATAAGCCTTACGGCGTGCAAAGTCAGTTTAGAGATGATAGTAACAACGACCACACCACCCTATCGCAATACTTTACCGATAAGGCTTTGCGAGTTGCTGGTCGGTTAGATGCTACTTCAGAGGGCTTGCTGATTTTGACCGATGATGGTCGAGTTAATAAAGCAATTACTCATCCGCCAAAAGCCAATGCAGGGCGCAAACAAGGTAAAACTTATTTAGTGCAAGTAGAAGGAACCCCTACTGCTGAGCAACTCAATAAGCTCAAACGTGGCGTGGTTTTAAAAGATGGTAAAACGCTACCTGCTGAGGTCAAACACGTCAGTGAAAATGAGCTACCGATGGTACTCTGGCAGCGCAATCCGCCAATACGTGAGCGTAAAAGCGTACCGGACTCATGGCTAATGCTGACAATATATGAAGGTAAAAATCGCCAAGTTAGACGTATGACAGCGCATGTCGGTCTGCCTTGTCTGCGTTTGATACGTTGGTCAGTGGCAGGATTTGAGCTAGGTGAGTTAGCTGTTGGAGAGTTTGTACGCGTTCATCTAACTAGCGAACACTGTCGTCAGCTAGGTATTTCTAGCTAGTTTAGATAGTTTTAAGTTTATATATTGTTGATTAGTTCACACTGTTTGGCTATTTAGCTGTTTAGCCCCTAATATAAAGCTCTGACACTAATATATTACGACCTGTTAAACATAGTGTCTCGAATGGGTAAGGTTTATCTGCTAACATTCAGCACGTAATTGATTATGTATAATAGGTATTATCCATTTATCGTTTGGTTTTTTCGCAATAGGGATATGTCATGATTGCTTCTCGTCGTTTTCTTTCGTTGGTCACTAGCATTTCTGCGGCGCTTGTATTGAGCGCCTGTCAGCCAACGACTGAGGACAACCAATCAAATCCTGCGGAAGAAACCTCACCGCCCGTGACTGATATGCCACATGCTGAGCATGACGGTATGGCAGATGATACTCTAACAAATGATAGCGATAGCAGTGTCAGTGATGAGTCTCAAATGAGCGATATGCTCAGAGACTATACGAGATCGATGACTAGAATGCATGACGAGATGATGATTGGGATGAGGTATAACGATCCCGATACCGCTTTTGCTAAAGGCATGTTGGGACATCATCGCGGCGCGGTAGAGATGGCAAAAATAGAGCTCAAGTATGGTACTGATGAAGCGATGCGCCAACTTGCTCAAGATGTCATTACGGCCCAGCAAGCTGAAATCGATGTCTTAAACAAGTGGTTGGCTAGCCATCCTGATGCTGCCAAACCTAAGCCAAATACTGTGGCAATGCAGCAAGCATATGCTAAGAGCATGGAAAATATGCATGGCGAAATGACTTTGGGTGTGTCTGATCCCGTGCCTGATATGGCATTTGCACGCGGCATGCTACCGCATCATATTGCCGCTGTTGACATGGCAAAAGTTCAGCTTGAATATGGGACAGATGAAGAGATGCGTCAGTTGGCGCAAGACATCATTGATACCCAGCAAACTGAAATTGATATGATGAAAAATTGGATTGCTGCGCTTGAGGCTGCAAGTAGCAACGAAGACGATAGCTCTGTAGATGAAAATATTGATCCTAAAACTACCGATAATAAGAATCCAGATAACCCAGATAATCTAGACAACAGAGCTAAAGAGCAGTAAATGTATATCTTCTCGCCAACCTCTGACCTATCGAGCATTTAAGTTGCTTGGATATATCTACAATATTAAAAGTGATTTAAAAAAACCCTCTTCTAAACAGTATTGCTCGGAAGAGGGTTTTTTATATGGAAGGGTTTTTCGTATGGAAAGGTATTTTATATAGCATTGAGGCTATCGCTTCATAACATTAAGCCATGTCTCCCAACCTGCCTCACCTTTTAATTGCTCATTATCATTGTCTAGCGTCTTATCTTCTTTTGCTAAGCGTAGGCTTACTTTATGAGGAGGTACTGCTCCAGTCATGCTAATTGTCTCATCTCGCGACTTAACTTTGGTTGTCGGTTCGGGTTGAACCTGAACACACATCAGCTCATCACGACGGAATAAATAACATTCAACAGGATGCGCTATATTAACCAAGGCGGTAAGCTGTTTCGTATCCGCTTTGATGCCGTCAATCGCGATAATAACGTCATGTGCTGAAATACCAGCTTTAGCCGCAATACTATCTCGCATCACACGATTGACTTTGAGCCCAGCTAGCGTTTCGTTACATCGCATACCCCAAGGCACATGCTTGTCAGCCGTTTCTTTAGTATTCGCCTGTATTTTGACACCATTTGCAACTAGCAACGCTTCAATTGGCAGCTCTTCTACCCCGTTGACATAACGGCGTTCAAAATTCTCCCATTCTGCTAGCGGCATAAACTGCTCAATGACTGAGCCCATGTCAGCACTATTGATACCAATCCGCTTACTGTCGTTCTGCTTAGCTTGAGTATAAAAAGCTTTGACCACATCAAACAAACGATAACGACCATCACTATTTTTGAGTAAGATTAGATCCAGACATAGAGCTACCAACGCGCCTTTATTATAGTAGCTGATACCTGCGTTGCCTGTATTTTCATCGGTACGATACAGCTTAATCCAAGCATCAAAACTTGATTCTGCTACACTTTGATTACCACGCCCTGGGGTCTGATAATAGCGATTGATTTGCTCGGCTAGGAGACGCAGATAATTGGCTTTATCGATTACACCAGATGCTTGCAACATAAAATCATCGATATAAGACGTAAACCCTTCGAATACCCAAAGTAATGGCGTAAATGCCTCACGGCGTAAATCGACATCGATCATGACATCAGGACGTACCGTCTTAACCCACCATGAGTGAAAATACTCGTGACTACATAATCCTAAAAACCGCTGATAATCTGTACTTGGTAACTTTGGCTCATTGGTGCTTGGCAAGTCATTACGCGGGGTGATAAGGCTAGTAGAGTTGATATGCTCAAGCCCACCATAGTCTTGACCACTGGCAAAGGTCATAAACGTATAATCGTCAAATGGCGCATCGCCTAACCAATCTACGTAGGTCTGACAAATCTGAGTAATATCCTGCTGTAATCGACCTAGATTGGCATTCTGCTTGCCTGACAGGTAAAAGCTATGATGCAGCGTCTGGTGCTCATTATCATGAATAATAAAATCAAACTTTTCTTGTTCCGCGATTTCGAATGGATAGTCAATCAGCTCGTGATAATTGGCTGCCTGTAACTTATAAAGGTGCTGACTATTCGTTTGCTGACGGCCTTTTTGCTGCTGATCAACTTGCAGGTGCGTAGCGTCCAACCCACAAGCCAACAGTACTTTGCTACTTTCTTTGTCTGCAAAAAATGTATTAGGCACAATCAAGCTAACGTGAACAGGTGATTGCTCTTGCCCTTCGACGGCGAGCGCAAGTGAGGTGAAATTACCGTAAAGTCGTTGCTGATCGACGTAGGCCGTACGCACGGATAAATCATAGCAATAGACTTCGTACTCGACGATGACCCTCTGCCCTGCTTGCGCCGCTGGCAGCTGCCATGTGTTTTTGTCAATTTTTTGCGCGCGATAAGTCGCTGGTTGCTTGTTACTATCCGCTGTTTGAGCCCCTACTATTTGATAATGTACCGCAGTGATGTTTCGGGCAAACTCACGCATCAGATAACTGCCTGGTATCCACGCTGGTAACCAAAGCTGCGGAGCGTCGGATACTGCTGTAAAACTCAGTGAGACATCGACCAAATGCTCGTAGAAACGGGCAAAATCAAATTGATAGCTTATATCAGCTATCGTTTTAGCCTTAGTATCATCATGATTGGTTGAAACATTGCTCGCTAGTTGTTTAGTAGTGGTATTGGCAAATGCAGTCATCGTATCTCTCATCCTTATTTTTATAATTATGCTAGAAGTCTTGCTCTAAAAAAGCAACTCCCAAACCATGAATAGCCAATAGCTATAGAAAATAGCAGTTATTATTGTAAATTGTGGCATTAATTGGCATTTTTTATGTTTTTTGCCTTGAAAGTTATGTGGGCCATCTCAATTAAAGATGCTAACTGCTAAAGTTACTTTAATAAACTGATGATAATTGACTAATGACGTGGCCTTTTGGCTTGCAGATTGGCTTTTTTAGGTTTATTGCAACCGTATTTAATTTTTTACATAGATATATTTAGGATATTTTATGACTACTATCGCAAAAGACACTGCCGTCAAATTCAATTACACACTAAAAGACGACGAAGGCAATATCCTTGACCAGTCACCAGAAGGTCAGCCACTTGCTTATCTACATGGTCACAGCAACATTATCCCAGGCCTAGAAGCACAATTAGAAGGTAAGTCTGCTGGCGAAAAAGTTAATGCAGTCGTTGAACCTGCTGATGGCTACGGCGAATACCAAGAGCAAGCAGTACAACACGTACCACGTGACAACTTCCAAGGCGTTGATGACATTCAGCCTGGTATGCAGTTCCAGTCAGAAGCTGGCGGCCAAGTAATGTTGGTTACTGTGACTGCTGTAAACGATCAAGAAGTTACTGTTGATGCAAACCATCCATTGGCTGGCAAGCGTTTGACATTTGATGTTGAAATCCAAGAAGTACGTGCAGCAACTGAAGACGAACTAAACCATGGCCATGTACATGGTGCAGGTGGCGTTGAGCACTAATCTCTTTTAGAGTATAGTGAAAATAGTTAGATGATAAGTTATTAAATTTATTCTCTAATCTAAAAGGTCAGTAGCCGATAAGGTTACTGGCCTTTTTTATGCTTATCTCATGGTAAGTTTTGAATTAATGTAGATGTGCTCATCTATGAACTGACTACTAATTCCGTATACAGTGCTGCTCAATTTAAATACTATCTACTTAGAAAATCCGCCACAAAAATTACTAGTCTCCAGACGTAACAAAGCCGCATAACGACAAGCGTCATGCGGCTTTTATTACCAACCATCCATGTTAGCGTTACGTGATACCTAATCCCGGGGCATCTCATAACTGACAGGCATCCAGCCTTATCATCCTTAATCAGCAAACTACTTATCCCTAGTGCGACCTTTAAGATACCAATCCCTAGTATCAATGAACCGTTTCGTTCAATCGTGCCGTACAGTTATAGTCGCAGATTGACCCTTCGTTGGTAAGAGGTCTAAACGTCAATCTATGTAAGCATATGCTTACATAGATTACGTAACATTATAATAACTTCACATTATAGCTTCTCTTCAGGGCTAAGCATTGTCTTAGGTTCAGCGCTAAGCATCAAGTAAGCTGCCTCATTGATAAACGCTTCATCCTCTGGTAATTCTGGACGTTCAGCTGCTTTCATACGGCTACGTTCTTCAAATTTTGCATCCATCGCTGCTTGATAAGTATTCCAGTTAGAGTATGGACGCTCGCCAGTTGCGATAAGGCGCTTGTTTTCTGCTTCTAATGAGCGTTTCTCAATTAGCTGCATTTTAGCTCGGCGACTATTGATATCTAATCGAACAGGTTTCTTTTCATCATCCATGTTACGAATATCATTTAGCGTCGACAGATAAGTAAACTGCGGGTCTTTTTGTTGGCGAATCTTAGACTGTTGATTGAGCGTCGCCAATGTATCACTGGTAAACTTCCCTTCAGGCTTGTACGGCGCTGTTCTGATAGTGTCCCAAGGCAATGCTTTTTTCTGAGCGCGCTCGCCAAAGGTTGCATCATCATAGATATTGACTAGCTCAACGTCTGGTACGACACCTTTATTCTGTGTACTACCGCCAGTGACACGATAAAATTTACGCTGAGTCAAGGTGGCAGAGCCTAAAGCTAAGCTATCGAGCTGAATTTGCGCAGAGCCTTTACCAGTTGTCGTACTACCAACCACTAATCCGCGACCATAGTCTTGAATAGCAGCGGCAAAGATTTCACTGGCTGATGCCGATGCTAAGTTGGTAATAACCGACATTTTGCCATCATACAGCTGCTCGCCGCCATCGTTGTCGCGATATACTTGAATATTGCCGCGATTATCACGAATCTGTACTAGTGGTCCACTCTTGATAAAGAAACCTAGCATCTTGGCAACTTCATCTAATGAGCCACCAGGGTTATTGCGCAAATCAACCACTAGGCCATCGATATTTTGTTTGTTCAACTCTTTTAGCGCTTTTTCAGTATCGATACTGACGCTACGATAGTCTTCACCATTGCGACGCGCACGATAGTTTAAGTAAAAGCTTGGTATCTCAAGTACGCCAATACGCTTTGGTGTCTTATCAATATTAGGACGCTGCACTTCTACTACTCGCTGAGTGACGCCTGACTCTTCTTGCTGGATGATATCACGTACTACCGTGACTGTACGGGCGCTAGCATCTGGCGTATTAGGTTGACGTAATTTCAGTGTGACCGATGTACCGCGTTTACCACGAATCAAGCTGACAATTTCACGCGTTGACCAGCCAACTACGTCCGTCATGGTTTCGCCATCTTTTGCGATACCAACGATCAAATCATTGGGCTTGATTTGACCTGACTTAGCGGCTGGACCACCATCGACCAAAGTCACAATACGGGTATAGTCCGGATTTTTGCGATCTGGACGAATAGAGACACCAATACCCTCTAACTGAAGACTAGACTGGATTTGGAGTTCGGTCGCTTGAATCGGTGCATAGTAATTACTGTGCGGGTCATAAGTGAGCATCGCCGTATTTAAGATGGTTTCCATGATTTCATCATCTTTAAGACGCTTAAACTGCTCTTGTTGACGTGACAAACGATTTTGTAAAATTTCATTTGGTGTACGCTCATCGTTACGTACCAAGTCTTGCCCACGTGTGATATCTGGATTGCTTAAAAATACTTTCTCTTTGGCTTTTTCGTCTTCTTGACCGAGGGTAATGCTCATCAACTGGAACTTTAGCTGACGTTCCCAGTAATCGCGCTGCTCTTTTTTGGTTTTAAAATGGCCGAGTTTTTCGCGATCAAGAATGATTGTGTCGTTACCTGTCAAATCAATGTCTGTTTTGAGCATCTTGGTGGCCATCGCAAAGTACTCATTTGAGCGTTTGCGGTAACGATCAAACACCTCTACCCCTGCAGATAGATCACCTTGTTTTAGGCGAGCACCAAAGTCTTCAGCATGTTTTTTCTTCAGCTCATCGACATCAGATTGCAAAAACAACGTATGGTTTGGGTCAAGGCTATCAATATACATTGATAGGATTTCGCTACCAGTCTTGCTATCTAAAGGCTGATTGAGATAATGACTGCGATCCAGCAAGGCGGCTACTTGACGGGTGGTAACCTTTTGCTCAGGGGTCTGAACGAAACTGCCCGTATTGGTCTCGGCGACTGCAGTACCGTAGCTTTGGGTCAAGATAATACCGGCGATGCCCACTGACGCTGCACTGAGTAACCACTGTGCTGGTTGTTTTTTCATCATATGTACCTAGTTATTTGAAGTTAATAGTATTGGGTAATTCATCAGAATTAGAAATGCTCAAATCTGTTATGACCTATAAATGCTGTGTTTTATTCTTATACTTTATGCATCATTAAATACTGATATGTAGTCAAAAATCAATCAATATTATCACGCGCATAAATACTGAACTGTCTCAAACTGTATAAGCAATCTTACACGCTACCTCTGTACATACCAAACTTTCTATCACTTTTATCATACATAGTAATTGAGGGCTATCAACATTGATTTGATGACTAAACTTAAGGCTATTAGCAAATTGATTTGACCCTAATAATCTGCCACATTATGCTCAATTAATAATAACTGTCATAATAAGATATTTGAACAATGACTGATAAGTGATAAGACAGGCATAGTCAGTCACATTCATAATATAACCATATATAAAATAATAAGGATCACGCGATGTACGGCGTTTTAATGATAGATATCGATAGTACCGCTTTGACCGCTGAAGATGTCAGCTTGATTAAACAAGCACAGGTCGGTGGAGTAATATTGTTTGGTCGTAACGTCACAGATGCGGCCCAAGTCAGAGCACTATGCGACGATATACGTTATCACAATCAAGACATACTTATCGGTGTGGACCAAGAAGGTGGACGAGTCGCGAGGCTACGTGAAGGCTTCACGCCCCTACCTGCTATGGGTCGATTGGGTGAGCTATTCAATCAAGACCCAAGCCAAGCACTCAGCTGCGCCTACGATTGCGGTTATCTAATGGCGGCTGAAGTGCTGGCTGTAGGAATCGATTTGAGCTTTGCACCCGTACTGGATAGAGATGGTATTAGCCAAGTCATCGGTGATCGCAGCTTTCATCATGAGCCGCAAGCCATCACTGCGCTTGCAACACAGTTTATGCGCGGAATGAAAGCGGCTGGTATGGCAACCACTGGTAAACACTTCCCCGGTCATGGTGCCATCGCTCCTGACTCTCACGTATCAGAAGCCATTGATACGCGTAGCTTAGATGAAATCATCAATAGCGACATGCAACCTTTTGCTCAAACGCTACATAGTCTGGACGCTCTTATGCCAGCACATGTGATATTTTCGCAAGTAGACGACAAGCCAGCAGGTTTCTCCAAAATTTGGCTACAAGATATCATTCGAGATGAGCTTAAATTTGATGGGGTATTATTCTCTGATGATTTATCGATGGCAGGTGCAAAGGCGGCTGGTGATGTCAGTGCTCGCGTAAAAGCGGCCATTGATGCCGGTTGTGATATTGCCCTCGTATGCAACGACCGTGTGGCTGCTCATGAAGCTGCTAAAGCTGCGCAAGATTTGCCTTACCCTAACCAGCAACGTATCAAAACCATGCGCGGCAATATCCCAACATGGCAAGGCGATCTTGAGTCTACCTGCCAGCAATTTGAATACTGGCAGCAAGCCAAGCAAAATGTTACTCAGACTTTTTTTGATGCGCAAGCTGATGGTCAGACTGCTAAGGAATCAACAGATCCTACTCTGTATAAATAATAGCTTACTTCACTATCATCGAGCAGCATACAAAAAACCGCACCTTTATAAGATGCGGTTTTTGTCATTTAACTACTACTGCGTAGCTATAATCAAAATAAGAACAAATAGATTAATTGCTTGGGTCTACCGCAGTACCTTGGGTAGCATCATCGCCATCTGGTAACAAGTCATCATTATTACTATCTAATGGGTTCATATCTGGATCTAGGGAATCACTGTTTATCATCATGCCATCATTGGCGCTGACCACTTCGTCATTGACCATAAACTCGATACGGCGATTGCGGAAGCGACCTTGTTCGGTTGAATTGTCCGCGATTGGCTCTGATTCGCCCATGCCTTTGGTAGCTAATTTACTGGCATCAACTCCCTTAGACACTAGATATGCTTTCACTGACTCAGCACGCTCCTGAGACAGCTCCATATTATAGGTATCAGAGGCTTGACTATCTGTATGACCGACAATCATCAGCTTCATATCAGGTACGTTATTGATGATTTCTGCAGCACGGTCTAACAGCGCTTTATTGACTTCAGGTATAACCGCTTCATCTACTTGGAAGTTAATCACCTGAATACTCAAAGCGCGGGCAACATCACGTGGATCTGGGTTTTCACCAAGATTGGTCATCGCCACATCTGCAGCAGCCAGACTATCATCAATCTCACCTTGCAAGTCTAATGGACCTTCAGCTTGCACGGTCATGGCAGGAGCAGCTGCTTGTAAGTCAGCAACCAACTTATCCAATGCAGCTTTATCAGGAGCATTGACAGTGATGTTATCACCTTTAATAATCATACTCGCGTTCGGTACATTTTTAATAATTGGTAATATCGTTGCCAACTGAGCAGATGCTGGCATATCTACTGCAAAGTTATCATCAACATCAGCACGGCATTTATTGGCTTCATCACCAAATGCACCAGTCAAAGCGTTCATAACATTGGTTTGTAGTGTCTCATCACCCACGCTCATACGACAAGCATACAGCTCGCTATTTTCACCAGTTGCGATACTTAGTGATGCAGGCTCAATTGCGCCTGCAACCGCTAATGCCTCATTACCTTGCGCCCCTTGCTGTACTGTAGCCGCTGGCGTTGCTACAGGCTCAGGGTTTTCTTGACAGCCTCTGAGTAGTGCCCAAGCCAGTGCACCCAAGATAATCAAACCAATAATAGGTAGCAGCGCTTTCATAAAGTTCTCTTTTGGCTCTTCTTCTCTTTGTAATGGCGCTGTACTGGTGGTATCAGAAATAGGTGTACCAGCCGTAGAGGTGGCAGCGACCGCACTAGCAGGCAAAACAGTACCCGCCCATGCAGGGATATGATGCTGATAACTGTTCAGGTTGTCATTCAAAAATTGCGGAACGGGCGTGGTACCAGCCAAGCTTTTGATCTCATGAAAAGCCAATGGCGCTGCCATCGCAATCAAACCACGTGAGGCCGTTGCATCGACATTATGTTTGCCTGCTAATTCGCGAGAGATTTGGTCGCGGTGTGCCCCTTCTGTCCATACACGGTCATAAAAAGCATTGTCATCACGGGCAATGTTTTCATTGGCAAAGCGGCTAAAAGTATCATTGTCTGCAAGACGAGCAGCAAAAATGGCATAAAACTGTTCTAGTAGATTTTTCTTAGCTGGGCTACGGTCATCTTCCAATACGGCTGGGCTGACGGTGCGTGTCAAGTGGCTAATAATATCCATAATATGGCTCTCCCCTTAATTTTTATTTATATGATTCGTTTGCTCAAAAAGCAGCTATTTCATTCTTTTGTATTCAATCGTCATAGTAGTCATGGTGGCGATAAATCCATCAAACTACTTTATTTGGTTTTGATTATTATAAAATTCTTAAGCTGCTATTCACAGTCTGTACGTTGTTGTGCAAATGATACAGTAAGTAATGTTTCGGATGGCACACGTAACTATAGCCAAGCTACATGAAAAGATAGGCCATATAAAAAGACACGCCATACAAAACAGCGTGCCTTATAAAAACTACCTAACTTGAGCTGGTTCAGCAACGATAATCGTGTTTGCCATCTCATCCACTTCTGAAGGTGAGAAAGGGCCTGGCGGTCTGGTCGTTTGATTATTTGAAGGAAAGTTGTTGGGAATATTACTCGCGCCATTGGTAGGCAGATTGTTGGGCGCATTATTAAAACTGTTATTATTGTTAGGCAAAGGAGTTGGTATCACACGATCTCCAGTATCATCATCTGATGCTTGGTATTCGCCAGAGTTACTATTTACCCCATTATTATTGAGTTGATTATTAATCCCCGCCCCATCATCTACAAACTGGTTATTTGCGTTTGCCATGTTGTTCGTAGCATCACCAATATTGCTATTATCAGGCAACGGTAATGGTGCTGTACTCTCGACCACCATCGCTGGTGCTAAGTTGCGTACTTCTGTAACCAGTTTTTGCAGCAGCATATTGTCTGGCGCCTCCAGTGTGAGACGATCATTTTGCACATGCAAACGTGCAAATGGTGTTGATCTAAGCATCGTCAAGACATTGGACAGTATTTCGGCAGGCATATTAGCGATTGTGGTTGCTACCCCATCCTGTATGTTTAATTCACAAATACTTGCCTGCTCACCAAAGCTTGTATTGAGTGCCTGTTGCAACGTGCTTTGCAGTGCAGCATCGCCAACGGTCGCGCTACAAGTGTACAAGTTACCGCCGTTGTCTACACCGACAATAAGCTCAACAGGAGTCGTTGTTGGTACAGGAGGCACGGGTGCTGGCTGTGGTTCAACAGGTGCCGTGGCCACAGGCTCTACTGGTATTTCATTATTGGGTTTCACTAATAATGCCCATGCTGCTAGTGCAAGCGCAGCTAGAGCTACTATTAATAAAAACACACGTATTAGTAGATCGTTTCGTTGATTGCGAGTGCGTACTTGTGCATGCTTTAAATTACTATTTTCTGCCAAATGGTAGGCTGCTGGATTGGCATGAATAGCATCGCTATTGGCCATCGTATCGTTATCTAACGCTTCAGTGTTTGCACGCTCAGCAGTTGATATTTGCTCTATACTTTCTGCATCATTATTCGTTGTTGGTGTGTCTATGCCAGCTATGCCAGTAGCTAAAGTAGCGTCCTCAATTCTATTCGATATGTCGTCACTTACTGGCATATGTACTGGCACATAGTCATCATCTGAATTGAAACTTGTTTGTATTTGCTGACTAACGCTTTGAGGAGCCGTAATCACAGCGGTTGCCCAGATAGGTAAATATGGTCGTAAAGCAGCCTGTTTTTCTTGTAGAAATGCTGGCAAGAACTGCCCATTAGCCAATACTTTTAGCTCACGATATGCCAACGGGGTAGCGCTAATTAGTAATTGCTCAGTTGTCTGTTCATCAATGTGATGGGTAACTGCCAATTCTTGGAAAATCGTTTTTTGCAGGCTTTTATCTTGCCATATTTGTTCAAATAGAGGGCTTTCATTATTACTGCTAGTAATTACTTGATCAGTACGCAGCAACTGTGAGTAAACCTGTGGCACAGCTAGGCGCGCGGCCAAAACAGCATAAAACTGCTCAAGTAGATTGAAATAGGCGACATTATTGCTGTCATCATTACCCATTACAGCTGGGGTTACTGTTTGTTCTAGCTGGTCAATAATGTTCATATTCCACTGCCTCTATCAGCCTTATTTGAATGTGCAAAAACTAAGCACTTATTTTATTTTTATCTACATCATTTGGAAATGTTACTTTTTTATCTAAGGCCGTACTCGTAACTAGTCTAAGCATTACCTTAGTTATTGGTGTCTTCATTACCATCGCTCTAAAAGTTTCACTTATGTTGCATGGTACACTGCTACATTATTCACTATAACCGCATAAAAAAGCATCGTTTTGTCACACAATAGGTATTTGCGTTATCGCAACTACTGTTAGTATTAGTCTATTGCTAATGGTTAGTACTTAATACGGATCAGACGTCAAACTTATTTTTTACTCAGCCGTAACGCTTAGGCTTTGAATATTGTCATTTGTAGATTGTCATTTGTAACATTGTCACATATCAGGCACGGCCTAAGGATTTTCCTTTGTTAAACCATACGACGCTTATTATCATTATTACCGTTATTGTCAGCTTATTGGCTTGGCAAAACAAGACGCTATTTAATCGACTGATTTTTTACCCGCCAGCAGTCAACAATGGGCAATGGGATCGATTTGTGACCCATGGCTTTATTCATGCTGATAGTATGCATTTGCTCTTCAACATGTTTACTTTGTATTTCTTTGGACGTGCTATCGAAGGACTATATCAGCCGTTTTTATTAGGCTACGGTTTTGTGGTTTTTTATGTGTTGGCAATTATCGTTGCCATGATTCCAAGTTACGTGAAAAATAAGAACAACGCCAGTTATTTGAGTCTAGGCGCATCAGGCGGCGTATCGGCTGTGTTATTTGCTTTTATTCTGTTAGCACCATGGGAGAGGATTTATCTCTTTGCCGTGATTCCTATTCCTGCGATACTATTTGCCGTCGCTTATATATTTTATAGTATCTATGCGGATCGACGCGGTGGTTCAAATATCAATCATATGGCTCATATGTGGGGCGGCGCATTTGGCGTTATCGCCACGATCGTTTTGGAACCAAAAGTACTACCGCATTTTATCAATGCGTTGCTATCACCGGGATTTTAGACATTTTTACGTATAATAAAGCTAGCACTTTAAAGACTGCAATATTTTATGAGCTCTATTTTGCGCAGGGTACACTTCTACATTTGAGATTTAGTAATACATTATGATTATAGATATTATCGGTGATATACATGGTTATGCAGACAAGCTGGTCGGTCTGCTGCATCAGTTAGGCTATAAGCATAACGGTCAGCACTTCGTGCCACCAATAGGTCACAGGGCTTTGTTCATCGGCGATTTGATCGATCGTGGTTCACAGCAACTAGCTACACTGGAGATTGTCTTTGCGATGCTAGATGCCGATGTGGCCGATGCAGTGATGGGCAACCATGAATATAATGCTTTGGCATATGCCACGCGCGATCCTGATAATACTAGCCAGTATTTACGCTCGCACAATGATATCCATAGACGCCAACACGAGGCGTTTTTAGCAGAGATACCATTTGGCTCAGAGCAACATGAGTACTGGTTGCAGCGTTTATACGAAATTCCATTATGGATTGAGACCGACTACGCCTGTTTTGTACATGCTTGCTGGGATACAGATAGCATGGCAATACTAAAACCCCTTCTGACTGACGATAACTGTCTGACTCCAGCAGGTTTAATCGCGACGGCTAAAGAAGATACCATCGCCTTTGACGCTTTAGAGCGAGTACTAAAAGGGGTTGAAACAAGCTTACCTGATGGCATTGTGATGGTAGATAAAGAAGGTACTGAGCGTACACGAGTACGAGTACGCTGGTGGCTAGATGAGTTAAATACACGCACACTTCGTGAAGTGTCTCGTGCTCCATCGTCCGCGTTGGCGCAGATACCACCTGATGCGCTGGCTGAAAATATAGAATTTGCGCTAAAAACTCATAAACCTGTGTTCGTCGGGCATTATTGGCTCACTGGTACCCCTGAGCCACTCAGTCCACAAGTTGCCTGTACCGACTACTCTGCAGCAGTGGATAGCGGTTATTTGACCTGCTACCAGTTAGATACCGAACAACCATTACCATTGACGGCCAAGCATTTTGTTCAGCACTATCACGATGAAAAGCAAACATAAAATCGTGATATCACTGCAATTAACGCCATACCAGTATTAAAAGTCAAACTTGGCTTTACGAGTGTAGCAAAATTTTTGTATGATGGTCTTTTTGAGGATATCCAATCATGAGCACCACGAATACTGCTGCTAACCAGAACGGTCCAATTACCTCTCCTGCTGGTCAGCCAAAAGTCGGCATTATCATGGGTTCGCAGTCTGACTGGGCAACTATGAGTGCTGCTGCGCAATTGCTTGCAGACTTTGACATTGCTTTTGATTGTGAAGTTGTCTCTGCACACCGTACGCCTGACAGATTATTTGATTATGCCAAAATCGCAAAAGATAATGGTCTACAAGTGATCATCGCTGGTGCAGGCGGTGCCGCTCATCTGCCAGGTATGTGTGCCAGCCAAACGCCGCTACCTGTTTTTGGTGTACCTGTAAAGTCATCTATGCTGAGCGGTTGGGATAGTCTACTGTCTATCGTACAAATGCCAAAAGGCGTCGCTGTTGGTACTTTGGCGATTGGTGCTGCTGGTGCTTATAACGCTGCCCTACTTGCAATTCAAGTACTGGCATTGCATGATGATACGATTGCTACTAAGCTCGATCAGATGCGCCAGTCTCAGACTGAGACCATTCTCGCTAGCCCAACACCAGGTATTATCAATCCTTAGGTAAATATAAATCGATCAGCTCTTATAGCAGAGTCTTTTAGATTGAAGGCTTAACAATTGAAGCTATTACTGTATATTTTTAAGCAATTCTGAGTAGAGATAAGGTGCATACAGTGCACCTTTTCCTATTTTCACCCATTGAGTTTTAGATTTTAATAGACCAAACATCTTATTCACCTTTATTCAAAGAGCCTGCCATGACTACAGCAAACGCTTATCCTGTTACCCAAACCATTCGTACCATCGGTATTTTAGGCGGTGGTCAGCTTGGTATGATGCTTGCCGAAGCCGCTATGCCATTGGGTTACCAATGCGTATTCTTAGAAGACAATCCAGAATGCCCTGCCAGCTTGTACGGTCGTGTCTTTCATAGCGATCAATTAGAAGACTTTATCGCAGCAGCGGATGTCTTTACGTTAGAGTTTGAAAACACGCCAACGTCTACGGTCGAGCAACTGGTTAGCTTGTCAAAATCTGGCAGCAAGCAAGGCATGTTCCCACCATTGATTGCGCTTGATATCGCTCAAGATCGTCTAAAAGAAAAGCAGATGTTCAACACGCTTGATATTGCAACCGTGCCATTTATAGAAGTTAATTCTGAAGCTGAGCTCAAGCACGCTTGTAAAGAATTAGGGCTGCCTATCGTTCTAAAAACCAGCCGAGGTGGTTACGATGGCAAGGGACAGTTCGTTATCAAGCAAGACAGTGATATTAAGGCTGCTTGGCTAGATTTAAAGGACGCCGTCAGCGGTAAAGGTTCACTCACGCCAACACCTGCGCCGTTAATTGCTGAAGGCTTTATTAACTTTAGTCGTGAAGTGTCTATTATTGCAGCAAGAGCGCAAAATGGTCAGGTACGCTGTTACGATTTGGTCGAAAATCATCATCACAACGGTATTTTGGCCAAAACTCAAGCGCCTGCTGTTGGCACGAGTCATCTGTTTCAACAAGCAACAGACGCTATTACTAAAGTCATGAACCATTTGGACTATGTCGGCGTTATGGCGCTTGAATTATTCGTCACCAAAGATGCTCGCGGTCACAACGCAATATTGGCGAATGAGATCGCGCCACGGGTACACAACTCTGGACACTGGAGTATCGAAGGCGCTATCACCAGCCAGTTTGAGAACCATATCCGTGCTGTGGTTAATTTGCCATTAGGTGATACAGATAACGTGCATCCTGCGATTATGGTGAATGTACTGGGTCAATATCCCGATATCAGTGCAGTGCTAAATATCGATGGCGCTCATTATCATAGCTATCATAAGGCTGAGCGTGACGATCGCAAAATTGGCCATATTACTTTGATGCCTAACGACGTGACTGATTTAGAGCCTGCTATGGCAAAATTGGTTGCTATCTTGCCAAACAAGGTTGGTCTGGATAAAGAGTATGCAAGTGTAGATACTCAGCCTAGTAAAGCAGACGTCGATACTACGAGTAATGCTAAAAACAGTGCTCAGAACAGTGCTCAGAACAGTGCTCAAAATGATGCCACATCTGATGAACTAGACACTAAAGATAGCCAAACAGACAGCCTGACTGCTACTCCATTAAAATCTGAGAAGGCCAAAAAATAATGCAGATATGGGTGGACGCAGACTCGGTACCATTGATTGCCAAAGATTTGATTATTAAAACGGCTGAACGTACTAAGACCATGGCCATATTTGTGGCCAATCAGCCGATTAAGTTACGCAAGTCGCCCCTACTTGTTATGACTGTCGTGCCATCAGGGTTCGACAAAGCTGATGATTATATCGTCGAACAGATACAAGCTGGTGATTTGGCTATCACTAGCGATATCCCTTTGGCCAATGACATTTTGGATAAAGGTGGTATGGTATTGACGACGCGCGGCGTGGTCTACGACAAAAACAACATCAAGCAAAAGCTCAATATGCGCGACTTTATGGACACCATGCGCGGTACTGGTGTCCTAGAGTTGCAGGAAATGAGCGGGCAAAAGCCCTACGGTGATCGTGATAAAAAAGCCTTTGCCGATGGTCTCAATCGCTTGGTTCGTTAGTGCCTTCTATGGTTCTATCTGACGCCTACCTGTTCTGTCATCTATTATATGATGTCATCTGATCAACGTTTGCTTCCTTGCAAACTGTATACACTCTATAACCAAACACTATTCAATCAGCACGCTTTATAACGAAGCGTGCTAACTATCTTTGTTACTCTATATTCGGTTTTTAAGATAAATAAACTTACTGAATAATTTAAACAATAGAATTTAAATAAAAATAGGAATGATTATGAAAATTTTAGTCGTTGGTGCAAGTGGTCGAGTGGGCGGTGATTTGGTTAAGCAGTTATTGGCTGATGACCATCAAGTTATTGGCACGACTCGTCAGAAAGAAAAACTATTTGATAATGACAACTATACCCAGCTAGATTTAGACATTACAGCCAGTAAAGACTCTATTGAAAAACAACTGGATCAGGATATAGAGGCTGTTTACTTTGTTGCAGGATCTGGTGGCAAGAACGTCTTAGAAGTTGATTTGCATGGTGCTGTAAAAACGATGCAGGCTGCACAAGATAAAGGCATTAAACGTTATATTATGCTGAGCTCAGTCTTTTCATTAGAAACTGACAAATGGGATGAAAACCCTGGTATTGCAGACCTAAAAGAATACTACATCTCTAAACATTACGCCGATCACTGGTTAGTGAATAACAGCTCGCTGGATTACACTATTGTACAGCCAGGCGCACTAAAAGAACGCGCAGGTACTGGTAAAATTACTATTAATGATACCAGCTCTGGTGAGAATGCCATCGAAGATGTAGCGACAACATTGGCTGCTGTACTCACAGCGGATAACACGATAGGCAAAGTCTTCAATCTACACAATGGTGACATCGATATTAATGAAGCAGTTGCTACCGTATAAATAAGTTTAGTATTAACAGAATTGATTGTGGACGCTAGATTTTAGAAGCAGCCGATACAAAAGGTCGTTATCGATTCGCCAATATCTAATTGGTAAATAGGTAGCGACCTTTTTATTATGTATTTAGATTATAGCTAACCTAAAAGACGCGTATTCAATCATGCTTGCCCACTGGGAAAAGGGATGACTTCTTCCAAGCTGCTTGCACCTGTTACAACCATTAGCAATCTATCCATACCGACTGCGATACCGCTACATGGTATCAAATCATTGGAGGCAGCTAATAGATGCTCATCGATTGGCATTTTAGGTAGATTATGACGCGCACGTAATTGATTGTCTTGTTCAAAACGGTCACGCAATGCTTGACCATCTGCTAGCTCATCATAAGCATTAGCGATTTCAATGCCATTGATATACAGCTCAAAACGTTTCGCAATTTTATTACCGTCTTTATCCATAGCGGTTTTCGCTAACGCAGCGGTCGCAGGTGGATACTCTATAATCAATGTCGGCAAATCATGACCTAGGTTTGGCTCTACGGCGTGACTGAATAACAAATCTAACCAGCTCTGACGACGATTTTCTTCGCTATCATCAGTATTATTAAAATTAAATCCTGTCAAACCCATATCTTCTGCCACGGCTCGCAATGCAGTTAAACTCGCTGTCAACGGATGTATACCAACATAATCCATAAAAGCATCGACATAGCGATAATGACTCATCACAACAGAATGACCATAAAGCGCTTCTAACAACTCATTAAGTTCAGTTGCTATCTCGTCCAGACTATAATTCGGTTGATACCATTCAAGCATCGTAAATTCAATATTATGACGCGTACCTATTTCATTATCACGAAAGACAGGACAAATCTGATAAATAGGTACTTGCCAGCTGGCTAATAAACGCTTCATTGCAAACTCAGGCGAGGTATGCAGATAATAAGTGCGCGGACGGTCTTGATAGGTCACATGAGCTGCTACAGACTGCAAAAAAGTGTCTGTATTGCCTGCTTGGGATAATAGCGGTGTCTGCACTTCCAGCACTTGTCGACTGGTAAAAAACTGACGAATATTGCTGATAAATTGCGCACGCTGTTGTGCCATTGCAAGTGTCATGGTTGGCGCGTAGCTAGGCTTAGAAGTAATAAGCTGCGAAGAAATGTTATTTGCTTGAGTCATTGGGCTCTACTGCGACTGATTAATAATTGGTTGCTCAGTATCTCGTTTAATTAAAACTGCCACTCACGGCGCAAGTTATAATCACGTCTCAGACCGTCGAAGTCAGCACCACTTACTTGCCCATCAACTGCTTTATTTCGTAACGAGGTATCATCTTGCATGATGTCATAAAACTTTGGCAGTCTGTCTGGATATGATTTTAATTCAGACCATAAGAACATATTTAACGGTAGCAGATTGGACATAGATTGAGCTAGAGGTATCGATAATTTTTCGCACAATGCATCATAAATAGTTTGTGTGCCACGCAGCTTACCTTCTAGCGTATAGCCAGCGATATGCGGTGTAGCAATAGCAAGTTTGGATAGTAAGCTTACTGCGACTTCCGGCTCATGCTCAAACACATCTAGCACCACTTGACGTCCAGTACGCTCAATATCGGCTTCAAGCGCACTTTCCTCAATTACAGGCCCACGTGCACTATTAATCAATATCGTATCGGCAGGCATCGCTGCTAATGCAGCTGCATTAATCAGATGACGTGTTGGGTAATCACTACCTTTAGGATTCGTCGCATTCTTTTCATTGGTCAAAGGCACATGCAGACTAACCACGTCACTTTGGCTAAGTACCTGCTCCAAGCTAGCATTGTTAGTTTTGGAGGCTGGTAACAGGGGATCATAACCTAGCACCTGCCAACCCAAATCATAGGCATATTGAGCAAGCGTATTACCGATATTACCAAGGCCAATGATACCTAAGGTTAATGACGCCGACTGCTGCCAATACTGCGGACGCAAAGTGGAAATAGCCGTCAATACATATTGAGCCACAGAATGCTTACTACAACCAGCCGCATTGGCGAAAGTGATATTGCGAGACGCTAGATAATCTTGGTCTACATGGTCGGTACCAATAGTCGCAGACCCAACAAATTGCACGCTGTTATTATTCACTAATAGCGCTTCGTTTACTTTCGTCACCGAGCGTATCAGCAGTACATCTGGCTGTACTCTAGCAAGTAGCGCTGCATCAATAGCTCGACCAGCAACAGCAATGATATCAACCGTATGCTCAGTCAGATGACCAAGCGTAGAGTCATTAAAAAAATCATTCAGACTGGTGATATTACTGTCCGCTAAAATAGTGATATTTTTAATTGTACTTAATTTATCGGTCTTATTATTCGTCGAATCTGCCATATTCTCATTTGTCATTATTCATCATCTCTATCGATAATTTTTTACATCGTATTTGCTAGCGACTCATTATTCCGGTCCATGCACAGGATCTATCGCACGAGGGTCAGAAAGCATCACCTCTTGCTGAGCAAATATCTCATTCTTATGCTGCGATATCCACTCGCGCCATACCGCAAGCCCAATAGCCAGCACGACAGGCCCAATAAACAAACCAACAAAACCAAATGCTGTAAGACCACCCAGTACACCAATAAAAATAATGATAAAAGGGATTTTGGTCGCGCCGCTAATGACGATAGGACGAATCAAGTTATCTACCCAGCTAATCACCAGTACACCCCACAGTGCCAAACCAATACCTTCTGCAGTATGCCCTTGACTCAATAGCCAAATCGACACACCGCCCCAAACGAATGGTGTGCCGAATGGAATCAAGGCAATAATAAACGTGACAATGGTCAATAAGATAGGACTTGGCGCACCAGCGAAGTAATAGCCGATACCAGCCAATAGTGCCTGAGCCAATGCCGTCAGCCCAATGCCGTATACCACAGCGCGCGTAGTTGTACCCACAGAATCGATGTAACCATCAATGCGATTACCGATGATGTTACGCAGCGCTTGACGAATCTGCCGAACCAGACTGGTGCCATCACGATAAAAAAAGAAGAGTGTCATTAACGCCATACCGAGTTTGGCCAAACTACTGAACACCACATCAAAGGCTATTTTGCCATAATATAAATGCGACTGAACCCAAATGCGAAAAGCTTCTAGCGTCCCTTCTGGGTTTTTATTGATACGCCACAGCACGTCTTTGACTTGCTGGCCGATGATAGGCAAATCTTTGAGGGAGTCAGGCACATCTAAGTAACCTACCTTGATACGGTAAATCAAATTACTGATTAAACTCAAAGCTTCTTGCTGCAAGATAAATACACCGATGACCAATGGCACGCCTATTATCAGTGAAATACTCACCGTCATAATAGCGGCGCTAAAGTCTGGGCTTAGCTTTACCTTTTCATGGAAGAAATTATAAATAGGAAAAGTTACATAGGCCAAAATCGCTGCCCACAGCGCTGGCACAATAAAAAACTGCACCACTTGAAAACACAATACGAACAGTACCACTAGCAACGTAATTGCCAATAAGCGCTGAATAATAAATTCTTTTGTCCAGTTTTCAATCATAGCGTATAAACCAAAAGCGGACAGCAAACGATAGTTTTGCTGGCGAGTTTATAAATGTGTGATGAATATCAGCTCTTAGACACTGTCTGTAAGCCATATCCATTAGCGAGAATTGCGAATCATACAAAAAAGCATTGGGTCGGACTTATGAAATCATATAACGATTAAGTAATATGGCAATTAAATAGTATGACGATTAAATAGTATGAATGTGCCCAGTTCCATACCGCGAATTCAAAGCCCTTTCTCATTATAGATAAAATAATAAAAATGCGGTTAGCACGCTTTATTATGCAATAAAGCGTGTGAATTATATAACGCGTTGTTGTAATCTTTACTTACAACTTTGTCTATGCAAGCTTACTAGATGACGACGATAATGACTAGCGCATAATGCATGAATTTAGTGTGTAAAAATGATGTATTGAAAACTGCTTTTATGTTCAGCTTTTAAACTGTTATCTTATAAGGGAATCCACTGGTGCGTTCTATTTGTCGCGACAATTGATGTTATACTAAAGCAATTATTTTAAGCTTTTCAGTGTAGTTAAGTTTATTTGCACATGTTTATTTACATCGTCGTACAGACATTGAATCCTTTGAGCCAGATTTCAACACCTGCTTATATCGTCTTCTTTTAGACTATCATAAGTTCTCATTTTAGGGTGTCGCTATCACTTAGAGTGAGTTACTTGAGCAAAATCATAAGTCTTTTATAAAGGCTTATACGAAATTTAGACTCAGCATATCAGCTCAATATTTGAGCTGATATGCCAGAGCGCAGTTTTGAGTTAATTTCGGATTTACTTTGATTTTATTTGAGATCAATACAGACACATCAAATTTTAATAATATATCGATAGGAACAATAACAATGTCAAAAGACACTGATAACCCCAACTCTAACACCTCAAACGAAGCCAGTAAGACCAATAAACCACAAGATACTGTCACTTTTGCTTTAGCTCAATCACATTTTTTGGTCGGTGATATCGCAACCAATGTCGAAAAAATGCGTACCCTAGCATTACAAGCACGCGAACAAGGTGCTGACGTTATCGTATTCCCAGAGTTAGCTCTTTTGGGCTACCCTCCACAAGATTTATTGCTACGTCCAAGCTTGTCTGGCCGCGTCAAAAGCGCTTTGTCTACTTTGAGTGATATCGATGATATCGTCATGATTGTCGGCTATCCGCATGTAGATCATCACGGTACTTTTAACTCTGCTGCCATCCTGCATAATGGTCATCAAAAAGGCTTTTATCATAAGCAAATTTTGCCAAATTATGGCGTGTTTGATGAGCGTCGCTACTTCGATAAAGGTCGTAATCAAGTTTTATTTGACTATAAAGGCATTACTATTGGTCTGCTTATCTGTGAAGATTTGTGGGAAAAAGGGCCTATCTCTGAGCTTAAAAAGCAAGGTGCTGATCTAATCGTAAGCTTAAATGCCTCACCTTTTGAGATTGAAAAGCAAGACAATCGCAAAACTATGCTTGCCAAGCGTAGCCGTGAAAACAAACTACCTATCGTCTATGTCAACGCAGTGGGCGGGCAAGACGATCTAGTGTTTGATGGTGGCTCTATGGCTGTACAAGCTGACGGTAGCATTGCTCATGAAGCGCCGCGCTTTATGAACCAGTTGCTACTGGCTACGTTAGATGTAAAAACTGCTAAATTCAACGAGCAGACCAAAGCGCCTCTAACCTTGAGCCGTGAATCTGAAATGTATCAAGCGTTAGTCGTCGGTCTACGCGACTATGTCAACCATTCAGGGTTCTCTGGCATTATTGTCGGGTTGTCAGGTGGTATTGACTCGGCATTGACGCTTTGTATTGCTGTTGACGCTCTAGGCGCTGATAAGGTATATGCGGTCATGATGCCATACGAGTATACCTCTCAAATCAGTCTAGAAGATGCTCAAGCACAGGCGCGCCGCTTAAATGTTTCTTACACCGTCTGCCCTATTTTTGACGCTGTCGAAGGCATCCGTCATACGCTAGCGCCGTTATTCAATAAGTCGCCAGCGGATACGACAGAAGAAAACATCCAAGCGCGCGCTCGCGGTGTGATTTTGATGGCATTGTCCAATAAATTCGGTCATTTAGTTATCACGACTGGTAACAAGTCAGAATTGGCTGTTGGTTACTCAACGCTATATGGCGACATGGCTGGCGGCTTTGACGTACTAAAAGACGTATATAAGTCTCAAGTTTATAAATTGGCGAGCTATCGTAACCGTTTAGAAGATACGCCGGTTATTCCTGAGCGCGTTATTACCCGTCCGCCATCAGCTGAATTACGTCCAGATCAAAAGGATCAAGACAGCTTGCCGGACTACGATGTGTTAGATAGTATCTTGACGTCATATATCGATGAAGACATGGGCTATCAAGAGATTATTGATAAAGGCTTTGATGCTGATATGGTCGCTAAAGTCATCAAAATGGTAGACAACAGCGAATACAAACGCTTGCAATCTCCTATCGGTACTAAGATTAGCCACAAAGCTTTTGGACGTGAGCGCCGTTATCCATTAGTCAATAAGTGGTCAATCAAAGGTTAATTACTACACACCTCTCAACTTCTGCTATCTATAAGTTGAGAGGTACTAGTTAGCCAGTTTTACAAGATATCGAATTTTTTACTATTAGCTGGGTGCTTGCCCAGCTTTTTTGGTTTTTACCCACCAAAAATGTCTACACCTAGCCATATTCTTTTCCACACAGTTTCACCAACTATTTGCCTCAATTATCTTTATTTTTTTTCGAGTACGTCATGAGTTTGCTAACCGCTAGTGTTTTTCTTCTTTTACTGCTTGCCTTAAGTACCTTTGTCTCTGCTGCTGAGATTGCCATCGCTGCAGGCCGCAAAATCAAGCTCCAAATTATGGCAAAAGAAGGCGATGTTCGCGCACTTGATGTGCTCAATATGCAAGAGCATCCTGGTAGCTTTATCACCGTAGTACAAATAGTGCTAAATGCGGTCGCTATTTCAGCTGGTGCCGTGGGTGAGTCGGCCATTAGTCCTTATCTCGAGCAGTTATTGAATAGTGAAACGATAGCATCAGTCATATCGTTTGTACTTATTACGAGTTTGTTTTCACTACTTGCTGATCTAATGCCTAGGCGTTTGGCCATGTCAAATGCAGAGACGATAGCGGTACGGCTTGTGCGCCCGATGATGTTGTTAATATTTATACTAAAGCCCATTATATGGGTGTTCGATGGGGCTGCAAATATCCTGTTTAAGCTTTTTGGCATCTCAACCATACGTCAAGATGATATGACACCAGAAGATATTTATGCCGTGATGGATGCAGGTGCTGAAGCGGGTGTACTAAAGAAGCAAGAGCATCACTTGATCGAAAATATCTTCGATATGCAGGAGCGTACCGTCACCTCAGTGATGAACCCTCGAGAAAATATCGTTTATTTTGATACCAAAACAAGTACTGAAGAAGTCGTGAATATCATGATTGAACAGCCACACAATAAGTTTTTGGTCTGCCATGATGATGATTTAGAACATATCATTGGTTATGTGGAATCTCGTAGCTTTTTAGCTTTGGTTTTGAACCAACAAGAAGTTAGCTTAACGAACAAAGCTCTATTGAAGCCAGCACTTTTCGTGCCTGATACGTTGTCTTTGTTTGAAGTCTTAGAGATGTTTAAATCCACTGGCGCTGATTTTGCGGTCATCGTGAATGAATACGTCCTAGTCGTTGGTGTTATCACATTAAAGGACGTGATGAGCATTGTGATGGGTGAGTTGGTAACGTTAGAGGAGCAACCTATTGTCCAGCGCACTGACAACTCGTGGTTAATCGATGGCATGACCCCTATCGAAGATGTGATTCGTGCATTAGATATCGTCGACCTACCACGCAGTCAAAATTACGAGACTATCAGTGGATTTATGATGTATATGCTTCGAAAAATCCCTAAAAAGACTGACACGATTGAGTATGCCAATTATCGATTTGAGATTATTGCGACTGATAATCTTAAAATTACGCAGATGTTAGTCACTAAATTAGAAGATATCATTTAACCTAATGGCTAGTTAAAAAATGCTTAACTAGCCTATTCATATCGTTTTAAGCACGCTGACCAAAGATAGCGGTGCCGACACGTACCATCGTTGTGCCGTTTTCTATCGCTTCTGCCATATCACCACTCATACCCATGCTAAGCGTATCCCAGTTATCTAGCTCTGGATAGTCTACTTTAACCTCTTCAAACAACTGCTTAGTTCGTGCAAAGGCATCCGTATTTGCTTTAGCAGGAATAATCATCAAACCTCGCAGTTGTAAGCGCTCATACCCTTTGATCGCTGTTATCAGCTCTGGCAACTGGGCTGGCAGACATCCTGACTTGCTGTCTTCGTTATCGATATTTAGTTGGATCAATACATTCAACGGTGGTAGGTCAGCTGGTCGTTGGTCATTTAATCGTCTGGCAATGATATCGCGCTCAACCGTTTGCACCCAATCAAAGTGCTCTGCAATGTCACGTGTCTTATTACGTTGAATACTACCGATATAATGCCAAACGATACTTTTGCCTACAGGCTGAGCTTTAAGTTCAGTAATTTTTTCGATGGCTTCTTGTAGATAGTTTTCACCAAAATCACGCTGTCCCTGCTTTGCTAAAGTTGCGATCATATCGGCAGGTTTCGTTTTCGAAACAGCCAGCAGCATAACATTATCAGCCTGTCTGTCAGCATGATCACACGCTTGCTTCATCTGCTTACTAACTTGTTGCCAGTTATCGATAAGTGTCACTTCATCAATATTGCCATTCATTTCCTTCATATTTTGCCCTTATTGCTTGATTAATTTTTTGAAATTTTTTTCTGCAATTTTTATTATAAAAAAACATAACTATCCGATTTTTAAAAGTAAATTAGAAATAACTTCTATGAAAATTATTTTAAAACGATACAGTTCTAGTTTTTCTTAATTTAGTAGATGGTTAAATACTCACAGTCTTGTTATGATATTGTTACATGCTTTAACATATGCTACTGAATGTGTTAGTGATGGTAAAGACCTGTACTAGTGAGCTTCTTGCCATTTCTTATTATATTAAGGTTATCGATAGATAGTTTACCACGTACTTTTATAGTATTTTGTCTTACCTAGACTAAGTGATAGGAATATCAAATTATGGCCGAAAAAAACAATCTTAATATCGAAGACTTGCTGCGCTTTACCGTTAAGCATAAGGCGTCAGATTTACATATTTCAGCGGGTATGCCGGCAATGATACGTGTTGATGGTGAAATGACCCGTATCAATATGCCAGAGATGACCCATCAGGTCGTGCATCAGCTTATTTATGACATCATGAATGATAAGCAACGTGCCGACTTTGAAGAGTTTTTTGAAACGGATTTTTCTTTTGAAATTCCTAATCTAGCACGTTTTCGTGTCAATGCTTTTAATCAAAACCGCGGTGCAGGCGCTGTATTTCGTACCATTCCTTCTAAAGTATTAACGATGGAAGACTTAGGTATGGGCGATGTCTTTAGACGCGTTTCAGACTTTAAGCGTGGTGTGGTATTGGTCACGGGCCCAACTGGCTCAGGTAAATCGACAACACTTGCGGCAATGATTGATTATATTAACGAAAGCCGTAAAGAGCATATTTTAACTATCGAAGACCCGATTGAATTTGTGCATCAATCTAAAAAAAGCTTGATCAATCAGCGTGAAGTACACCGTGATACTTTGGGTTTTGAGCCAGCACTGCGCTCTGCCCTACGTGAGGATCCTGATGTTATCTTAGTTGGTGAGCTACGTGATCTTGAGACTATCCGCTTAGCGTTGACCGCAGCAGAAACTGGCCACTTAGTATTCGGCACCTTGCATACCAGCTCAGCGGCTAAAACGATTGACCGTGTTATTGATGTATTTCCTGCCGCTGAAAAAGATATGATCCGCGCTATGCTATCCGAGTCGTTGCAAGCTGTTATTTCACAGACCCTGTTACGTCGTCAAGCAGGTGGACGTATAGCCGCCCATGAAATCATGATAGGCACCCCTGCTATCCGTAACTTGATACGTGAGAACAAAATCGCTCAAATGTATTCTGCTATCCAAACGGGTGCAGGCGATGGCATGATTACCCTTGATCAGACGTTAAAGAACTTGGTAAGTAAAGGAACCATTAGTAAGGATGTTGCACGTCCTTACGCCAAGCAACCTGAGGCATTTTTGTAGTACTGATAGATAGTATTGACAGATACCACTAAAAATAACAAACAACTTATGGTCTCTGTTTCTACTTTATTACTTTTTACTGACGTATTTAAAATATGATTTTAATCGACTTACATCCGGTGCAGGTGCGATATGGATATTGATAAACTATTACAATTAATGATCAGCAAAAATGGCTCTGACCTTTTTATTACTGCTGACGTAGCGCCTTCCATGAAAGTGAATGGAAAAATCTTACCTGTCGGTAGAACCCCTTTGAGTGCTGAGCAAACCATGAGATTGGTCAAAGGTGTAATGACGCCAAGCCAGCAAAAAGAGTTTGAAGAAACCAACGAGTGTCAATTTGCTATCTCTGATGAAGCACAGCAAGCTCGCTTTCGAGTCAGTGCATTTGTACAGCGTGATATGGCAGGAATGATTTTACGAAAAATTGAAAATAACATTCCAACGGTCGAAGAATTACGCTTACCGCCAGCTTTAAAAGAATTGGCCATGAAAAAACGCGGTATTGTTCTATTAGTTGGCGCAACGGGTACAGGTAAATCTACTACCCTTGCTGCAATGATAGGACATCGCAATCAAAACTCTCATGGTCATATTATTACGATAGAAGACCCTATCGAGTTTGTTCATAAGCATCGCGGCTGTATTATTACCCAGCGTGAAGTTGGTATCGATACCCATTCATTTGAAGCGGGCCTAAAAAACACGCTACGCCAAGCACCCGATGTCATCCTAATCGGCGAGATTCGTAACCGTGAAGTCATGAGCTATGCTATTCAGTACGCAGAAACTGGCCATCTAGTGTTTGCAACGTTGCACGCAAACAACGCTAACCAAGCAATTGATCGTATCATTCACTTCTTTGAAACCAATCGCCATAACCAGTTATTTATGGATTTGTCGTTGAACCTGCAAGCTATTATCGCGCAGCAACTTATCCCCACACCTGATGGTAAAGGGCGACGCGCTGCTATTGAGATTTTGCTAAATTCGCAGCTGATTAGTGACTATATCCGTAAAGGAGAAGTCCATGAAATCAAAGATGTGATGACACGCTCACGAGACAGTGGCATGCAAACCTTTGATCAGGCACTTTTTGATTTGTATGAACAAGGAGAGATAACGTATAAAGAAGCGATTTTACATGCCGACTCTCCTAATGATCTACGCCTAAAAATTAAGCTCAGTAGCAAAAACGGCAAGGCTAATTTAGATGAAGGTGCTGATAGTTTATCGTTAGATGTGAGCTAAATTATTGCGCTTTCTAGGCATAATAGACATATAAAAAGAAACCCTCGTTATAAATAACGAGGGTTTTTTACTGTTCAATATCGTAGTACTAGTAGAAATAAGCGTTTCTACTAGGGCGTGTCTTCAATTCACCCGATAGTCATCTAAATGGGCTAAAAATGGCTAAATCTTGCCAAACAGCGTCAAATAGCTGGTTAATATCCCGATATTATCTGCGCTATTTTTCTTGTTTGACGGCAATTTATCTCATTTTTATCACCATTTTTGAAATGAAGACACGCCCTAGTACGCTAGACAATTATTTCGCGCTATCTCTACAGGCTTGATCCGCACAAATGCCATATAGCACGAGAGAATGCCCAGACAGTTTAAAGCCATGTTTTTCTGCTACTTTTAGTTGCTCTTCTTCGATGACTTCATTATGAAACTCTATAATCTTGCCACACACATCACAAACTAGGTGATCGTGATGCTCTTCTTGGGTAATCTCAAATACAGATAGATTGTTTTCGAAGTTATGACGCTCAACAATACCTGCTTGTTCAAACTGTGTCAGTACACGATAGACAGTGGCAAGACCTACATCTTCACCTTGCTCGATAAGCGCCTTATACACTTCTTCTGCACTCATGTGGTGCAGCTCTGCGCTTTCTAATAGCTCTAAAATTTTGATACGAGGTAACGTGACCTTGAGTCCTGCTCTACGTAAATCTTGATTGGTAAAAGAAGCCATAATATCCCTTTTGACTGTGACAGCCTTAACAAATAGAAAATATGAGATAAATAATCAACAAAGATTATTTTTATTTAATATAAAGTAAATGATTAATAATAAACTGATAAAACTTACGCAGACATCTCTCTTATTATTTTCTAAATATCGAGATGCAAGCCTATGAATTTAAAATATAATTAATCTAACTATTCAGATTGTGTTTGGTAAATAATGTCGTAAGTGGTAGGCAATTGCAAGTAAATGACGTATCATTTGTCCAAGATTGTCGGTCAGACTGGTACGACCTCACGCTGGCCACACCTAATTCATTTCTTATGAGTCATCTTACCATGATAAAGACATTAAATTTTCGTCCGTTAAGCCATGCCAGCGTACTACGTAACATTGTTATCACCAGTATGCTGAGCGCTACTGTCGCTATGTCTGGCTGCTCACTATTGAGCGTTTATAAGATTGATTTGCCTCAAGGCACAGCAATTACTCAAACCCAAGCACAAAAACTAAAAGTAGGGATGAATCAGAACCAAGTACTTTATATCCTTGGCAGTCCTGCGATTAGAGATACGCTTGAGCCTAAACGCTGGGATTATATCTATGACTACAAAGCAGGCACTGAAGGTAGCCGTAAAGGCATTGCAGATGTCAAAAACGCTAGCCAGCATTTAGTTGTTTATTTTGATGATAATGGTTTGGTCACGCGCATCGAAGGTATTGAAAGTCTGCCAGCATCATAGTCAGCGAAACCTATTAGCTTAGATAATTGACGGTTAGCTACGAGATTTATTTTTGCGCTGAGACATAGGATCAGCGCTTAAACTACGATATACCTCGATACGATCAAAAGGCTGTAGCAAATAGCTTAATGGCTGTTTCTGTGCATAAATACCCACATGCCAACGTTTCGCAGTTGGCGTGGTGATATCTATTACTTGCTCACACCACGCTGCCAGTTCTGCAAACTTTTCAAGCCATCCCGCTTGCGCCAACGCTTCATGCAAACTAGTACCTTGTCTAACCTGCAAAGCTAGATAATGCTGGCGCTGCTCATTTTCAGCATACGCCAGATATACGGTCATTAAATTAGCTTGCGTAGACTGTGGCACACTGTTGTCACGACCTTCGACTGTTAGCTCAACCACTGCATCACCCAACCTATCAGTGCTAGCAGTAATGCTAATGGTACGACTAAACGTATCGCCACTCGCCACAAGTTATAAACTGCTTCATTACTAAAATTTAGTGACTTGCGTAGATGGCTAATCTTCATCTGCCAACCCGCAAATACTGATAATAATAGTACAGCAATGCTACTAATAATGACCAAGATGCCAACTAACCATGCTGTCGGAATCGCAACCACTAATAATAACGCTACAGCAAAAGTGATTATCAAACTAACCAATAATCCAAACTTATGTGTTAACTGTTGCGTGCTGTAATGTAGTAAGTAACTGGCCACAAATAACACCCCGCCCCAATATAACAGCTGTCCAATTGGTGGTAGCGACATACCATTAGTAAATAAAGCCACTACTCCTATCAGCAGTTGCAACACCCAAATCGGTAACACTAGCTTGGTTGCACGGTACTCACGAGTAGCCGCTCTGTTTTTTACTTGCTGATTGTTTGCTTCTACTGCTGTGACTGTCTGCTTACTCACCAAGTTCTGACCGAACCAGTATAGTCCTGTACCCGCACCGACACTGACTAATGCTAACGCGACTGCGCGAGCCCATTCAGTCAAACTGACATCAGTCATGGCAAAACCAGCATTTGGTACACCGTTTGCGAACCCTAGCAGCAACCCTATTACCATCAACCCCAAACCAATAGGTAAAGGCGTAACACCCAGCAAGCTTAAAAGTACTGCAATGACCATCAGACCTGCAGCAACTGCGAAGCTAGGTACATCGGGTACGCTATTTAGCTCAGTCAATGCAGACAATATACCCGTACTTGCGCCAGATATAACCAATGCTGCAATCACTATAGAAACCAGTGCCGCTAACCAACCAAAGCTGCGCCAGATTGGACTGACATCTGCTTCACGAGTGAGCTTTTGCATACCCGCTAGAGGGCCTTCGACACTGCGATAGGCCAATGCTATCTCAGCGTAAACAACTGGCAGCGCAACCAATACCATGGCTAATAGCCATAGTAACCAAAAGTCAATCTCATCAATTGACGCAGGTGCAAACCAACGAAATAGCAATAACGGTAGTAGCGCCGCGATAAAATAAGAAGCATAACGGATCATCATAATTTCAATCCAAACGATCTAATACCATTTACAAAAACTGGACTAGCAAACAAAGCAAGTGCAAGTACCACGCATAGTAGACTGAACATGTTTGACATGGCTAACCATATTTTGAAAATTGGTATAAAGTGAATAACGATAATTTATAATTATACAGAGCAACGACTGGCTTCTGTAAATGAATTCATCTAAATACTGTCTTAATATAAGGGACAAACAGTTATAAAAAAACCCCGAAATCGGGGTTTAGTCATTCAGATATAATCAATATGCGATTCAATACTCAGTGGCTTTACTCAATGGCCTTCTATGCAACGCAAAGCATGTATCAGATACTGAATCAGTGCGACTCAATTAGTGAATAGCACTTACATAGTCTGACAGGATACGAATGTCACGATCTGATAGTTTCGATGCAACCGTTTGCATCATACCCATCTCGCCTTCTTTGGCTGCATCATTGACTCGTTTTTGGTCATCGCTATCGATATCATCAACACGTCCAGCAGCACGGAATAGTTTTAGCTGAGTAGCAATATACTGAGCGTGCTGTCCGCCTAGCTTTGGAAATGCAGCCCAAGTATTACCTGCAGCATCTGGACCATGACAACCTGCACAGCCAATAACACCGCGCGACTTATCACCGCCCAAGAATAGCTTAGTCGCTTCTTGGTTGGTTGCAGGATTGCCGTAGCCAACGCCCCAAGGTGCTTGACTGGCATAATAACCTGCTACGTTGGCTAGGTCTTGCTGAGACAGATTAGCAACTTGTGACTGCATGATACCGTTTTTGCGATAACCTGCTTTAAAGTTGACTAGCTGTTTATATAGGTACTTTACGTTTTGGCCGCCAAGGTTTGGCTGTGCAGGAACAATGCTGACGCCATTAAGACCATGACAAGCGGCACAAACGGTTTCTGCAACTTTTTGACCTGCATTGACGTCATATTCAGGAACAATAATAGCAGCTTGTACGCTGAAACTTGCAACGCATAAGCTGGCAGCAGCGATTAACTTTTTCATTGATACAAATCCTACTAGCTCGGCGTAAGCATTATTTAGAGTGATTGCACTGGTAAGATACCTGATATAGCCGTCTCTTTAATCATGAGAATGGCGTATATTTTAAGGTCTTGGACACAAGCAGTCTGAAAGTACTTACTAACATCAGGGTTTATTTTCGATTATTATAGCAAGACTTTGTATCATTTGCCTACTTAATCATAGTATCCATCAGTTTTCTGGCAACACAATATACAATATGACGCAAAAACAAAAAGCGCAAATAGGTTATTAGCCCAGCGCTTTATTTTATATATTCAAATTATATTTATAAGCCGATTATTTGCTCATATATTCGATAAGTTTACGATAATCGTCATCACTACATTTGTCGCAAAGACCACCTGCTGGCATCTGCGGCATCCCACCTTTGACAGATTTGATAAGCGTCGGCATACTTTTTTGTTTAATCAGCTGTTGCCATTTAGTACTATCACCTTTTTTGATGGCATTCAATGCCCCACTATCGTGACAGGCTGCACATGAGTTATTATAGGTAGTAGCTATATCCGCCGCACCTGCGCTGCTAATCATAATACCACTTAATAATAGTGCAGCACTGCTAGCCATTATAGTGCGATAACTCGTGCTAAGAAGTTTACTGATTGAAAACATAGAGCACCTCCTCGTGATATTTCACGTGTCTCATCAATCGTTCTATTAAACGTCTCTCGTTAAACATTGTAACAATATATGTCATATAAACATAGAGAATTTGGATATGGCTTTGTTAAAGCTGAGAACTTGTCGTAATGACTGGCCAACTTTAATGTTATCCTACTATTTATATGATGCTAATCGCAGTTATTTCAATAAGTAAGACACGGAATAGTATAGAATAGCCAGTAATATTAAATAGCTACTTTTATGATTTGCACATAACTGTATTGATAAAGAACTGCCTTTTACCTTGATTTACCTATTTCTTGACCAATTACTTGACCGCACCGATGACTTGAATCATCAGCTGACTAAAATTTTATAATCGCATCCAATTTTTTAAGATTAATGAGCCATTTATGAGTACCCCGTTTAACGATGTCGCCGCTGAACATGCTTTGTTCAATACCAAATCTCGTCAGAAAATTCAGCAAACTGAGTTTATGATGTCAGCACCTACCTTTCGTCTCTGTCCTCCTGACATGGGATTGGAAGTCGCTTTTGCAGGGCGCTCAAACGCTGGCAAATCATCAGCCATCAACGCCTTAACCAATCAGCGTCAATTGGCTCGCTCGTCTAAGACACCTGGACGCACGCAGATGATTAACTTTTTTAGTATCGGTGATACTGACAGACGTTTGGTTGATTTGCCTGGTTACGGCTATGCCGCTGTTCCGCTAGAGATGAAAAAAGAATGGCAAGTTGAGCTAGAAGAATACTTGGTATCACGCTCAAGCCTTGCAGGTCTGGTTCTAATGACAGATATTCGCCATCCGCTTAAGTTTTTTGATGAGCAAATGCTACACTGGGCAAACGATGGTGAGCTGCCAGTACATATTCTGCTGACTAAAGCAGATAAGCTGAAGTACGGTGCTTCTAAGAACGCCCTTCTTGAGACTCGTAAACGCCTGAAAAAACTGGGCTTAAACTGTACCATTCAGTTGTTTTCGGCGCTCAGAAAAGAAGGTCTCGATGAGTTGGCTGGGATAATGGGCAACTGGTATGAGTATCAGCTTGATGCAGACAAAATCATTGAGTCTTCTTTTGCATTGCTAGAAGGTGCTGAATTAGAAGACGCTATTGAAAAAGAAAGCGGTGAAAAAGAGAGCGTTGATAAAGAAAACAAATAAATATCGTTGTCTTTAATAAAAAGGGTTTATCGCTATTACGATAAACCCTTTTTTATTGCCTGTTTATTCACTCATTATTATTATCGTTATGTTATAAAAACAATAAGAATTATAAAAGTAGCTCTACCCGCATAGCAAATCCACTAGCGCTTGTGGAGTATCAACCTGATAGGTTGGATTTTGCGCAGCAAGCTCTGCACTCGTTGCCGTACCATAGTTCACCGCTATACTGGTCATGCCCAATGCTGTTGCCATTTGAATGTCATAGATACTGTCACCGATAAACACAGCATCAGAAACCTGCTGCTGCGTATAATCCAAGATATCGGTCAACATCTGCGGATCAGGTTTTGAGCCTGACTCATCAGCACAACGCGTAATCGCAAAGTAATCATGGCTATCGGAGGCATCTAATACACGATCTAGCCCTTTTCTTTTTTTGCCAGTTGCTACGGCGAGCGTTTTTCCCTGCTGCTGCAAAGTTTGCAACATATGCTCTATTGGTTCAAATAGCGGCGTACTGTGACTATTGGCAATATAGTACTCTGCATAGGTTTGCTGAATGGCAAGCAACTGCGCATCGTTTGCCTGCGGATATAAAATCTTAATGCCATTCATTAAACTCAGACCAATGATGTCTTTTACAGCTTTATCAGTCGTCTTAAACCCGTGTGTTTCCCCAGCCACATGCATAGAATCAACAATCAGGCCGATTGAATCCATTAACGTGCCGTCCCAATCAAAAATAATCAACGTCTTATCAGACAGATTGTGTTCTGCTAATGGTTGAGCATTTATAACACGCTCTGAAGTTGTAGCTGGTTTGGTCATGAAGTCACCTTAATGAATATTAATAATAAATAGCAGATACTAAAACGTCACGGCGGCTTATTCGTAAAAATAAGATATCGTGACGTTTAGGAAAATACAAAATAGTTTGGCTTAAGAGTTTATTTTGAAAAATTATTCAGGCAATTTCGTTGTTTCTGGTAGCCAATCTGCCATATCGTCTGGCAATGGCGCAGTAATGGTCTTGTAGCCTGGAATATCTAAGCGCCATGCATGTAGACACAGACGATGGACGCCTGATTTATCATGAACGTTATATTTGTCATCACCCAAGATAGCATGACCGATATGCGCCAAATGCACACGGATTTGATGAGTGCGACCCGTCAATGGCTTGGCTTCAATTAAGCTTACTGGCTGACTATTAATCATAAAGCGATCATGGATAACGATATCAGTCTGGCTTTCTTTCGCTTGTGGGTCTTGGCTATCTACTTTCACTCGGCGCTCACCACTAGCAAGCGTGTAACGTAGCAATGGTGCATTGATACGCTGCTCATTGAGCGCAGGTTGCCCTTTGGCAAGACACAGATAGTGCTTCTGAATGGTCTTGTCTACCAAATGCTGCTGCAATACTTTGAGCGTTGAGCGTTTTTTGGAAATCATCAGTAGCCCTGATGTGTCTTTATCAATGCGATGGATTAGCTCTAGGTATTTTTTACCCGTCACTTCACGCATGGCTTCGATAACCCCAAAGTCCAAGCCGCTACCGCCATGCACAGCGATACCAGAAGGTTTATTTAGCACTAGCAAACCGTCATCTTCATAGACCACGCGCGCCAGCAAGCTTTTGGCGAACTCGGTACTAATAATTGGTTTTTCGCGCGTTGCTAGCTCTACAGGAGCAATACGTACCACATCTTCACGCTGCACTCTATCGTGTGCTTTGCAGCGTTTATTATTAACGCGTATCTCATCTGAGCGAATCATTTTGTAGATATGTGATTTTGGTAAACCTTTTAAACGGTTTAACAAAAAGTTATCTAAACGCTGATCGTGTTGATGGCGCGTTACTTCGAGGTAGTTCACCTTACCGAAGTTGCTAATCTCATCGTCAGCGCTTTGTGGGCGTGTTTTGCTATTAAAAATAGCAGGGGCTTCATGGGTAGTAGCGTCGTCAGTCATTTTTGAGTTTGTCATTTTTAGTTAGGTATTTACACAAAGATTTGCTATAGTTTAGCATGTTGAGCGACAATTAAGCAGAGGCGACAGCAATAATCATTGTTGTTACAAATAGTTGACCACCGTTTTATTGCTTGTCAGTTTTCTACTACTTGCTAGTAAAGAGGTAGACACTATTTATCCTGCTGACCTGACACGTTTCATCTGATTTTAGGGCGCATTTTTATTTAGAGGTATTACTTACCAAATATAGCCCTACAAATTAAAAATACTGTACTGAATGTTATTCGGTACCATAAAATAAATAGTGACACTAAATACCATCGCGTTGATCACGCTGATAATAAATCAGCTTATTAACCGATTACCATACAACACTGACTCACTAATTGCATGACAACGACCGTACTCGATAACCAATCATTATTTAATGACTATTTATCTGATGGTTCTTTATGCCAGCATAGTTGAGCAAGTATGGGTAGTTTAACGTTAGGATCGAAAAGTAACTCGATAGCTGCCTAAGTATTGGTGGTCAAACAGATGACGATAACAATGTAAATACGATACCACGCTGACAAGCTGGTCCATTACTCTGTTTGCCAAGTACGCCCCGCTGATAACAAAAGCTGCGACACCTAACCTTGAGACACCCAAGATATTATTGACGCTATACAAAGAACGATAAACAAAGAGTAACCAATTGCTTCGCCTGAATAAACAACCGCTGAGTGACGCCACTATAATAGTAGCAATCATGACCGCGATATTATTGTTAGACTTTGATGGATGAATGGCAACAGCACTACGCCTTTTTAATATCAGTATTTTTTAGAACTGTAACTGACCCTCGCCCACGCTTACAACGTGCGCTGAAATCACTACCAATAGAACGTACTGAGAATAAGAGCGCTTTGACTCGCTGACCCAATCATATATGTACCAAGTTTACTGATGATAAAATATAAGTACCGTAGCCTTACACCCTATATTACTGATATTAATCTGAGCGCCGCTCATTACTTCAGGTAAAAAAGAAGCCATTGAAAAAGCCCATGTGCTTTATAAACCCACGATTTACGTTCTACCGTTAATGAACATCTACACACGCTAATCACAATATTAGCCACACTTGCCACTATGTCCTAAAGACTGTCTTATCGTTGTCATGCGTACTCATAGGATACAAATATGAAACGCATTTTGATCAACGCCACTCAAAACGAAGAGATTCGTGTCGCCTTATGTAAAGGCAACCACCTGTACGATTTCGACCTAGAAAACCGTACTCGCGAGCAAAAAAAATCTAACATTTACAAAGGTCATGTGACCCGTGTCGAGCCATCGCTTGAAGCAGTATTTGTCGAATACGGTTCTCAGCGTCAAGGATTTTTGCCGATTCGTGAAATCTCTGCTGAATACCTAAGCGGCAACCCACGCGACGAAAACATCAAAAAACTGATTAAAGAAGGCGACGAGCTAATCGTCCAAGTCGAAAAAGAAGAGCGCGGTAATAAAGGCGCTGCCCTATCGACGTATGTGTCATTAGCCGGTCGCTATCTGGTATTAATGCCGAACAACCCTCGCGGTGGTGGTATCTCACGTCAAATCTCGGGTAAACTGCGCGAAGATATGAAGCGTATGCTGAGCAATCTTGATTTACCAAAAGGCATGAGTGTCATCATCCGTACTGCTGGTATTGGTAAAACACAAGAAGACTTACAGCACGATCTAAACCACTTGCTCAACATTTGGCAAGCCATTCAAGAACAAAACCAAAAATACCCATCACCGCGCTTGGTTCACCAAGAAGCGGGCGTTGTCACACGTGCTGTTCGCGATTATTTGCGTGATGATATTGCTGAGATTTGGATTGATAACGAAAATGCTTATATTGAAGCGGCTGGGTTTATCGATGCGGTAATGCCAAAACAAGCCGAAAAGCTACGCAAATATACTGACTATGAGCCGATGTTTTCGCGCTTTAATATCGAAAAACAAATCGAAACCGCTTATCAGCGTGAAGTTCGTCTGCCATCAGGTGGTTCAATCGTTATTGACCAAACAGAAGCACTAGTCTCTATCGACATTAACTCAGCTAAGTCAACCAAAGGTTCAGACGTTGCTGAGACCGCTTACCATACCAACTTAGAAGCAGCTGACGAGATTGCTCGTCAGCTTCGTTTGCGTGATATGGGTGGTTTGATCGTTATTGATTTCATTGACATGAATGACAATAAGCACCAAAAAGAAGTAGAAAAACGTCTAATCGACGCGACCAAATATGATCGTGCGCGCGTTCAGTTTGGTGATATCTCTAAGTTTGGTTTGATGGAAATGAGCCGTCAGCGTCTACGTCCTTCATTAGAGGAGTCAACAGGCTATATCTGCCCACGTTGTCATGGCAACGGTATGATTCGTGACTTGCGCTCATTGTCGCTATCTATCATGCGTCAAATTGAGCAAATCGCCCTTAAAGAACGTCAAGGTGAAGTACAAGCAGAAGTCCCGACAGACATCGCGGCATTCTTATTAAATGAAAAGCGCGACAGCTTGGTTTATCTTGAGCAAGACAGTGGCACGCGTATCACTATTTTGCCACACGCGCATTTAGAATCACCAAACTTCAAGCTGCACTTCAACCGTGATGGCTTTGCACCATCGAGCTATGAACGTATCACTGATACTCAGCAACAAGAGCATAGTGACCTTGGCTACAACGTTGACTGGCAGACTGCTGAAAAAGAGCGTCCTGAACAGCAGCCTACTCGCCAGCCTCGTAAAACTGCAGATGATAAGCAGAGCCGCTCAAACACACAGCAGGCCGCAGCTACGCAAGCACAGAACGATACGGTAAATCATAGCAATGATCGTCGTAATCATAAAAACACCAACGATGTGTCGCCTGCACATGCACCGCAAGCCAATAAAACCGCTATTGTCGCCGCTCCAGTAGCACCGCAGACACAGAGTGTCGAAGCTACTGCTCAACCAAAAGCCGTTGCGTGGTTATCAAACCTATTTGCTCAAGCACCACAAGCCACTACGACGCCTAGTGTCAGTAGCCGAGATGCCGCTGAAGCAATCGAAGCGCTAGTAAACACGGGCGCGCAAAGCTTAGGCTCGTTTGGTCAAGTTGATAGCAATGCATTGAATAGTGCAGCTGCAACTGGTGAGCAGCCAACTCAACAAAGCAACAGTCAGAAAAACGAAAGCCAACAGTCAGATAATAACGCTAACCGTCAACAGGCGCGTCGTAATGACAGCGATGCTGACGACAGCAGCAATGAAGACAGAAGAAGACGTAAGCCGCGTAAGTCTAGATCTTCTAAGCCGCGTCAAAGAAAAGAGACAACTGACGAGGATACTGGCAACGTAAACAGTAGCTCAGAAAGTACTAACTCAAACAATGCTGATGACAAATCGTCTGATACTCAAGACCAAAGACAGCAAGACAAGCGTCAAAACGATAACAGACGCACGAACGATCGCAATCGTAATAACCGCCAAGATAGCAGTCAACAGAACAGCAATCGTAACGCAAGCGAGCGCAGTGATGCTGATAACGAAAACAGCTCTAAAGCAGATGAGCAAACTCGTACTAAGCGTAAATCGCATAGCCAACGCGGCTCACGCGGTAAGCTAGAGCGCGGTGAGACACTAACGGCTGACAACGTTAAGCAGGGCAAACAGCAGAACGCTAGAAACAACGATGCTGCCAATAGCAAAAATCAGCATAGTGCACGTCGCAATCAAGACCCTAACGAGGTCGTGCTACAGGTCAATGAAGCGCCAACTGAGTTAAAAGCCCCTGAAGTGGTGCATCTATCTTTAGATGATAGCAAATCCACACAGGCCAAAACTCAGCCTAGTGAGCAGCAAAGCGCGACAAATAACGTAGCAAAAGATGAGCGTTCAAACGAAACAGCTGCCCAAAAACCTACTGATAAGCATAGTAGCAATGAGCAGAACACTGATAAGCAAAACACCAGTGCGCCGAACGCTGATAAGAAAAGCGATAACGGAAAAAGTACGGTGGAAACCCATGCTAATCAGGTAAATGACGATAAGCGTGAATCTACCGAACAAGCTAAGATGCAGAACGACGCGCCTAAGCATCAGCAGGCTGCTGAAGAGGAAAAAGCACCTGTAGCTGTAGAGGCAGCATCGACTTCTACGAGTGACACCGAAAGTAAAGCGGAAGCTCCAACATCGGTAACTGCTGACGTAGAGGAAGCTAAAGAAACTCAGACTCCAAAACAGCAGGAAACCAAGACTGCTGAAAATGTGAGTAAGAGTGATGAAGCTCAAACTACTCAGGCTGATAGTAATAGTGCAAACACAAGTAGTGTGAGTAACTCAGCACTTGAGCTAACCCATGAAGCACTATTTGGCGCACGTTACGTGACTGCTGAGAAATTTGGTCAAGCGAGTAACGATCCACGTGTAGTACTCGCTAAGCAAGCCACTCAAGCGAACAAGCCAGCTGCCACTAATGTGCCAGCAATACGTGGCACGGTTGGTGAGTTTATTCGTGCCACACTACCAGAGGCTCAAACGCGCTTAGCAGAAGAAGGCATTATCAACTGCTTTATCGCGACTATTGCGTTGCATAATGAGCAATCTCAGGGTGGTAATAATAGCTCTGATGCTGCTAGCCAGAGCTTTAACTTTAGCAACTATGGCTATCAACCATTGGCTGCCGACTACCTCGCACGCTTTGAATCGATGACCCAAGCCGTCAGTCAATTTGCAGCAGCACAAGGTAAGACAGACGTTGAGCCACATGCTATCACTAAGCGTGCTAGCAACGATCCGCGCGGACAGCATCCTGATTATCAGGAACCCGCTGTATTGAGCGTACCTGCTGAACAAGTAAGTGACGCGGAACCAGCTATCACTGAGCAAACCGATAGCGAAGTCGATGCGCATGACGTTGAAGCAACTGCCCTCGCCAATCAGGCTCAAGCTGATAATATCAGTGCTGATAGTGAGCAATTGCTAGAATTCGAGCGTACTCAGTCAGAGGCTAAGGATGCAGAAGTCGAAACCCTTACAGAGCAAACTGTCAATGAGGTAGAAGATGTTGCAGAAAACATAGCTGCAGAGACTGAGCAGACGACTGAATCGGCAGTAGAAGAAGCTACTAAAGAAGCTAGCAAAGATGATAGTCAAGCAGCTAAGTCTAAGACGACTATAGCCAGCTATAAAAACATGATCGAAAATGTGGCTGAGCAACTGCTACCACAGACTGGTATGTTTAATTTGACTACGCCAAAAATACCAAAGGCGCGCACTCGTAAGCCTAAGACGGATCACAAAAAGCCGACGCAGGCTGAAAAGCTAGCATCTGATGATGCAGACAGCGACAGCTAGTCATATAAGCTCAAATGTAAAAGCCCCAAAGCTACTCGTAGCTTTGGGGCTTTTTATTTTAATACAGTCAAACTTACTTGCTAATTCAAACGAGAGACAATAAAAAGCAAATAAGCTTAATGTGCAGAAGACGCTGTATCATCTTTACCACGGATTTTACCAATAGTAGTAACAATAGCCACTACAATAGCGCCAACAATCAGTCCGACCAATCCATTTAACAATGACGCGGTTAACCCTTCAAATACTCCAGTAAGATGGGCAATGTCTTCTACACTGTGATGCAAAAAGCCGATACCGTGAACGATAATACCGCCGCCCACCAAGAACATCGCAATCGTGCCCGCTATGGATAAAAACTTCATAAGCTTTGGCGCAGCTGCAAGCATAAATTCGCCAAACTTGCGTTTACTATCACCTGCTTGTGAGTTTTCAATCAAATGCAGACCCGCATCATCAATCTTGACGATGCCTGCAACTAAGCCGTAAATACCGACGGTCACGACAGCAGCCACTATCGAAAGTACGATACCTTTTTGGACGATATCGCCACCAGCTGCTGTAATTGCGCCTAAAGAGATAACAATAATCTCAGCTGATAAGATAAAATCGGTACGTATCGCACCTTTGATTTTGTCCTTTTCAAACGCGACCAAATCTACCGACTCATCTGCATTGGCTTTTAAACGGGCATTTTGCTCTTCATCATGAGGCAACAATTTCGGCCAAAACTTGTGAATGACCTTTTCAGCCCCTTCATAACTCAGGTATAGCCCTCCGATCATCAATAGCGGAGTAATCAACCACGGTATAAAATAACTGATCAATAGCGCTGCTGGTACTAAAATCACTTTGTTCACGGCAGAGCCTTTGGCTACTGCCCAAATGACGGGGAGCTCACGATTTGGCTTAACCCCTGTGACCTGCTCGGCATTGAGTGCTAAATCATCACCAACTAAGCCCGCGGTTTTTTTGGCGGCAACTTTGGTCATGACGCTCACATCATCCATTAAGACGCTGATGTCATCGAGTAAGGTTAATAAACTGGCACCTGCCATGTGTGCTCCTTAAAGCAAATTTGTTAAAGTAAGTCGTTCTCAAATGGTTCATACAATGCACTTTATACAGATTTTTATAGAAACAATGCGATTAGTCCTAGATTACAAGTTCAAGCAACTATGTTAAATAGCACAAATGTATCTTGTTTTTTGAATTTATGTTGATAGCTATTCTTTAAAGTTGGCTTTACTGATACTTCTTGGCTGCCTTCCGTTCGCTATTATTTGGCGTAAATATGGTAATATGAAGGATGTTATTACCTATCTTTTATTATCAATAAGTTATAAGAACTTCTTCAATGTTAGACCTTTAAAACACTGCCAAGACACATTACTATATAGAAAAGTTTATAGCGCTTTTTATAACGAACTCATGATCAGGCGCGACGCCTATAGGAAACCCGTATGCCGTTCCCCACTATCAAAAATACCACCTTACGTAATCCTCTTTCTCGTACCGTTCTATCTCGTTTTATGATGAGTGCGCTGTTAGTTGGTATCGCTGCTGGCTGCTCAAACAATGCCGCTGATGCAACTAGCAATACCAGTGTTGTAAACGCTGCACAGACAAATGCCACTGCTGCTAAGCCCTCAGCTGGTAATGATGCAACCGTGGTGAAGGCGTTACAGGCGAACCTAAAAAGCTCTGGTATCGAGGAAACTATCGTTTCAGCTGTACCGACAGATATGGATGGTATTTATTGGGTGACCGCTGAAGGTCTACCTTCTTTCTTTACTGATAAAGCTGGCAAGCATATTATTCAAGGTCAGATCATCGCTGTGGGTGATGCCGCTCCGGTTGATATCAGTGCCGCCCTAGTTGCTACGACAGCACAAGAAGCGCTAAAAGCCGTCGATAAAAAAGACATGGTGATTTATCCAGCAAACGGTGAAACCAAGGCTGTCATCTATGCCTTTACCGATGCAGACTGTGGCTACTGTCGCAAACTACATTCAGAAATGGATGATATCAATGCACGCGGTATCGAGGTTCGTTATCTGGCATGGCCACGCAGTCAAGAGTCTGTACCAAAGATGGAAGCGATCTGGTGTAGTCAGGATCGTAAAGCGGCAATGGATCAAGCAAAAATCGGTGCCAACGTACAGGCTCCTAGCTGTGCCAACCCTGTCCAAGAACATATGGCTCTAGGCTCAAGACTTGGTGTGCGCGGTACGCCTGCGGTGTTTACCGAGACAGGACAACAAGTAGGTGGCTATTTGCCTGCAGCAGAATTGGCCCAAGCAGTAGGCGCTAATTAATCATTTGAGTTATCAATATTAGTGACTCATATTAACAACTAATATTGGCAATCAAGCATAAATGACATATACATATGCCAAACAAGATTGAAGCTACCGCTTTTTTATAATCGTCAGCTGATATAACCTTGATGACGTTGTCTTTCTAAACTTGGCTTTTATGACATTAGCCTTCAGGACATTGTTTTTTATGATATTAGCCTTTAGAACATTGGCTTTTATGAGATTGTATAGACGTCACAATGCCTTGTCGGTATGATACGATAAAGCGCGATGCAAAATGAGCAACACCCCTTTTATTTGAGCTTTTTTTATTCAACTATGATGAAGTAGATAGGCAGGCAGTACTAGGCAATGCGCACAGACGTTATGTTTGATGTCGCAGACTCATTTGACACTGTCACCGCTTATACTGACTTCATTGTATTTAACCTCTTGAGGATACTGTGAGTAATTCCATCAAACTAGCGATACTTGGTCTAGGCACCGTCGGAACGGGCGTGATCAATCTGATCAATGACAATTTAAATGAGCTAAAACGCCGTAGCGGACGCGACATTATTATTACCGAAGTCGGTACACGTCGTCAGCGTGATGATATTGATACCAATATCATGCAAAACAGCGATCTGATGGCAATTGCCGCAAGCGACAACGTCGATATTGTTATCGAAGTGATTGGTGGTACCACCTTAGCCAAAGACGTCATTATGCAGGCCATCAAAAACGGCAAACATGTGGTCACGGCAAACAAGGCTCTACTCGCTGAACACGGTAATGAGATTTTTGCCTTCGCTGAAGAAAACAATGTACACGTTGCTTATGAAGCAGCGGTAGCAGGCGGTATTCCAATTATCAAGGTAATGCGTGAAGCACTGGCCGCCAACAAAATCGACTGGCTCGCAGGTATCATCAACGGTACTGGTAACTTTATCATGACCGAAATGCGTGATAAGGGCCGTCCTTTTACCGACGTATTGAGCGAAGCACAAGAGTTAGGTTACGCAGAAGCAGATCCTACTTTTGATGTTGAAGGTATTGATGCCGCTCATAAATTGGCGCTACTCGCCTCTATCGCTTTTGGTATTCCGCTACAATTTGATAAAGTCTACTGTGAAGGTATCACTGGTATTACCCTGCAAGACGTGAACTATGCCGAAGAGCTTGGCTACCGTATCAAGCATTTAGGGTTTGCCGTACGCCGCGATAGCGAAAACGATGGTGACGCAGGGGTTGAATTACGCGTACACCCGACACTTATTCCGCAAGATGCACTATTGGCGAACGTCAATGGTGTGAAAAATGCAGTACTGGTTAACTCACATCCACTTGGTCAGACGCTCTATTGCGGCGATGGGGCTGGGGCTGGTGCAACTGCTTCTGCAGTGATGGCCGATGTCATGGATTTGGTTCGTGTGCTGGGTAGCAAAGACCGCGACGACCAGAGCAACACTGGTCATCATGTCCCGCATTTAGCATTTATCCCTGATCAGCTATCAGACACTCCTATATTGCGTGCTGATCAGATGGTAACTGGATATTATTTACGTGTGCATGCTTATGATAGCCCAGGCGTACTGGCAGATATCACGCGCATCCTAAGTGATGCCGGTATCAACATCGATGCAATCTTGCAAAAGCCTGCGCATAAAGTAGGTCAAGTGCCGGTGATTATTCTGACGCTACCTGTGGTTGAGAGTCAGATGAATCTTGCTATCGAAAAAATTGAAAAGTTAGAGACCATTACTGATAAAGTGGTACGCATACGATTAGATGAGCTAGCATAAACCACATACTGAAGAAGACAGATGCTTATAATATAAGCAAAAGCTAGCCAAACGGCATCTGATTTCTTGGTAGATACTTAATCAAAACGCACAACAAGGAATAATAACGATGTCAAATGATGCAATTGTAATCCTAAACGGCGCACGTACACCAATGGGTGGCTTTCAAGGCGCACTAAAAGACATGAGTGCTACCGAGCTGGGCGCCGCCGCTATCAAAGCTGCTGTTGAACGCTCAGGTGTTAGCGCTGACAGTGTTGATGAAGTCATTATGGGTTGTATCTTGACGGCAGGTCTGGGTCAAGGCCCTGCCCGTCAAGCCATGCGTAAAGCAGGTCTACCGGATGCGACTGGTGCTGTCACGATCAATAAGCTTTGTGGTTCAGGCCTAAAAGCAGTCATGCAAGCGCATGACGGTATCAAAGCCGGTAGCTTCGACGTTGCAGTCGCAGGCGGCATGGAATCAATGACCAATGCACCTTATATCATGCCAGGCTCACGTGGCGGCTATCGTATGGGTCACAAAGAAGTCAAAGACCATATGTTCTTAGATGGCCTAGAAGATGCTGATACTGGTAAGCTAATGGGTATGTTTGCTCAAGAAATGGCTGATGAAAAAGGCTATACACGTGAGCAGATGGATGAGTTTGCTATTGAGTCATTGAACCGTGCGCTGACTGCTATCAAAGACAACCATTTTAAAAATGAGATCGAGCCTGTTACGTTTGCAACGCGCAAAGGCGAGCAAACTGTTGATACCGATGAGCAACCTGCCCTTGCTAATGCTGATCGCATTCCTACTTTGCGTCCAGCATTTGCTAAAGACGGTACGATTACTGCTGCAAACGCTAGCTCAATCTCAGACGGTGCTGCAGCCGTCGTAGTAATGAAAGAGTCACAAGCGAAAGCTGAAGGCCTTGATTATCAAGCTCGCATTGTTGCTACTGCCTCAAACTCACGTCACCCAAGCGAGTTCACCATTGCGCCAATCGGTGCCATTGAAAAAGTACTATCAAGTGTTGGTTGGTCAGTAGATGATGTAGATCTATGGGAAATCAATGAAGCCTTTGCGATGGTTACTATGGCTGCAATGGACGAGCTGAAACTTGATCATGCCAAAGTAAATATCGAAGGCGGTGCATGTGCCCTTGGTCATCCAGTAGGCTGTTCAGGTGCTCGTATTTTGATTACGCTTATCAACTCTCTAAAACGTACTGGTGGCAAAAAAGGTATCGCAACGCTATGTATCGGTGGTGGTGAAGCGGTAGCTGTTGCTATTGAACTTGCTTAAATAAAGCAGGTCTAACTGACTTAAAGTAAGTTAGCTAACTAATACTTAGATAATTATTGTTTATTGAGAAACTGCATTGCTAATGGTAATGCGGTTTTTTTGTGTCTCTTTTCTTTCGATGAATGTTGAATATTACTCTGTGTAAAGTCTCGTTAACTTCTACCCCCTCCTATGTTATGCCACTTACAGCCTATTACACGCAATTACTGCAAGTGCACACTTTGCTACCTTGCTCATATATCTCATCAAAAATTACGGTGTTAGGATAGCTACAAGTTGATAGGGAAGCTATTCGTTTGACTTACCTTCAACTGTAATAAATATGGTTTCACTAAAAATTAATAACAACATCAACCATTACATTATAAAAAATAAACTCGCGAAAAAGGAATATAACAATGAGTCAACTAATCCGTTTAAAAGATATTCAAGCTACTCATCAAGATTTGATTGGTGATGACTATTATGACCCAACGCACAAAACTGCTTACGGTATCAATGAAGAAAAAATTGGTAAGATCGAAGGTGCTTTAGTAGAAGATACCACTGGTCGTATTCGTTACTTAATCGTAGATGCAGGCGGCTGGTTCAGCTCAAAAGAAGTACTGGTACCAGCAGGTTTAGCCCGTATCGTTGGTGATGATGTCTTCTTTGATAGCTTGACCAAAACACAAGTAGAAGCCATGGAAGTGTACGATCACGACTACCAGTACAGTTATAAAGAGCAGTACGAAAGAGATCGTCAAGCATTTACTGCTGATACACTCCCTGTAGAAGATCGCGTCGATATTGCAGACCACTCTTATGATGCACCAAATACATTAGAGTTATTAGAAGAGCGTTTAACGGTAAACAAAGACCGTATCGTTGCTGGTCTAGTAAAAGTAGGTAAGCATGTCGTTACTGAAGAGCGCAATGTCGATGTAGATCTAGAAGAAGAACATGCCAATATCCAACGTACTAGCGTAGATCGCCCAACAGATCGTCGTATTGGTGATCTCGATGCTACTGAAACAGTTGAAGTTGAGCTACAGGCCGAACGTGCTCGCGTCAGCAAAGAAACCTATGTTTCTGAAGAAGTAAATGTTGGCAAGACGACCGATCATCACACTGAAACTGTGGTTGAGACCATTCAACGCGAAGAGCTAGATGTTGATGGTGACGGCAACGTGGTTGACCGTGAAGGTAACTTAGTAGACCGTGATGGTATCACAGCAGAAGATGTACGCCATGCACGTGGCATGTAATATGCTGATACGTTATAGTTTAACGACGTAAGTTTTCTGTATCGTCAGTTAAATATGATAGTAATGAGTAGCTAAGCTCATATGTTTAGCGATTAAGATCAGAGCATGTCTCTGGTCTTTTTTGTATTCATAACATGAGCGAATGGTTTATAGTATTAAATGTAGCTAGTTATATATATGGTCGTTTAACATATAACGTTTTAAATTATTAGAAATTCATCATTTTATAATTATAAAGGAATAATAATGACTACTGAAAATGGAAATAGTCTTTACCAAGACAACTTGGATAAAGAACAAAATATCTCAACGAAGCAGACGAATAATACCGTCAATGTTGGACATTTAGAGCTATTAGAAGAGCGTCCTGTCATTAACAAAGAACGCTTGGATGTGGGTAAAGTAACCGTCACCAAGCATTCACGTACTAAGACTGTTGAAGTGCCAATTGAGTTGGTAGAAGAATATATCACCATTCGTACTGATTATCATGACGCAGAAAGCCAAGATTTACTCTCTGGTAACTACGATGAAAAAGATATATTGCGCCACGTCGAGCCTTCTTTGGATAGCAAAGCTGTAGTGACCATTAATGGTAAACAAATAGAGATTGGCGATGAACCGATTGATATTGTGCTATCTCGCCAAGTGGCTACTATTACCAAAGACACCTACGCTATTCAAGATATCGAAATTAACAAAAACACCCATGTGCATACTGATAGCATTCAAGTAGAGCTCAAGCATGAAGAGTTAGATGTGACTGAAGAAGGTCTGTTGGCTCATGGTTCTGATACAACTCCGTTAAAATAAGCGCTGATAGTTTAGCCACTACGAAATTGTATGATTGATAGAGATTATGTCACAACATAAAAAAGCAACGCTATCTTAGCGTTGCTTTTTTGATGCCTATCACTTACTCAGTATTGAAGACCAACTATGAGGCTTCATTACACTCGAATGTATTAACATTTGACTCATCTGCACCCGCAGTACGCATGACGCCAGTTTTACGAGCTTCATGCCCTACACGCCACTGTGTGAAGCCTTGACCACCATCAATTGCGGTCGCCACTTCAAACACTTCAGGATTACTACCTTCATTGGTTTGATTCAACGTTACTGTACCCATGTCAGTTGCAACCACCACTTGATTGGTTTCTTCTTTGTAGGTTGCATCAACTTTTAACTCAGGTGAGCACAAATACAGTATCTGTGTCACGCCACTATTAACAGAAGCAACCGTATCACCTTCTACTTCATTAAGCGAAGCGTCTTCAGCATCGACGACAACATCACTAGGTTCAGCGGGCTCCGCTGACATTGGAACGGACTCTTCTGTATTAGCCCCTTCTTCCATGCCCGACTCTGGCTCTGATTGTTGCTGACAAGCACTGACCGTCAAGGCACCAGCCAACAGACTTGTTAAAACTACTGAGCTGCGTACTTTTTTTAAGAATTCTACACTCATGACACTCTCCCAAATAAATATGTTAAACACTATAGCGTGTCCATAAATTCACGCCTATGCTGAATTTGTAAGTAATCAATACAAAGTGTTTGTTGGTCTTAATCTAGCAAGTTTTAAGTTTGCATAAGTTATCTAACAGATATAAAAAAGCCCCTATCTACTTAAGATAAGGGCTTTTTCAGGTAAGAGCTTGCTACAACAGCATTTCAGTACATAGCTAATAACTTGCCACGACTAACGACTAAATTTTACCATGACACTGCTTGTACTTAAGACCTGAGCCACAAGGACACGCTGCATTACGACTGATATTCATACCTGCATATGGGTTTGGTTCATTAGCATTACTACCGTTACCTGCGATAGCAGCACCAACGCCATCTGCGGCAGCACCGCTATTTAGATTACGGCTTTGTGGTTGCGGCTGGGCAGCTGAGCCACTCGCATTGCTATCCAAGTTATCTACATCGTCATGCTCAAACTGCATTTGCATATGGGCAGCGTTCTCACGTTGCTGAATTTCTAATGCTTCCAGTTCTTCCTTGGTTGGGATATGAACACGTGACAAGTCTTGTACGGTCTCAGACTTAATCGCACCAAGCATCATTTGGAACAATTCAAACGACTCACGCTTGTATTCCTGCTCAGGGTTTTTCTGTGCATAACCCCGCAGATGAATCCCTTTGCGTAGCTGATCCATCTGCGTTAAGTGCTCTTTCCAATGCTTATCTAGACTCTGTAGCATAAAATGACGCTCAAGCTGAGCAGCGTCCTTTTCACCCATCTGCTCACGGCGACTGTGATAACGATCTATCGCCGTTTGAACGATTTTCTCACGCAGCCCTTCTTCATCCAGACGGCGATCTTCATCCAACCAATCGTTAATCGGCATTGAGATTTTGAATTCGTCTTCTAACTCATCTTCTAAGCCGTCAATATTCCACTGATCATCAATAGAGCCAGGCGGAATAAACTGATTGATCATCGCATTATATACTTCATGATGCATCACTTCGATGGCTTCTAATAAGTCCATCTCTGCTAATAAATCATCACGCTGACCATAGATAACTTTACGCTGCTCATTGGCAACATCATCGTATTTCAATAGGTTTTTACGGGCATCAAAATCGCGACTCTCAACTTTACCTTGCGCATTTTCGATCGATTTAGAGACCATTTTATGTTCGATGGCTTCGTCTTCTTTGAGACCCATCGCACGCATCATGTTGACCACACGATCGCCTGCGAAGATACGCATCAGATCATCTTCGAGCGATAAGAAAAAGCGTGACATGCCAGGGTCACCCTGACGACCAGCACGACCACGTAGCTGGTTATCGATACGACGTGACTCATGGCGCTCAGAGCCGATGATATGTAAACCACCAGCTGCTACAACTTGGTCATGTTTGACTTGCCACTGAGACTTTAGACGCTGCATCTCCTCTGGACTAACCGCATCGATATCTTCGATAAACGACTGCCAGTTACCACCAAGGATAATATCCGTACCACGGCCCGCCATGTTGGTGGCGATTGTGACTGATTTTGGGCTACCTGCCTGTGCAATAATTTCTGCTTCACGCTCATGCTGCTTAGCGTTTAGGACGTTATGCTTAACGCCCTCTTGATCAAGCAAGTAAGACAATTCTTCACTGGCCTCAATCGTCGCTGTACCAACCAGTACTGGCGCGCCTTTGGCTTGAATTTCTTTAATTTCGCGAATGATGCCTTTATATTTGCCTAACTTGGTTAAGAAAATCTGGTCATCCATATCGATACGAGCAATCGGCTCATGCGTTGGAATGACAATGACATCTAGATCGTAAGTAGATTTGAACTCAGCAGCTTCAGTATCAGCGGTACCCGTCATACCAGATAACTTGTCATATAGACGGAAGTAGTTCTGGAAGGTCGTTGTGGCAAGCGTTTGGTTTTCTGCTTGGATCTCAACGTTTTCTTTCGCTTCTACTGCTTGATGCAAGCCTTCTGACCAGCGACGACCAGGCATGGTACGACCTGTATTTTCATCAACGATAACCACTTCGCCTTCATCCACAATATAGTGAACGTTTTTGACAAATACGTGATGCGCACGGATGGCCGCTTGAACGTGAGCCAAAAGTGGCAGACGACTTGGGCTATATAAGCTTTCATTCTCACCCAGCTCACCCACTTCGATTAAGAAGCGCTCGATTTTTTCATAGCCTTTTTCGCTGATTTCAATCTGGCGATTTTTTTCATCAATCCAGAAGTCTTCTTCTTCGTTGTTCTTGTTTGCTTCTTCGTCTTTTGAACGAATCAGCACAGGAATAATCGTATTAATCAGCGCATACATGCGTGAAGAATCTTCAGCTTGACCTGAAATAATAAGCGGCGTACGAGCCTCATCAATCAGAATTGAGTCAATTTCATCGATAATACAAAAGTTTAACGGGCGCTGTTTTTTCTCAGCAAGGCTAAAGACCATGTTATCGCGCAGATAATCGAAACCGTATTCGTTATTGGTACCATAGGTAATGTCGGCTTGATAAGCTTCGATTTTTTCTTGTGGCGGCTGCTGTGAGTAAATCACACCAACAGTCATACCCAAAAACCCAAACAACGGACGGTTTAGCTCAGCATCACGTGCAGCCAAATAATCATTGACCGTGACTAGATGAACCCCTTTACCGCTGATCGCGTTTAGATACATGGCCAAGGTTCCCATTAGGGTTTTACCTTCACCAGTTTTCATCTCAGCGATTTTACCTTCGTGCAAGGTGATACCACCAATCAGCTGCACGTCATAGTGACGCATGCCGTTGACACGTAACGATGCTTCGCGGCAGACAGCAAACGCCTCTGGCAATAATGCATCTAAGCTTTCGCCTTCTTGATGTCTGGCTTTGAATTCTTCAGTTTTTTGTTGTAGTTGCTCATCAGACAGGGCTTGTATTTCAGCCTCTCGTGCGTTGATCTTGCTGACCACTTTACGCATGCGTTTTAATTCGCGGTCATTTTTGGTGCCAACCACACTGCCTATAATCTTTGATAACATAATTTTTTGACCTATGGAATATTCGATAATTAGTGCGCATTAGCCAAAGCTTAGCTCTCTGCCTTGTCATCACCCGACTAAGTACTACCTAATTTAGTATCGCCCAATTAAGTGTGCCGTCATTATATATGGTTATGACGCTGATGGATACAAGGGCAGCAAGTAGATATTTGCCACAGTAAAAACCTAGTAGGACGTGTTAAAATAGCGAATACCTTGTTAAATTTCTTAGCTTTTTCAGCGACTTTATTATTTTTCACATTTTGATTTTTATACGCTTGCTACTACTGCATCTTGGCTCAAAATTTGTCGTTAAGCCATTTATCTATAAGTAACTGGCTTATTGATAAAGCCAAAGCTATATATCAAGCTCATATATAAGACAAATAACCCTTAGCACCCCTATCATAAAATACTTATTAACACTCATTAAAGCACTATAAGAGACTCTGCATGACCGTAAAACCATCTGGACAAAATCAGTCGTCAACTCCTACTTCATCAGAAAAACCCTTATTAAAACAAGAGAACTCTGCCTGCTTAAGTATAGGCGATGACGTCTATAACCTAGCAGACCATACGCCGATGATGGTGCAATATCTAACCATGAAAGCCAACTATCCACAAGCATTGCTCTTGTACCGGATGGGTGACTTCTATGAGCTGTTCTTTGACGATGCTAAGCGTGCGGCGCAAATACTAGATATCACACTGACGCGCCGTGGTACGGATAAGGCAGGCAACACGATAGCCATGGCGGGTGTGCCGTTTCATGCAGCCGATAGCTATATGGCACGCTTGATCGCTGCCGGTCAGACAGTAGTCGTATGCGAGCAAATTGACGAATCAACAGCTAGCAATGCTAGTGACAAGGCCAACGTCCCTGCGATGGGCGATAAACAGAAAAAAGACAAAAGCAAATCTGCTGCTGGTAGCATCATGCGCCGCGAAGTAGTTAAGACGCTTACCGCAGGTACTATTACTGATGACGCATTGATTGCACCTAATCATACGCCAACTGTGGTCGCCATCGATATTGCGACTATGAAAACGCAAGACAATAGCCAGACTTTACAAGCAGCCGTTAGCCAGATGGATTTGGCTGCAGGTACACTGACTACCCAGACACTAATAGCAGATAAAAACGATATAGATGGTCTGCAAACTCAAATGCTTACTGTGTTAGCACGTTTTGCACCCAGTGAGTGCATCATTAGTGAAGCACTCAGCGATAGTATTGGTGGCGTTGGCGGCAGCATTGGAAGCAATGATTCAGAGTGGCTACTGTGGTTACGACAAAATCTAGACTGCCCTATTATAGAAGTGGCTGCCAATGACTTTCATCGTGAGCATGCCAGTGACACGCTTTGTCAGCAGTTCGAAGTCCAGCGTCTTGATGGATTAGGTATTGCTGAGGCTCCACTTACACAAACCAGCTGCGCTGCGCTTATCCACTATGCGCGTCAGACTCAGCAACGCCATGTACCACAAGTGAACCAACTCATTGTCGAGTATAGTGATGACTACCTAATTATCGATGCCAATAGCCAGAAAAATCTCGAGCTATTTACCCCTGTTAGTAGCAATGGCACTTCTTTGATATCTGTGCTGAATCATTGTCAGACCCCGATGGGAAAGCGCCTACTCGTGCAGCAAATGAAGCGTCCACTGCGTCAGCATTCACGTATCAATATGCGTCTAGATGCGATAACTTGTTTGCTAAGCCCAGAGAGTGACTCAATTGAGTCAAACCAGGATTTGAAAGATAGCTCACTGGTTACACGTTTACGAGAAACGCTGAATACTATTGGCGATATTGAACGAATCAGTAGTCGAATCGGGCTAATGAGTGCCAAGCCTCGTGACTTACGCAAGCTCGCCGATGGTATCGCTAGTAGCGCTCAGCTTACTACCCTATTGACAGAGTCAGGTATCAACCATGAAGACACTGGCCTGTTACCGATGCTGATGCAGCAATTACCAGCTAAGTTACCTGCTGTTCAATCCATCGCCGAATTAATTGAGCGCGCTATTGTCATTGAGCCGCCCGCGCATATCCGCGATGGAGGAATGCTAGCGGCGGGCTATGATGAAGAGTTTGATCGCCTTACCCATTTGCATGACAATATTCAATCGACGCTAGACGAGATGGTTGAGCGTGCCCGTCAAGACAATCAATTACCGAGTCTAAAAGTCGGCTTTAATAAAGTCAGCGGCTTCTATTTTGAATTGTCCAAAATGCAGGCGAAAAATGCCCCTGCCCACTTTATCCGTCGGCAAACGCTTAAAAGCAGTGAACGCTTTATCACTGATGAGCTAAAGGAGGTCGAGACAGAATATCTAAGCGCCCAGTCCTTGGCGTTGGCTCGTGAAAAGCAGCTATATCAAGAGCTGCTCACTCAATTAAACCAACACTTGGCTGACCTACAGCAGCTTAGTGCTGCTATCGCCCAATTAGATGTGCTAAGCAATTGGGCCCAGCTTGCCATGACCTATAATTGGCAGCGCCCAATCATGGGTCTACATGCAAAAGACCAAAGCAAATTAGTGACCAAAAACCAAACCAATATTGATATTCGTCAAGGTCGTCACGTCGTGGTTGAAGCGGCATTAAATCAGACAAACGCCAACAGCAGGAACGGTAACTCACTAAGTACAAACCACTTTGTCGCCAATGACTGTGCATTAGGTATTGATGATACCCCTGAAAGACTGCTTCTGATTACCGGTCCTAATATGGGTGGAAAATCTACCTATATGCGCCAAACGGCTTTGATAGTCCTACTCGCTCATTGCGGCAGCTTTGTGCCAGCAGCTAGTGCTCATATTGGTGATATCGACCGCATTTTTACTCGTATTGGTTCAGCTGATGACTTGGCAGGTGGCAAATCGACCTTTATGGTAGAGATGATTGAGACGGCCAATATCTTAAATCAAGCAACGAACAAATCACTGGTATTAATGGACGAAGTCGGCCGCGGTACTGCCACCACTGACGGTCTTGCCATTGCTCATGCCTGTGTCAATCGCCTAGTCGAGATTGGCTGCCTGACATTATTTGCCACTCACTATTTTGAGCTGACACAATTGACAAAGGGTACTGGTAACCACCATGCTAATATCCGTAACGTTCACGTAGCCGCCAGTGAAATCGATGGTCAGTTATTGCTATTGCATCAAATTAAAGATGGCGCAGCGAGTTCTAGCTTTGGGCTGCATGTCGCAAAAATGGCTGGTATTCCCACCCAAGTGCTAAAGGATGCTAAGCGCTATTTAGCAGACAACTTACAGTCAGACCATTTAACCGTAGATAAAGTAATAACTGTTGATGATAAAAATGAATTAACTAAGTCAGTAAAGGATAAACGGCAAGAGAGTTATAATAATGCTACTCTCAATCAAGAAGTAAGTTATACCGCTCAAACATCAGACGCAATTAGTAATCCAAAACAAAATCAGCTATTTAGCCTACAGGACGAGCTAAGTACGATTGATCCTGATAGCCTGACACCTAAGCAAGCGCATGATTTACTTTATCATCTTAAGAAAATCATTAGTCATTAAAGGGAATTGTCAAAGTGTAGTAAAGGCGCTAAAATACGCTTTATTTTCCAACTATTCTATATAGCCCTTATAGTTTATTTAATTTGAAAGAATTACACTGCAGCTGAGCGCAGAGGTATAAATAATACTTCAGGCAAGGCTGAAACAATAATTCTCTTGAAAGAGATTGACTATATCAGCCAATCCAATAACAGGTAGACATCACTATGACCTTTGTCGTTACAGATAACTGCATTCTTTGCAAATACACCGACTGTGTGGAAGTCTGTCCTGTGGACTGCTTTTATGAAGGCCCGAACTTCCTCGTCATTGATCCTGATGAGTGCATCGACTGCGCGCTATGCGAGCCTGAATGTCCCGCCAATGCTATCTTCTCAGAAGATGAAGTGCCCAAAGGGCAAGAGATGTTTACGGAGCTAAATGCTGACTTGGCACAAAAATGGCCGAATATCACTGAAATGAAAGGGCAATTGCCGGAAGCTGAAAAGTGGGATGGTGTCGAAGGCAAGATTCAGTATTTAGAGAAGTAACTAGTTCCTTAAAAAAAGCTCAATGTATTGAAGCAATAAAAAATCACCTAATAACATATGCTGTTAGGTGGTTTTTGTATGAGTTAAATTGAATGTTTTAGTCTTGAAAACTATAACATTTATAATTTCTCAATAGAACGGTAAAAGTATCTATCTAATCTTGGTAAATCATCGGTATGCAAAGGTTGCGCTTTATTAAAGAAGCTCGCTTGCACAAGGCTCTGACTACCGGGACAAGCAAAATTGCATAGCATGATATTTTGTAAATTTAAACTATAGTTCTCATTAGTGGCCAATATGTAAGCGGCCTCACCAAATACTTCGTACCAATTCCTTAATAGCGTTTGAGTATATCCATGATCTATATTTGGCTTGCCAATAATATTCGCCATAATATATGGGCTAGTAGCCTTAAACTTGGTAAGCGCCTCAATGGTATATAGATTACTCGCCACATACCTACCTTGAAAAGCATCAATAAGCATAAAGTCATAATAGGCTTCGCTATGGCGATTCAAATAACCTCTAGCATCATCTCCGACGAATTCTATATTAGGGGCTATCGGCGCTCTAAGAAAATGGTTCTCGATAATATCAGGTAAGCCTGTGTCAATATCGATCACCGTCAGCGCCATCTCAGGGTTATGATACGCTACTTCGCTAGGTGTTCCCATACCTGCGCCGCCAAGGAATACTAGAGTTTTAGGCTGGGTTTTTTCAATACCCTGTATGGCAGTCTTACCATAAGATGTACAGTTTTTTTGGCTGGCATATACCCAGCAGCTACTCGTTGATTGAGTAGGATTATCAGAGATCGTGACAGCAGACTGCCCTTCAAAGTCAATGTATTCTATGAACCAAGCGCCTGTCGCGGTCTGCAAGCCAGTATCGACTTTGCTGGTAAAGATAAAAAACATAGTCACTATAACTGCAGACAGCGCCAGTACATAATTAGTAGCATGAGTTGACTGGGTTACGTCATCGTCGCTATGTACTCGTATAGCAAGCTTGGTGCATAGCCAAGCGCTGATCGCAAGCGACGCTATAAGTAACGCCAAACTACTCATCAGACCAATATAAGGTAACAAGAGTATCGGCGTCACAGTCGAGCCAAGCACACTACCTATAGTGGTGATGGCGACCATCATACCGGCGTTTTTACCAGCATCTACGCCGTCGTGGTTTTTATACTTCAATGATAAAAACTGCGTGATGAGAGGAATCGACGTTGAGCCAAACGCCAGCCCTACGCCGAACAGTAGCCCCACGCCCATGGCTGCTATAATCGGATTGTCCGTACTTGAACTCATAAAAGACAGTAGCGGCAGTTGGATAATACAGGCGAGAGCATGCGAGACGGCAGACAATGACAGGACGCGCCCGGCCTTTAGTAGTGCTTGTTCAGGGGTTTTGATATCCTGAGATAGGCGTCCTCCATACCAGTAGCCCACAGCTATCGCTATCAGCACCATCGCTAAAATGACGCCAGTGATTGAGATGGACGAGCCGATATAAGTGGCTGATATCCGAATGGCATAAATCTCGATACCAAGACCAGCGAAGCCCTCGAGCAGGGCGACGATTAAACAGATAGCTAGTACTTTTCTTTGCATATAGAGACTCATAATAAGCGTATCGGATGATAGATGATACTAGCTTATTCTTAACCCTCTGTCATTATACAGAACGAGGTTATGCACTATACATAGCACATTTCAATCTAAGCCATAATTTTTTTAGCAAAAGGGTAGCATAAAATCATTATTATGATCCAAGCAATCCAACCGTATCTTAATATACTCTGAGAGGGTATGACGCCGATTCCATTCACGAATAAAGCACCTAGAAAAAAGACAAGAGAGCTAATCAGCGCCGCACCGATAATATATTTCATAGCCATTCCTAAATCCACTTAAAGAAAACCACTTTATGGCATCGCCAATTAAGTGGTTTTCTATTCTATTTATAAGCTAGCATCAAAGGTACAATAAGTCGGCAAATAGTCTGCTGTAATATTGCTACTACAGCGCCACGAACCTTGTGCATTACGTAACCATTGAATTTTTTTACCTGCCAATTTTGGACCGACTTGTGTTGAGACTGTCGCTATAATATTACTCGTCGCTGTCAAAGGATTGGTAATCTGCGCGACGCCAGTATTGCTTGGTAATGGCACTCCCACTTGCGAACCTCCTAATATGAGAGTAGATCCTGTTGCGCGTGGATCACATTCATTCAGACCCAGACCAATGACTGTCCTGCCGGACGCCAGACACTCTTCTACTGTCGTACGCAATTGGCTCAACTCACTGATAACTCTCATTGTCTGAGTCCTACCCGTATACAGCTGATACTGTGGAATAGCAATGGCGGCCAGTATCGCAATGATGGCAACGACAATCATTAACTCAATTAAAGTGAAGCCTGACTGGATACGATGGACTCTCATAATTCAAGCACCTATAGCAAGTAATGCTTGTATTAAGCATTAACTATGCCATGACCGATTTTTGTCATTGCTAGTTCTTAGAAAGATGTTCATAAATCATCGTCTTGATAGTATCCTTGCTATGTTCGATATCCGTTGGCGTACCATTACTCAGTAAGGCGACCACGCCGCCTGCTTCATCTATCGCTACTAATGACGACAATCCTAATAAAGTACCATCACGAAAATGTACCGTCGCAGACTGAATATCGTCCTGATAAGGCATCATCGCGTAGCCGTAACATGCTCCTAGCTTGCTGATATCGCAGTCCATATCTGCATCTACCGATAAGATATTGGGTTGCCGCTTAGCGCTCATTGCCTTAGATTGTTGCGCTAGTGCTACCGCATTACCTGACAGCCCAGCCACAGAGTATAGGTCCTCATAATTGAAAGCAGTATAGATATCAGATATTCCTGTCAGTCCTGTCTCGGTATAGTTATAGCTGATCTCATCGTCTAAGCGCTGGCTCGAGATAAACTGTATATCAGTATTCTGTATATCATAATGAGTCTGTAGATACTCCTGATAAGACTGCCCTGATACTTGCTCAACTACTGCGCCCAGTAAGCAATAACCTAAGTTTGAGTAACTAGTCTGCGTCCCCGGCGTAAAGCTCAATTTAATACTATTCATCTTCTCAATGCTATTGGGACAAATAGGCTCCCCAATGCCAAACATATCATTGCCTTGGATATCTAAACGATTAAAGCCACTTTGATGTTCTAATAATTGCTTAATAGTAATGTCGTTGACTCTAGCATCTTTGGGCTGGTCTATCTGTGGTAAAAGCTCTGCTAGCGGCATCTCTAGCGTGAGCCTTTCTTCCTTAATCAAATCCAAAATAGCATCAGCCGTCCACAGCTTAGTCACACTCGCATAGCGAAAGCGGGTATCTGCACTGATAGGATCAGATAGCAGCGGCAAGCCGTCTACATAACCACTCTCACAGTGATACAGCTGACCTTGTGGATCAATATAGGCAATCTGATTAGCAGGGGCATTCTGATATTTGGTTTTTTCTATCAGTATGTCTATCATCCAGCTTGGACTACTCTCACTACAACTAACGTGCTGTAAGGCTAGCTGCGCTCGTACTGGATATAGGCCCTGCCAAACCCGATTACGCGCTTGATTATTGGCATAGAAATAGCCGACCACTACAGTGACTACGATCAGCGCGATGACTTGTAAGATGTCTTTTTTTTGAATTTTTTTAAACATTATTTTTTTCTTTTAGATAAATATTATAAATAGCTTTGACCAGTTGGTTATGAGTCACTAACCAAGAGGTCGCATCCTCAGAGTTGGATAAAAAAGTCAAAACACCACCATCACTGTTCATGATCGCTAAGGCACTACTATTAGGTAGCCTGCCATCTCTCCAATAAAATGTTAACTCATCATCGATTCTGTATTCATAACTAGAGAAACCATGACAACCTCTAACCTTTTTTGTATCACATGTTATGTTATTTGGACGACTGGTAATATTAGGATAGGTCTGCTTGTCCATCGCCCATATATACTTAGATAAGTCGATACTATTGCCTACCAGCCCCCCTACAGGCGCTAAAGCAAAAGAATCAATCTCACTTAAACCTTCATCATCGTTGCCACTATCGGTAACGGAGTCATATTGAATCTTTGGTTGTAAGAAGTAAGTGTGACTGGAGTCAAAACTGAAATAATCTTGGCTTACCTTAATATAATCATCTACATAATAATTCTCAATGACTTGCCCCAACAAGCAGTACCCTACATTTGAATATACATATTTACTACTCGGCGCATAATCCAATAGGGTATCTGCAAGTGTATCAATCTGATAAGGGCACCAAGGACGACTCCTAAACATAGGATCACCAGAGACAGCTCTATCAAAGCCTGCTCGATGTGATAATAAATCGGATATCGTCATATTGCTGACTCTATTATCTTTTGGTACTTTGTCGTGTAGTTCGGGTAAAAGACTCACGAGTTTATCATCCAGCGTTAACTGATCTCTCCTCACTAAGTTCAATATCAGCTCAGAAGTAAAAACTTTCGTTAGACTGGCATAACTAAATATCGTATCACGGCGGATTTTATTGCTGAGATAAGGCACTCCTTGCCATCCCGCCGTACACGTTGATAGCTCGCCTGCCGAGCTAATGTACGACAACTGTAGGTTTGCGTTGTTTAAGTTCTTTATACTATAGCCAGCTATCTCTGCTAACCACTCTTTTTGGTCGCCATGACAAGATAAACTATCTAAAATAACGGCTTCTTTTATCGTTTGTTTTACATGCATGATAAAGGGTAGGTTTATCAAAGATACAAACAGCAAGACTAATGCTACTAATAGGTAGGTTGCGTTTTTTTTAGCCAACGGAATATTCCTGTCTGATCTATCTGATCGCAATATTGTCTATATTCTACAAACTTCCGTAGATGACGCTCTTCACTTTTTGCGCGCCCATAGTATATGAGGCTCACAAAGGTGAGACCCAATATATTTTGCCACCACTGGACACTAGCGAAGGCAACGCCCATAAAGGGTAAAGTATATAACCACCAATATATATTTTTGGCGATATAAGCTGGGTGCTTAGTATAGCGATACACCCCCGTATCAATCAGTCTGCGCCAGCTTAGATTCGAAAAGGTCATGCCAAACTCAAACGTCGCCAACCAATAAACAATCCAAGATACATTTATCGCCAATAAAAACAGCCAATAAAAAACGCTGTCCTGAGGGATGATATCCTGCCATATCAGATTGTCCTGTTGGTCATTAACTTGACGCATTATCCAAACTAACGGCGGATAACATAACAATGCAAATATCCAACCGAGTATGTTGCTATCGGTATCTACGATTCGATTATTGATAATTCCTGAGCTAAACAGATAGCCAAATATAGCAATGAGCATATCTAAACTGATAACGATATTAAATATCAAAAGAGTAATCGCAGTAGCATTGAATTGCCATGCAGTATCAAAAATAGCTGCCAGGTTCCCTAAAAAGCCACTATACATAAAGGGAATGAACACGAACTTTACCACTGTTTTCAAGATAAATGTTTTGAGTAACGCCCTATCCACAGGCACGTTTTTATTCAACATCGCGCCTATCTTTGCATACTCATCTTCAGGATCTAGTAATCTCCTATCCACGAAATAAATATAGCCTACAGAAACTACCATGACCAAAGGGAAAAACAAAAACAGATCATTGACAAAGGTCGCATAAATGGATACACCACTTTCAGTCACTATAAAGGCATAAAGATAGATACCAACCAGCTGCGATAAAAAAACGATAGATTTGCTTTTAACTCGCTCGCTGTTGATAGGATTGAGTGGGTGTTTTTTTCTATGTGGGTTTTGAATATAAGCGACAATGAACAGCGGTAGCAGGCAGGCCAATAACCATACTCTGATCAAAACATCCAATGACAAGTAATCAATAAGCAATATCTTGGATATCAGATACCCAATAAAGAAGCTCATGATTAAGATAATAGAAGCCTGTCTGGGATGCCGGTGCACAGAAACCATCATAAAGAGCACTTATACAATAGGACATATCAAAAAAAGAGACATAATAGTATTATGTCTCTTTTTATTATTAATCACTAATTATTATTAATCACTAACCACCTCTATAACGGTGATATTAACCACCAGTAGAGCTAGCAGTTAGAGCAGTGATCGCAGCTGCAGCAGTACCAGCGGTACAGCCCGTTGGACGATACTCAGCAGGGATAGTCGCGTGACATGCCCATGTACCAGTAGCAGCACGGGTATATACCAAAGTTTCACCTGATAAAGCAGATGAAGCATTACGACCAAAGGTCGCGGTAATGATAGCTGCACCATCAGCAACACCACTAACTGTAGGATAGCCTACGTTGGTATCAGCGGTAGCTACAACTTGTGGAGTACCAGTGTCAGCACCCAAAAGATTAGATGGGTTAGTACCTAGTACACAAGTCGTTGCCTCTGCCCCAGCAGTTGGCGTACCACTATGTAGAATAGTAGCAGTTCTGCCATTGTTGATGCAATCTTCAAGCGCATTCTTCACAGAAGTCGTTTCACCCAATACACGTGCAGCTTGTGAACGTGAGATATAGTTCTGATACTGTGGAATAGCGATCGCAGCCAAGATACCGATGATCGCAACCACGATCATGAGTTCGATTAAGGTAAAACCTTTTTGAGTATTAGTGTTCATAAGAACTCCTTTAGGGGTATATAAAGATAAGTGGCTGTTGTTAATACAGTCGCATTTTATCTTTAGGGATATAATAAATTTCTTTCTTACTATAATTATTGCAGGTAGCATGCCAAAGTTATGATATTAATATTTTAATAACTAAAACATGGCTATTATTCTTAAAATTGGCATCAATAGGACAGTTATTGTCTAAATCATCCTAAACTATGTTATCAATGTTGCTACTAACCTACTAAAAATTGTCAGTTGGCACTATATTGGTAAGTATACAGTAACTTTTACTGACGTTTTTTGTCACTACTTCATAATAGTGACGGTTTTAGTAGTCACAAAAAATGTTACTGATTCCACTCATCGCCTGTACCGCAAATACTATCTCGACACTTCACATTCTGATAACTCAACGTCAATGTACCATCGTTAATGACCTGAGTATTGGCTTGAGGTGTTGCTGTAATGACCCACTCAGATGTCAGTGGGTTGGGGCTAAAGGTAATAACATAGAGTGTCGGTCCCTGCCTAGGAAAGTTACCGCCTAATCCTGTAATCAATGCATTACTATAAGTACCTTGTGCTAGCTTGCGACTTTCGAGCTGCGATGCTATATTCTGCATTTCGCTCATAGCGTCCGTGCGTTTCGTCTTGATGACATATTGCTGATAGTTAGGAAAGGCGATGGCTGCGAGAATAGCAATGATAGCTACTACTATCATCATCTCGATGAGGGTAAAGCCTGACTGACTGGTAGGAGCTAATAGTGATTTTTTACGATATTTATTCATTACCATTCCTCTTGACCTGTATCGCAGTCAGCATTGGTCTCATCGAAAGTACTCTTGCTAGTGTTTTTACAACGTAGACCTGCACTATTCATCATCATTCTACTGGCGTAAGTAGTTATACCTGAATCTTCGGGTTCGGCAATCATTTTCCATGTGCGCCCTGTAGCATTTACTGCTGTATTTACTAATGAATTAGCGGGAGTATCGCCATCGACGAGCGTAATCTTGTATCGATAATTACTGGCATCACTACCATCTGGCACATAGATAGTCTTGTTTGTTGCAGGGCTATCTGCATAACCATAAGTCACTGTATTATTAGAGCTATTTATGATTCGTGGTTGGAACCCTTGATAAGTTAATGACTTAGCTCGCCAGCGCTCTAGTTCTACCTCTAACTGTAGCATTTTCGCTTGTACCTCATTTTCAGCATTGCGTACAGCGTACTGACGATAGCTTGGTATGGCGATTGCGGCCAATATAGATAGAATAATGAGTACAACTAACATTTCTATGAGCGTAAAACCATGCATATCGTTACGCACTGTCGCATTTTCTGCTTTCTTTATATGCAACTTAGTCATGTTTACTGTCTCATTATCAATGTAGGCAAAGTTATTTTTCATTATTAAATACTGATATTAAACAGTTAGAACATCACAGTTACTGTTTTTTTCGTTCATACCAAGCTTTTGGCTGCAAGGTATAGCGTTCATTGAATAAAAACTCAACAGCGGATCCATCACCATTATTTTGTGTGGCGCTGTTGTTTTCACCAGGATAAAGATCTTTGATATTACTATTATCTTTAAATCCGTCTGTACCATATTTTGCACGTTTAGCCGCATCTATTCGGTCGGCGATTGTTGTCGTACCAATCAGTACTTTTATATCTGTATTATCTGCGTTATAGGCACCAATAGCCAACTCCTGAATACCTTGACCTGCAGGTGTAAAGCCGCCTGTACCAGTTATTGAGGTTTCATCCATACATACGCCATAAGGTAAACAGTATAATTGACGTTCAGAGCCGCCCATTATTTTCGCTGAACAGCTTGCTGTATTTCCGTATACTTTGTCAGGGTTATATACAGTGGTATAAAGCAAATTATTAATGACTGTACTTTCGCCCACACCTTTGTTATATCTAACGTTACTGTAACCGTCAAAACGAGTTAATGGGTAATACCATCCATTCTTGGTTGCTGGAGCCGCTGGAGTAGTACCACTTTTAGCTACACCTATCATCGATTTTATAGCATCATTTTTTTTGCTTTCACGAGCTATATCAGTGGTCGCAGATCCTATAGTAGGTATCGCAGAGCCTAAATTTACCAGCTTAGCTTCTGTCAAGTTTGCAATAGTCTTAGTAAATCCACTGTTATACAGGTCTTTATTAGTCACATCATTGTCGATGATGCCATAAACACGGTTGGCATAACCATTGTTATTACGCAATGTCGATAGAGGCGCGCTGCGATTACCTGAGATAACGTTGACCATAGCAAAGAGCTTACCAGTATCTGGCCCTTTCTCTCTACGATAGAAACTTACGACTGGGCTTTCATAGAAACGGTATGCGAGTTTCTTATCTGTAGGAGCTGCATCTAATATGCGTGTCACGCCTTTATTAGTGAAGCTATTTACAGCTGCAAAGCCGAACTGAGCAATGCGTGCATTCTCAAAGTCTGCACGGAATACTTGTCCACCCAAGTCGGCAGCATAGAGGTGATCCATCAGACCATCATTATCTCTATCAAGCACAGTAATTCCACCAGTGATACTATTAATCATCGTATCTGTTTTGACATTGACACCTGAAGCGCCTTCGCTACTAGTTGACCATATCAGCTTACCTGTTTTGGCATTAATCATATAGATAGCATTGCCTTTGGCAGGGGCGCTAGTAGTGGCTACATAGCCATCAGTTTCATACTGCATGTCGTAACCACCACCGAATATAAGCACGTCTGTTGGCGCAGCATTCTTCTTAGGATCAGAGCCTTTGGTTAGGCGTATTTTTGCAGCAACTGGTTTGCTCCAAATCTGTCCTAAACGAGTAAAACCCTCTGTTGAGGACACACCTGGAATAGTCGAGCTAATACCTTGTGGTGTAATCGTAAATAATATTTTAGGGTCAGATCTTTTGGTTATATTCATTCCGTAGAATGAATCACCTCCCATACGCAGACCACCATAAGCAAACATACCCTTACCTGATGCTTGATCAACTGTTACCTTTCCTCCTGGTAAATCATAAGCGTAATCAGTTTTGACTAACCAGGGAGCATCCACACCAAAATAAGGTTGACCAATTTTAGATATTTCCTTTTTAGAGTTCTCTACTAGAGCTTCTGGTTGATTTATTAACATTTCTCTAGGAATGATAGCAAACTCTTCTTTACCTGCTTTTGCATCGACTAAATGCAAAGCTCCATCCATAGAACCAAAGAGCACATAATCCTCTCGAGGATCGACAATACTGCCTTTATCATCTAATTTTGAACCATAAGAAACAGCTTCAGGCTTGGAATGCACAACACCACCTAACAATTTTACTTCATTGGTCGGCTTGGTTAAGCTTAAGTTATTAGTCTCAGTCGTAAGCGGGGTCGTTGGTTGTCCATCATTAGTCAGCACACCACCAAAACCTAAAAAACTCAGCAAACGACGTTGATTTAACTGACTATAAGCAACAGTATCTTTGAGATTATCGAACCCAAATGGTTTGCCGCTACTATCAACACCAACTTTACGCAATATTGGTGTTTTATCGGTAGCCGTCGTGTAATCCTCGACATAGAGAGTACGCACACTACCCAAACCTGCACTTGGTGCTTGTAATTGAGCATATACACCGCCAGCCGCAATATTATTATTGGCCGCTTTGCCCTCTACTACAAAATTAGCAGTTTGCCATTCATCTTGTGTATTTTCATCTAGATTGCCAGCGATATCTTTATAAAGTTTATTGCTGCCTCTTCCAAACAATGTCCCTTGATCCAAATTATATTTTTTAAGATTACCTTTCCATATACTTGCTGTGGAAACAATATCAGGATCTAGCATAGGTAAATAGGCATAAGGAAGTTGATTTGCCGCTCGGTAAGGGTCCTCTGGAATAGTAATTGTACCTGAAGGTGCTGTATTAATAATCTGTACAAGGCTAGCTGAGAAGTCAACTATGCTGGCAGCAATTTCCTCAGAGTTCTCAGTATAATAGAAGCCTCCATCGCCATAAGTTTTGACTTCACCATCACCTTTTTGCTCACCTAATTTACATAGATTACGAGTATCATCATTAACATTACCACTATCGCAATCAACGACTGCCTTTACTTCACCATTTACTGTGATGGAGCGTGTCCCTGTCAACCCAGCAAAAGCACTACCAAAGCCAACTGTCGCCGTTTTAATCGGCAATCCTTTTGAGTTGCTAGCATTATTTCGCAATAGGGCAGCATAGCTTGCCATACAGCCCCATGACCTACCGCTGGAATCCCCTTGCAAATTAGTGCAACTGTTGATTGACAATGCTGGACTTGAGCCAGATAAAGAAGTATTCATTAAACTTGTAGCTCTACTAGTGCTACTACCATTTGGCTGACCGTCCGTTAATAGATAAATACCATTACCGCTACACTCTTTATCACTTAAAGGAGATATATAACTATTATCTTTCTTAGAGGTGCTGACAGAGTCATCAAACCCACTATAGTTTCTATAAGTATAACTATAAGTATTTGTACCCATCATGTAGGCACCCGCCTCAGCGAAAGCGTGGGCAGTAGGGGTATTACCTTCTGCCCTTAAATCTATAATCTTCTCAATTAGCTTTACTCGTTGTCCAGCAGTTAGTTCAGCCGTAGGCACCAAAACCACCCCTGACCTACCGTCGCCATCATAACTATAGTTACCCATACCTACGGCATAATCATCCGGAAGCGAGCCGGTATCTTTTACACTACCGCTTTCAAGAACTTCATCCGACAATAGTTCTATAAGTGCTACTTGCAAACGCGCCATGAGGGTACTAGCAATTGTATTGCCACTACCATCTTTACAAGTAGGAAAGGTAATATTTACGTTCTTAAGGAGTGGCGCATTTTTATCTATTACTGTATTACCTTCATCGTTCCTAAATAGTCCGTCAGGCTTACTGGCATCAAGCTTTCGCTGATACACTACCAAACGAATGTCACCAGTATTACTATAGTAATTACGGCAACCACTATTACCACCCATACTCCCTGAAGTATCCAGCATCATAAAAATAGAGGCCGTACCTGGCTTAGCCGCCTTATATATCTCAAGATCACCGATAGGTTTTCTGTCACTCGTCACTGTAGCACTATTGGCAGGCACTAGACTTGTTATGGCGATTGTCACCGCTGCCGTTAGCGCTTTAATAGGCCATGTTTGTCGTTTAGACCTTTGACTCATTAACTGTTTCATGACCTATTCCTTAATATAAATGATAGCAGAGTAGCGATGACGCTATTCAATATGGCAAATAACAAAATATAGTATTTGTTAGCTAGATGGCAAGGTACACAGTAATCCTGCGCCTTCACCAAAATCGACACATTTGGTACGTAACGACTGGTTCTCAACATCGGCCATTTCATAAATGATCTTATTGGGTACACCAGCTTCTGCCATACAACCGCCAATCGTATCTGTATAGTCAGCAGCAGACGCTGTATGCAATCTACTGGTCTGCTTGAAGCAGTCTATATTACCTAGCTTAGTGTTTCCGTAAGCGGGTAATACAGCTGTACTATTGATATCGAACATAAATGCCTTACTTGATATCAAACTACTTCCTTGCCCTATACTGTAACTACCGAATGCTTCGTTCTCTGCATTTGGTGGTGTTAGCGATACGTTCACCTGCGTCATACTAGTATTACGACTGCTAATATAATCACTTGATTCAGTAGAATCGCAATAGCCCGTACTTGTTAACGAACCATCTGGCGTTATGATTGAAGTTTTATTGACATTGAATAACTGATCACGTGGACGGAAGCAAAAGACATATTCATTCTCGACACTATAATCAGACAAGATAAAATGACCAAAAGGGCCACCACGCGATATCATAGCATCGTAAGCATCTGCATCACTGCTGCCATTAATACTTTGCTCTATATTTTGGTTAGCATTATCTGCTGACTGTAGTAGTAGTGCATTAATTTGGTCACTAGTGGCGAGCTTCAGGTCCGTGCTACTTTGCTTTACCGCAATAACCCCCCCCAATATAATCAAAACCAAGAACAATAGAACTACGATAAGTACTGCACCTTGTTGACTAGATGGTGGCACTATGGAGCGCTGATATCGCTGATAATTTGACATATCGCCTCTTTTTTATGACGTGACATTAGATTTTAGACCAGTAACAGACATGACACGAGCACTTCGCAACGTAATAGTAGATTCATAACTACGACGATAATAATTTTCATTCATACTAACAGTATTTAGCTTCTGTTCCGTTCCTAGCACCACAAACTTTCCTTTATCCTCAGTTGCTAATTCACTTTCAGGATCTTCTATTAACGGAGTAGTACTACGAACAATTACTCCAAGTTTGATAGTGGTGATTGCAGGTTTTTCTGTGAGCGTTAAATAAGTACTAGCTGGTAAATAGCTAAGCTGATTTACATCAGTAATGGTTCCTAACAATACTTTAAACTGCTCTATTGCAGGTATAATAATTTCACCATTACCAGTAAATGCTGTGACTATTACCCCTTCTTCATCAACTCGACCAGCAGAGCAAGCCAATACTAAATCAGTAGCACCACCACCTGTAGCCTGACGTATAAAATAGCGTTCAACCACCCAATCACTGCTACCTGATGCAATCTCTGTTCCTTCACAATCATATAACGATGCTGAAGTTATGTTTTTATATTGAATAGTTAATTGGTCACTTTCAATACCAACTATATTTGATAAGCCTGTCCAACCGTCACTATCAGCACTTACAGTTAAGTATTTTTCATCAGTAGCATTGCTATTACCTAAATTATTTGTAGTTAGCACAATACCACTATGAGGAGTTGTACTCGTAATATTACTTATTGGGTTCCCTAAGTTCGCTAAGCGAATATGGTCATCAACTGCTTGCAGTGCAAATATTGTAGTATCTTGTACCTCAGAGGCGCTTTGCTGCACTACACTCGTACGAGCACTAATAATATAAACTTGTATTACAGCCGCTGAAACTAGTAGGCCTAATACTAAGGAAATAATCAGCTCAATCAGAGTAAAACCTGAAGAGCTATTATTGAAATGGCTTACCTGGTTATTATTCATTAGTATGCCTCCGAGATAAGGCATTGACTGCCGATATGATAGGTACCATTTACCTTTCCACAAGCATCTACCTCTGTATCGTCTAATATTGGCTTAGTACCATTCCATGCGGTAATAATACACATTTGTTGTTGTATAGCATTCGCAGAACTTCCAGGACAGGTAGCAATACTGACAGCAATATTTTCATCAGCTGCCATCTTTTTGATCATAAGCCCATCACGAGCAGCAAGCTCATTAATAGTACAAGATTGTTTTGGTACAATTTTGCCACCTATATTGCTAGTAGTAGTAGATAAGCAATTTTCACCACTAGCTAAAATACTTACTGTTTTACTGACGGTGGTCTTAGTACCATCATTATTAGTTTTAACATATGAGATAACCACTGTATCAGTAGCCGAACTATTTATTACAGCCTGTATAGTTGGAGTTACTTTTGCTCGTTCAGCTAAGGATAACTCAGAAAACTCTGTCGAGAGTATGCTTTCAAAAGGAGGTGCGCTACTATCTTTAATATACGCCTCTGGATAGCCACGCATCACTTCAGCTAAATTGCGAATCACTGTTAAAGATTTGGTTCTAACTAAACTCTCGTCAGTGGCTGTAATTGCACGCATTTGTAGCGCACTAAAGCCCAATATCGCAATAGATAGTAGTAAAACAGCCACTAATACCTCTACTAAACCAACACCTCGTTGAAAACTTGACCCATTCATTGACAGCTACCTCCTACTTGGTCAGTAATATTAGCAACTCTACTCACTGAAATTACTCTTGGTTGCACTGAAGTATTGCTATCACAGACAGTGTAAGTGACTGTAGCAGTGACTCGTTTACTAGGTTCAAAGGTTATGGTTTCTAGTGCTGATACAATTTCACTTTCATCATTATAGCTATAGTTAGCAATAGGATTTGCTTCTGATCCAGAAATGGTAATGACTTTAGGATTACTATCATTATCATAGCTTAAAGTAATGTTTTGACGACGAATAATACTTTCAGCTTTGGCTTCTTTCAGTGCATTAACTAAAGTAGCTGTTGTCGACTTCACGCGCTGGTCTGCAAGCTGAGTACTAATATTAGGCGCCGCAATACCTGCAATAATGGCAAGAACAGCAATCGTTACCATTAATTCAATTAAGGTAAAACCTGAGCTTACGTTCTTTAGCTTAGGTAGTGGAGTGTTCAAAGATGCATTCACATCGTGTTCCTATTTAAAACTGCGATTATCTGTCTTTTACTTATGGCATATTGATTATGAGTATCTTATATTGTTGCCTTACTACCATGATTTTCTACATATATCTATTTAATAGCATGCAATTTTCATTCCACGATATCTAATAAATACCATCTAAAAATGACTATAGGCACTTTCCTGTGTTCTTGTCTCATATATTATTTCACCAAAAGATCGTTTATACATTTAGATCAGAACAACAAATTAGTATACATAAATATAACAATATAGCTTTAAGGAAATATATTAGCAATAATTAGATATTACTGACAAAGATATACTGGGTTTAGAATTTGTTGCCATGTGATAATACGTAAGCAGAAATTTGATAACTATTATTGCTGCTATCCGTTGCTGATTTTATTGATGCAGGTGGAATGAACGCTCGCGCTAATGCTTGTAAGCTTGCACCTGTGGTAGATACGTCATCGAATAGTATTAAGCGTTTTTTAGGAGGGCTTTCGATTAGAGCAAAGGCGTTATCTAAGTTACTAAGACGTTCGGCACGAGACAGTCCCTGCTGGCTAACTGTATCGTCAATACGCTTAACGCCTTGCCATAAAGGAATTTGCCAATGTTTAGACAATTGAGCAGATAGAATACTGACAGGATCGAACCCACGTTTGACCAATCGTTGACTTGTCGTTGGCATAGCGACAATCACGCTGTTATTGCGATGACAACCGTGTGGACGCGGTAATTGACGTATGGCATGTAATAGTAACGGCAATTTCGTCATATCCTCTTGATGCTTAAATGCTCGGATAGCTTGACGTATTGGATACTCGTAGTAAGTAGAGGCTTGGATAGATAGAGATATACTAGGAACGATATCAACTTCAAAAGGTCTTGGTAACCAAGTGATATCGTTGTGACAGTGATCACAAAGTAAACCACTGCTTAAATGGCTGTTTGCTTGATGAACGATATTAGTAAGAAAAGAGTGTTTCTTTAAGGCTGTCCGTGTAGGCGGCGTGTCCGTTATATTATGTATACTAGATTGCGCTTGATACTGCAGTAGTTGAGATTGTGGTGTACTACGATAAATACGGCATAGTTGGCAGCGCATATCCATATACTCTGCCAACCACAGTCCAGTTTGATAAGGCGCTAAGCGGCGCATAAACTATTATTTGTCATAACTTATCATAAATTCCACCTATATTAGAGCCTTTCTCAAATTAATGTCCTTTCCGAATTAAAGCCCTTTCCAATCGTTCAGTACGATACCGAAGCCGATAGAGGTATTTTCATGATTATAATCAATGATCGACTCACCATAGCCTTGGAATAGCTGAACCATACCATTAACGTTCTCTGATATAGGATAGATATAGTCGATTTGCGCAGCACCTTTATTGGTACCTGGATTGTAGCGCAAGGTACCGCTAATGCTCTGATCAGCCGGTAAATCATACAAGAATTTGATATCACCGTAGCCCATGTAGTCTTCGATATCTGGATTATCGTCATCGCTACTACTTTCGTTATTTACTCGAGCCCATAGGCGCGGTATGACTGAGAGTCTGCCCCACTCTGCGCCCGCCATGAGGTAAGCACGATTCCATGAACGTGATAATGGATCATCTTGTCCATTCGAGTGATGGACAGCACCTGCGCCCAACATACGCAGACGTCCACCAAAAGGCAGATCTGCTGTCACAGGTTGGGTTAAGAATATTTCAGGTTGATAATCGGTAGCACGGAATGGACGCGAGTTGTCTTCGTTATAAACTTGCCAATGTGATTCTTGAGTATAGCCAAACCATAGGTCAGCACTGGTATCAAACAAGTCTTCTGCGACTTTTGTTTTTAGGGATAATTGGAATTTTAGCTCAGTTTCGCGTATGTCATTAGAATCAAAAGGATCTGTTTCTTGTGATGGTGTGCTTGGATTTAAATTGGGATCGAAAGTATAAAATAATGGCAACAGATATGTCGGTCGATATGGTCTGACCGTCCAAGTACCACGCTCACTATTTTTGTCTAGATCATAAGATAGACTGAGTGGCGAGAATTTTTCGATGTCTGTTTGAGTGACACCTACATTTTCTAAAATCTGTGCCTCACTATTCGTTTCAGCATCTACTTCTACGTTACCGTTTGCCTTCAATTTGCTGGCTGCTGTTTGCTGGTTGGTCATTAAGATGGTGTCTGCATCTTCAACTGTCGTCCCACTCATCGCCGTTTGAGACTCAGCCAATATCACTTTTGGATTACCTGAGACCGTACTTTGAAAGGTCTTTGCCAAATCAATTGGTTGTTTGGTTGAGGTATAGCTTGGTGTCTTACCTTGTTCAGCTACCTTATCAAAACAAGCGAGACGAGCAGCACTAGACTGGACTTGAGTACATTCAGAAAACAGCTTGGCTTGCTGGGCAATAAATTCTTTGCTAATTATTTTGCTACTTTGTGTACCCACGTCAGAAGATATCGCACTGTTATCGAGACTCTGTGATAGGTCAAGATCCTCATATTCAAACGCAGCTTCAGGTGCTGGCAGTTCGTTATAGGTTTGAGAATCATCAGCAGCTTGTACTTGTATCGCGGTAAAACCCAACGCAAGCGCAACTGCAATACGAAGAGGCATATGTGCTTTCTGGTAAGACGGCTGCTGGTGACGCTGAGTAATGGTATGGGCAAACATAAGTGTCCTTTATCTAACTAGTATTAGCGCTAGCAGAGTATATGAGGTAGTTAATATGGCCATTAGCGTTGTCGCTAAAATAGAATTGACTGAGTATGTCAGCTAATCGCAGATATTAGGAGCGCAAAAAATGACAATTAGTACCCCTGCTGCATTGTTTCCTTATTGTAATGAAAATATAAGCACGATACTAGCTTTATCGATAGTTAAAATAAGCGTATATCAATATAATTACTTATATAACAAATACTTAATAAACATTCCATAGTATGAATTTAATGGCATCAAAAAAGCCAGCATACTTTCTTAGTATACTGGCCTTCTTAACATTCTTAAGAGTTTTCGAAATATCACACTGGTTTCTTAAGTGTTGATTGTTAGATATTAGTTGTTCAATGCCGATAATGTTTGCTCAAATTCTGAACGACCAATCTCACCAACTTGCTGATTTACTAGCTGACCATCAATATAATACAGTAGCGCTGGTGGACCAAAGAGTTGGTAACGAGACAACACGGCTTTTGAGTCTGCTGTCGTCTCAGTGATATCGAGCTTCACTAGTTGCCAATCTTGCATCTGCGCTGGACGATTATGAAACAGGTTCTTGTCCATAATGCGGCACTCAATACACCACTCTGCTGTCAGATCGACAATGACATTCGGATTGGCTGCGACAATGGCATCTAGCTCTGCAAGCGTCGTGATCGTCTTATCAGTGGTGCTATCACTATTCACTGGTTGACCAGACGTTGACTGTACCATCATCGGTGCTGCACCCAATGACGCTAATGGATGTAAGCTATCGTCATTACCCAGTGCAGCGCCGACTATTAAACACGCTGCCCAAATACCAGTGATAAGGCTTAATGCTTGGGTCAGCATACGACCTTTACCTAGCCAACTCCATGCCCATGTTGCCACGACCATAAACCATAACGCCCATACCATCAGCATGATTGGCGATATAAACACGCGCTCAATCAATAGCAGTGCCACGGCAAATAGCAATAAAGCAAAGCCTTGCTTAACCCAATTCATCCACTCGCCTGCCTTTGGCATAATCTTGCCTTGGGTAGCACCGATTAGAATAAGCGGCGCGGACAAACCAAAACCTAGCATAAATAAAGCGGCAAAGCCGAGCAACGGACTACCAATGGTAGAAACCGCCAATAATGCCCCAAATAATGGTGCAGAAACACAAGGTGACACGACTAGCGCTGATAAAAACCCAGCGATTAAACTGCCGCCTGTACTACCAAGCTTACTGTCACCTGCTTGGCTTAAGCCTTGCATCTTACGACTGATCGCTTTTGGCAAACGTATACTGAAAAGGCCTAGCATATATAGTGCCAGCAGTATAAAAACAATAGCAAAACTAATGAGAATAATTGGATTCTGCAGCCAACCAATAATACCTAAAGACTCACCGAATACTGCGATAACAGCGCCCAAAATACCATAAGCAGTGGCTACCCCAATCGCGTAACTGGTGGTCAAGATGATACCGCGTTTGACCGTTGGATTTTGTTCGCGAGCTACAATGTTGGCCACGATAGGTAACATCGGTAACACACATGGCGTCAAGGCCAAGCCTAAGCCTGCTAAAAATAATAGTACTAATGCCAGCCAAGGGTGAGAGGCCAAACCAAAAGGATCGCTATCAACAAAACTATTGTTTGATGCGTTTTCGCTATTGGCCGTCTCGCCTGTTACGCTGCTATTTGCTGCAGAAATCGTATTCGTCGCTACACTACTATCTAAAGAATCATACTCTACAGCGCTGTTATCAATGAGATCATAATCAATAGCCCCATCGTCTGTCAGTGCTTGCGCCTCATCAGGCAAAGTATTATCAAGAGCTGTTGAGCTTGCTTCCTCTGGTGTCGTCGTAGCACTATTCTCTGAATCGGTCGAGCTCGCACTACTCGCACTATCTGCTGATACCTGCGTCGATGCAGCTGCAATATCGACAGTCGTATTAATCTTTTCAGGTGGATAGCACAGCCCTGCTTTTGCACAGCCCTGCCAGCCAACGACGATAGCGGCACTATCTATATTCTTGCCACTATTGTTCGTCAGTGTGGTGGTAGCGACCATATTTGCTTGGTCAAATACCAGTACTTTGCCAAAAGTCGGATCATCTATCGAATATGGTGTCTGGCTAAAGGTAAAAGGTGCCGCCGTCACGCCAGCGGGTAGCGTAAGCTTAATTTGCTTTTTATAGACGTAATGTTCAGGAGTGATATCAAAATTAACAGATAACCGCGTACCGGCTTTGACAGGGGTACTATCTGTACTTACCTGAAACGCTTGATCTACTGGCAAAAACTTTGACTTCGATGAGCTTTCACTACTACCGAAAAGGTCGCCTAACCCTGCCGCTTGTACCGTCGATGTCGTTGACAAGCCTATCAACAATGAGCCACTAGCGATGGCAAGCGCTAAGATATGGGATTTTTTCGAATGGGTAGATACGCTAAATGATGAAGACTTTGGTGATGTCTTGATGGACATGAATGGCTACCTATTATTACCGATATTTTAATCAATCTGCTCGCTATTTATCTGTGTGTCGCAGCAATATCTATCTTGGTTTTAACTTTTTCTGGTGGATAGCATAGCCCAGCCGTTGCACACCCTTGCCAACCAATAATAATAGGTGCATTTTTGGCGCCCTTACCATTACTCGTCGTCAGCGTCGTGGTTGCAATGACACTTCTTTGCGTAAATACAGGAACCTGACCAAAGGTCGGATCATTGATTGATACTGGTGATTGATTAAAAGTGAACGGCGTGGCACTTATTCCTTTAGGGAAGCTCAACGTAAGCTTATCCTTATAAACATAATGCCCTGGCGTAATTTCAAAACTGATCGACAACCGGGTGCCTTTGGAAGTCGCTTTGGTATTACTGACCACCTGAAAGGCTTCATCCACTGGTAAGAACTTTGATTTTGCCGAGGAGCTATTTTTAAATAAGTCATTTAACCCTGCTGCTTGTACACTGATCGATGTCATTGACAGAACCGTTACTAATGAAGTGCTTGCAACAGTTAGAACCAATTTATAAAGGTTTTTAGAAAAATATTTATTAGACTGTTGAATCGACATAGATGATTACCTTTAATTGCAGTTTGCGATGACTATTTTGCTGAGCGCCTAGATATATTTATAGCACTGGCTATCAAACTTGTAATGAACAGCAGGCGATTTATCTACTGATAAAAAATATCAACCAATAAGAGAATATTGGTTGATATTTATAAATTGTTGAAAGTGCATGGATGAACGAATGTTTCATTCTACAAAGCTATATCAGTATCAGAATTTGTTCACTATACGTCTGTTACTAAGCTTTATAACTGAGCATAAAGATCCGCATCTTGACCTTCACCACCTTGTTGACCATCAGCACCTAATGAAAATAAATCGTAAGGTCGCCCTTCACTACCTGGTGCAACATACTGCATCTCATTTTCCCAGCCATCGGTCGGATAGCCACCTTTAATATACCCACCTTCAGGATAGTTTTTTGCATCAGCTGGCGGTGTCGTAAGCGCCTCTAACCCTTGAGCGGTCGTCGGATAGCGGGAGTTATCAACCTTATACATATCTAACGCATTTGAGACAGTGGCAAGCGCCGTTTCAGTTGTTTTCACACGGGCCTTATCACTTTGACCAACTACTTTTGGTACCACTAATCCAGCAAGAATGGCTAGGATCACAATAACGACCATAATCTCGATAAGAGTGAATCCTGCTTGACCAGACTTTTTTGTCGCACTGCGCTGCATAGCTGAAGAAACAGTCTTTTGGTCATTTACAACATTCGGATGGGATTGCGTATTCTGAATAGCACTTTTTGGCGTCATATTTACTTGGAATTTGTCAGTCATAGTCATCGCTTTGGTCATCACAGTTATGTAAATAGTAAAAGTGGCGTTCTATCATAGCTCTCATTAATAACATATCAATGAGCTCTGAAACTACTGTCACTATAAACCATGGTTTTATTTTTATCCAGCGCTGCGCCTAGTTTGAGTTTGCTATTTCAGCCGAAGCTAAATATTGAATGACACCAACTGTATGACTATTGATTCGCGCTTACTATAGCGCGGCGCTGGTGTTTGCCATAGCAAAAATAGCGTTCGTTCAATAATATACAACAGTAAGCAAACCTTAAGAAAGCTAGTCCAAGGTTTAGCAAGGAAGTTAGGTGATATGAATAGAGTAAAAGAGAACTAAATAGAGGTTTTGGAGATAAGAAGCTGTCTTTATGTGAATAGCATAATGAATCATAGGCTAGCGACTGAACCTAGCCTGCTAAATCGTTCATATTAACGATAGGTAGCATAACCGCCATCACAATAATCATGACTACTAAGCCCATTAGCACCAGCATTAGAGGTTCAAGTAATGATAATAAGGTGCTAATAAAATTGGTTGCTTCTGCCTCCTGCATATTGGCGGCACGGCTCAGCATATTTTCAAGCTCGCCTGAGTTTTCTCCGCTTTTTATCATCTGTACCATCATCGGTGGAAAGTAAGTAGATTTCTCTAGTTGACTAGACAAGCTAGAGCCTTCTGTGACCCTATCAGCCGCAGTAATAATGGTTTTTTGGATATGTAAATTGGTCGTGACCGCAGCCCCAATATGTAATGCCTCAATCAGTGGCACCCCTGATCGTACTAGTATAGCAAGGGTACTGGCAAAACGCGCGGCATTCAGACCTTTGGACAATCTAGCTAGTATCGGCAATCTAAGCACCACGCTATCAATTGTTAATTTACCTGCTTGCGTTTGGGCGAAACGGTAGAATAAAAATGTGGTACTTGCCAATACCAGTAGTATTAGCCACCACCACTGAGTAATGATATTCGATAGCGTGAGAACAATTTGAGTAATTAGAGGCAGCGCTTGCTCAGACTGTTCAAAGACTTTGACAATTTTGGGCACCACAAAACTCATCAGTCCCATAATTACCGCAATTGCCATTACCATCAGGACAATCGGATAGACCATGGCCCCTTGGATTTTCTTTTGGAGGGCAAAACGATTTTCGGTATAGTCTGCTAGCTGATTGAGGATAAGATCAAGATGACCAGATTTTTCGCCTGCGGCAATCGTAGCGATATATAACGGCGGAAAGCTAGCGGCTTGTTGCAGGGCACGTGCTAAGCTGAGCCCTTCCAAGACATGTGAGCGTACCGCAAGCATCAGAGATTTGATATGAGTCTTTGGGGATTGCTTAGCAACCGATGCCAAGGTTTCCTCAAGTGGGATACCCGCTGCCAATAATACAGATAGCTGACGTGTCAGCAATGCCAACTCGTATGCAGACGGTTTTTTGTAGCGGTTTTTGCTCTGACTCTGTCTGTCATTGACCGGGTTGACTTCAACGGGTGTCCATTGCTTATCACGCAGCTGCTGGCGAATTTGCCGCGCAGAGTCCCCTTCTAGCAAGCCTTTTTGGACAACGCCATGGTCGTCAAGCGCTTTGAAATGATAGGCAGGCATGGCAACAGATATCCTAAGAGACTTACAGGTAGACAGTTATAATTTATGACTTAATAGAAATTTATTAATTTGACATTCAACGCTTAGAGCAGTGGCGTTGAGTCATTACTATCAGGCATTAAACCTTGTAATAATAAGACATCTAGATGCTGCTGCTGTAGCTTTTTATCAAAGTCATTGACCTCAGCGATTAGCATTCTTTCAATACGTTTATCACTCGCAAAAACACTCAAGCGCGCACAGATGACAGCCAACTGATAAATACGTTTTTTGCAATAACCGTCAAGACCTTGTAATAGCCTAACCATATGCGGGGTTTCAAGACTGGCGTAATCATAGTCAGCCACGACTTGCTGGCCAAGGGCTGTGACGCCATAAGTAATCGACAAGTGAGCACAATAATAACAGCTGAATAAATAACCAACCACATGACCGATATAATAGCCTCGATCGTAGGTAAAGCTACTCACGCCAAAGTGCCCAAGTACATAACTGTTGAGGCTACCTTGGTCGCGAATTGGCTTGCCGTGCTTTAACTTACCGACCGTAGCAAAGCACAATGGATTGCGACCATCTTGAGTCGTTAGCTGCCAACCGGCGGGTTGCTGTGCAGGCATATGGCGTACGATATCTGCAATAATGTCATCGACTACATGCAGCTGCTGCCAGAGTCTTTCGAGCGTATCCGTATCCATCAACCCACGTTTATCAAGCTGCTGTGCAAGTAAATATTGCTGATATTCTACGAATTGCGGCTTTAGGGTTTGTACTAAGTAAGTAGGACGCGTATTAGCAGATGCCATATATAACAGTCGAGTACGCTCATGCTGAGCACGATAAAGCGCAACACGCTGCGTAGCAATATTAGTTTCTTGAGCCACAGGTTTTGCAGCTACTGTAAGACTATTGGATGACTCAGATATTACTGCTTCAGTTGCTACCGCCTCAATATCTGACAAAGTAAACATCGTCAATAATGCCGCCTTATCAGGTGTCTCTACCGGCTCATTTTTCGGCGCATTTTTGCTGACATGCGGGTTCTCTATAGCAGTGTTTTTATCAACATTACTTTCTGTTTTAGCAGTTGTAATGGTCTCTTGTTGGCCATTGCTTCCTGCATTTAGCTTTGCGGTCGGTTCAGTCATAACATACCATCAGCAGCGAAAATAAACATCGTCTCGATTCTTTTATATGCCTATCTTACAAGGACATATAACGCGCTACAACATCAACGCTTTTGTCTCGACGACTCATCAACCCATAGTACCTGAACACAGACTCAATGTCAGCTGCCCTTAACTAAAATAGCCATAGCAAGTTACCAAAGGTCTTATAGATATGAGTGACTCAACGTTTATAAACAATATATATTCACAAATTAAAAAAAGCGCCAAGGACATGTAAATGACCTTAGCGCTTATCGTCGAGATTCTATTTAAATAAACAGAAACTAGAGTTAGAATTAGAATTTTAACTATGCAAGATTGTTCTGTCGATACTGCTGACGGTACGCTTTTGGCGAGACACCATACACACGTTTAAATGCTTGACTAAAAGTTGAATCTGAAGCATAACCCACCATCTCGCTGATACGGCTAATACTGTTTTGCTGTAAGCGTAAATAGCGAGCCGCCAATCGTAAGCGGTAATCGATCAGATAAGTCAGTGGTGGCATGCCAACAGTGTCTTTAAAACGCTGTGCAAAGCTAGAACGCGACATCCCTGCTACTTCGGCAAGCTGATGAATGGTCCAGCTTTCACTCGGTGCTCCATGCATCGCGGCTAGTGCCTTGGTCAAAAATGGATCCTTCATGGCTTTGAGCCAGTTTTCTGTGGCTTCAGGCAAGCTTTCAATATAGACGCGCAAACACTCAATCATCATGATGCTTGCCCAATGATTGATTACGGCCGTTTTGCCCATACGCTCACGCTCCGCTTCTAGTGTTAGCAGCTTTATCTCTACATCGATCACTTCAAACCGACCGTCAGCAGCATCATTGAGCTCAGGTAATATCGGTGGCAGTACTGACAACAGAGGATTAATCATCTCTTTATCATACTTACATTCGATCAGTATCAAAGATGAATTGGGGTCGCCATCGCCATCGATATCAAGTGTACGCTCAGGGCAATTGCTCAATAGTTCATCAAGCGACTCAGCAACATCGCCATGGTGATTAAGTGCATAACTCACATGCTTGTGCGCATTCGGAATCATGATCATGTCGCCAGCGCGAGCTTCTCGTAGACCATTACCAACATCGATGCAAAAACCGCCAGACATTACCAAGTAAAATAAAATGGTGTCTTTTCTAGTAATAGAATAAGACCAATTGCCAGTGCCATTTAGACGATAATACTTAGTCTCAAATAAATGCACGTTTTGCAGCAATACACTCAGTGCGTCCATCAATCAATTCCTCAATAATGCAGATTAATAACGATTCATCTTAAAAAAATAATAGTATTCTTAATAACAATTTCTGTCGGTTTGCTCTATGCCAATTTCTGTCGGTTTGCTCTATGCCAATTTCTGTCGGTTTGCTCTATGCCAATGCTTGCTCCAATAAATAATTTTTATTGAATAGTATGGATGTGATAACACTTAAGCATAATGCATCATTTAAAACGTCATGTCTATTTACTTATTAGAATTACTAAACAATAATAGAGTAGACACATTCACGCTAGGCCTCAAGGAAAACCTACAAGCAATGTTGATAAAAAATTTGGGGGATTATCTAGTATTGAAGATGCTATCAAACTCTATCTGTTTAATCTTATAAAGATAATATAGAGATAAAATCGAATAGGCATAAAAAAATCGCCATCAAGGGCGAGTGCTATTACTGATATATTTTTAGATTAAGATATGATTTGTATGTAGATACATACAGAATAAAATATGGGGCGACTGATGGGACTCGAACCCACGACAACCGAGATCACAACCCGGGGCTCTACCAACTGAGCTACAACCGCCATAACTATTGCCAAAGAATAGGCAAGATTTGCAGGCTAAATGGTGCGCCTGGCAGGATTCGAACCTGCGGCCACCTCCTTAGAAGGGAGATGCTCTATCCAGCTGAGCTACAGGCGCTCTTAGAGGACTTTTATATACTAAGCTTACTTTACGATATATTTTACTATATCAGAAACTAAACCGTTATACATAAAAAAAAGCCTGTAAGGCTCTTAAAATAGATGGTCGGAGTGATAGGATTCGAACCTACGACCCTCTGGTCCCAAACCAGATGCGCTACCAAACTGCGCCACACTCCGAAATTCTCTATTATCACGATAGTTTGTTAATCAACTCGTTGTTGGCAATGCCGCTAACTTGTTAATGTTCCTCGCTATCGAGGTGCACATATTAAGGGGTAAAGGCGATTGTGTCAACACCTATTTTCGATTAATTTCAAATAATCGCTAATTTTTTTAAAATTACGTCAATTTCACCAAAATAGTGATAGCAAGACCCTTTTATTATTTACCTATCAATTAGTCAGTCATTCACGCTGTCATTGATAATGATATTAAGCTTTGTCCAAATGTGGCAGTACTTCACCGTTGAGTGTACCTGTCAAAACATCAAACGGCATCAACCATAAATGGGCATCGGCTGATTCATTGTTTTTAATATTATCGCTACTAACGCTATCATTACTACCATAATGAGTTTGCTGCTTGAGCGCTACTGGCTGCCTATCACGACCTAGCACCGGATAAACCAACCAGACCTGCCCCGCCAAGTAAGCTTGTGCATAGCTAGTCAATTGATAAGCGTCGCTCGCACTAATTGCAGCAGCATGCGGTAAGTACTTCCACTTAATGTCGATGACATGACTGTAGCGACCTTTGGTTTTGTTTTTGGCTTTAGTTTGATTAGCTGCTATATCGTTCTGGTTTTGACAATCATCAGAGGCAGTTTTAAATATTAGCAAATCAGGCCGTATAGATAAGCATGCTAGTCCCTCAGCATCGTTTAGCCAGACACTTTGGGTCTGATAAAAAGGACGGTAACTACTACTAATCTGTTGAAACATCGATGCGATACGCTGACTTGCCCATTGCTCAAAAGCTTGATTCATATCAATTAACAAACACAATCTTAGCTGAGAGCAGTTTTGTCTATTTGGATCAATACCGTTACCTGTCGCAGCTGTCGTCTGTTTCAATAACCAGTATGCCAAGTCTACTAACTGCTGCGCGGCATGCAATTTTTGCTTTTGGAGTGGCTGAACGTCTAGCTGACGCTTTGCTTGAGCATATATTACCGCTATCTGCTGCATTTCGCGGTTGTTTAGCGTAGGCACTTGCTGCCATGGCTGCAACAGTTTTGAAGAAATAAACTGGGGCAATAAAGGCATCAAGTAAACCAATGCACTCTTAATCAATCGATTGGCCAACATGTTGTGACTTAATACGCTACTTTCACAGATGAACTTATGCGGTTGCATACTATTATGACGCAGTTGCTCTTTGATAAGCAGTCGACCTTGCAGGGATGCCTGATTTTCAATCTGAGCCTGATAATGCTTGGTTGGTTGATAGTCAATTAAACGCTGCAAAAACTGCTCAATCAGCCAGTCTGATATGGGCAATACTTTTAACGGTAAAGGAGTGGACTGGGAACTAAACTGACCGAAGTTTTTCGTATTGGGTAGCTTACGATTGTTATGCGCATCTAGATGTATCAAATCCGATAGCATACCCTGTACCCAATGACGAGTCTGGACGGTATCGCTAGACTGAGTAGACTGATTGAGCTTTGGCAATATCTCAAGCGTCATGCCACTGGGCAGTAGAATAATCCCAATGTAGTGCCCAACCTTAAGCTGCCATTGCCCTCGCTTACGCCTGATAGTAAATGCTGCAAATTCTTGCGCTATTAGCCAATCGAAATCAGACGTGTGCAAAAAATCATGCACGGTCAAACGTTGATGCTCAAACACGGTGATAACATTCATGGTAGCGACACTACTGTTAGGGATACAAGTCTGGCGACTGCTTACCATAATAGCGTGTTGCTTGGCGGAATATGGATTATTCGTTATCACTGAACAGTCACCCTGCTAGTACAAACGCTGATAGATAGCAGCATGATTAAACTCACCATCCCTAGCGATCAGATCGGCATTGATAGTATAGCTATTCATACTCATAGACTGACCAAGAAAAGAACCCTGCCCTGCAAACATTTGGTGTTCAGCGAAAGCATTGTTTTGGTTGCCCAGCGGATTATACAAGTCGTCATTCATCAATGCTTGACTATCCTGTACGAACTGCTTACTCGTCGGTTGCTGCTCATCTCTAAAGATATACTGCAGCACCGTAATTTGACCACCAGCTGCTTGAGCCAATTGAGGAATAATTTGTTCAACGAGCGCCGTTTGTAATTGCTCTAACTGAGTGATTGCGAATAAAAACGCATGCCCCAACTGTGCTTCTACTCCCAGTGTCTGCACAATACGTCTATTCAAACCTGTTAGTAATTTACTCAAATCTATCGCACCTGCTTCTAAGTCTTCAGACAGTCCAGTGTCGGTGTCATTGCTAGCTCGAATTGTCGATAGTAAATTAGGCTGCGGTGGACAGTCAATAAAACGAAAACGTCGACGTAACGCCATATCAAGTGGCGCTAAAGAATGATCTTGGGTATTCATAGTGGCATAAATATCGACATTGGCAGGCACACTAAAAGCACGCCTAGAATACGCCAAACTTACTGTCATCGCATTTGGCTTGCCCGCTCGTTTATCAGGCTCTATCAAACTGAGAAGCTCACCAAACACTCGTGACACGTTAGCACGGTTAATCTCATCAATCAGCATGGCATAACGCTGCTGAGGGTCACGGGCGGCGCGTTGGCATAGCTTCAGGAATGCTCCATCTTGCACCGCGTAACTCATTTGAGTTTGATTAAAAGGGTTGCTATTTGCTTGTGCAGCACCACTCATGACAGGCCGTATACCTTCTACAAACTCTTCATAACCGTAGGCTTGATGGAAGCTCACCATACTAAAACGTTGCTGACCGATGTTTTGATTTTGATGGGCTTGGTTGTCACGCTGTGCTTGCTGAAACTCTGCTAATTGCTGCGATAAATCTTCTAGTAGCACCATACTCTCTGGCAATAAATACCATGATCCACTATTGTCTTTATCAAAATAAGCTTGGCTAGCACGGTTATCAAAACTGACTGTTTGAGAGTTCGTAGGACTATGTCTGCGTAACTCTAACCAAGCTGTACTATCTAGATTTTTATCACGTGAGTTCTGAGCAGCTTTGGTCATAAAAAAAGGATGATCAATAATTTCTCGTACCTTTAACAAGTCCTGTTGTTCAGCACGTAAATCTAAAAATACCAAACATAATACTTCGCGCCAGCTTAGACCTTGCAGCAGCTGTGCTAATAAATCTTCATTTTCAGTCTTGGGTAGATAGTCGGTGTATTGCTTCGCGATTTGCAGCAATCTATAGGTTTTACCTGTACCAGCAACGCCCGTATAAATAATATTAGTCGGTTCATGAGCAGACATATCAGGCATAACGTTATCCAGCGGCATTGAAAACAGGTTTGAAATAGACATGCTAACATTTTGTCATTATAAAGTGACTGTCTATTGGCATGGTAACTATAGTCAACCCTCTATAAATTAGATACGGTATCAGTCTCACTTAATCTACTATTTGTAGTACTGTCCCTCGGCTTCCTTGTGTCTAAGTTATATTGAACTGACTATACCAATCACTTAATAATACCAATGCCCAAATGATAGTGATATATAAGAGTGATATATAAGAGTGATATATAAGAGTGATATATAAGATAGCTAGGCTGCTTTAAGTGGCGATCTAAATTGATGACATAACCTAGCAACATAGCCACGCTACTATTGTTTTGTAAGCGCAGCAGTTCATGCTAATAATAGTAGGAAGGCAATGGTTGATGTACCATAGTGTTTATAGCGATTTTTATAACCTATATTTGTGTCTCTATCATAAAAAGCCATGCTAAGAATGTCATTCAACTCATTTACGTTAAGGAATTTTGTATGTCAGGATTATTAAAAAAACTACCCGCCAAGTTGACCAATAAACTGCCAGCCAAAGTATCTGACAGCACAAAACCTTCAGTTGAGAAACCTAGTAGTACGCTAAAACCAATTAGCAATCAATTTACCAAACTGTTATCCGTCACCAAATATCTGCCTGCTGGTGCACGCTCAAGTATTTTATCTAAAGCCTTTGGCAAGGTCGTTCCCTATGTCGGCACAACTGGCATTTATTATGAGACGGTAGAACCAAACCAAGTCGTTGTTAGTTTAAATAACAATAAAGCCGTCCAAAACCATATCGGCTCTATTCATGCAGTCGCCATCACATTACTGGCTGAGACGGCTACGGGTTTTATTTTGGGTTTAAACTTGCCCTCTGATCGTATCCTACTGATTAAATCTTACTCGGTAAATTTCCATCGCCCGATCAAAAAAGGTCAAATTGCTGCTGTGGCAAGCTTGTCTGATGAACAGCGTTTGGATATCCTAAACACACCAAAAGGTGAGATGATTATTCCTTGTGTCATCAAAGATCGTGAGTCTGATAGTGACCGCGATCCAATTGTGGTTGAGATGACGTGGGCATGGATACCAAAAGCGGAGCTAGAGGCACGCCGCCAAGGTAAAGCGTCTGAAAAATTCTCAGAAGATGACTCTAAAACCGAGGCAATAATCGAAGAAAGCGATGCCTCATCTACTCAAAATAATAGTGCTGATAAGTAGCTAGTAAAAATTGATAACAAACCCAATGAGGAAACAGTATGTCCAAACTTAGTACTTGCTTGTCTACGCTAGCGCTAGCCACTATGTGCTCATTGGGTTTTTTTCATAGCGCTAATGCCAATACAACGACGGCTGTCAGCATTGCTAAATCTAGCCCTACTTTCTTGGGCGATGGCGGTACTTATCCTTTTTCAGAGGCTGTACGCGTGGGCAATACATTATATATGTCGGGACAAATTGGCTTTAAAGATGGCAAACTGGTCAAAGGCGGTATCAAAGCTGAAACCAAGCAAGTGCTCGATAACATCCATAGCACGCTATTAAAATATGGCTACCGTAAGTCTGATATCGTTAAATGTATGGTCATGCTGACTGATATGGATGACTTTGATGACTTTAACAAAGTCTATAAAGCTGAGATGATAAAGCCTTATCCTGTACGCTCAGCCTTTGGCGTATCGGAACTGGCTGCTGGAGCAAGCGTTGAGGTTGAGTGTATGGCTGCAAAATAATAGCGGCTAAAAACTCTAAAGCTCCACAATTAGAAAAATATTAAAACAACTGGCTATTTACGCCAGTTGTTTTTTATTTGCTATCCCAATGTCCAGTCCGCGAGATCCAGTCCGCAAATTTATACCAGTATTGTCTCGTCCGTTAATGCGCTCTCTTTCGTCACTCGTAGCACTTCTTCCAATGTCGTACGCCCTTCTATGACCTTACGCAAACCATCTGCACGAATAGATGGTGTTTGCTGGCGTGCATACTCTTCCAGCTCATATTCAGCCGTATTGCTATGAATCATACGGCGCAATGTATCGTCGATTGGCACGACTTCATATATAGCAGTACGCCCCTTAAACCCTGACTGATTACATTTATCGCAGCCAACTGGCTTGGGCAGGCGAATCGACTCACTTGCTATATCTTTGGCATCACTTTTCAGTGTTGTCCCAATCCCAATTTCGGTAAAAAGCTTGGCTTGTTCGGTATCCGCTGCCTGCCAGCCATGACAATGTGAGCATAAAGTACGCACTAAGCGCTGTGCTACCACGCCGATCAGTGACGACGATAATAAAAATGGCTCAACACCCATATCTTGCAATCGAGTGACTGCGCCAATCGCGGTGTTGGTATGCAGCGTTGATAAGACCAAATGTCCTGTCAAAGACGCCTGTACGGCAATCTCGGCTGTCTCTAAATCACGAATTTCACCAACCATCACCACATCGGGATCTTGACGGAGCATTGCACGCAAACTTTTAGCAAATGTCATATCTACTTTATTGTTGACCTGCGTCTGCCCGATACCATCAAGCTGAAACTCAATCGGATCTTCAGCAGTCAAGATATTGCGAGTTTGATCATTTAAATCGGTCAATGCAGAATATAGCGTCGTGGTTTTACCCGAGCCAGTCGGCCCTGTCACCAAAATAATGCCGTGCGGACGATGGATTAAGCGCTTTAGCTCAGTATAGTCATTATCAGATAGCCCCAAATACGTCATGTTAAGACGTCCCGCCTGCTTGTCTAGTAGACGCATCACCACGCGCTCGCCAAAGCTCGACGGCAGTGTCGATACACGCACATCAACTTCTCGCCCTGCCAGTCGTAAGCTAATACGCCCATCTTGCGGTACACGCTTTTCAGCGATATCTAGCTTGGCCATGACTTTGATACGCGAGACTAATAATGGCGCGAGCTGGCGTTTTGGTGTGATAATTTCTTTAAGCTCACCATCGACACGAAAGCGAACCACCAAGCGTTTTTCAAAAGTTTCGATATGAATGTCTGAGGCATTTAGGCGAATGGCTTCTGACAACAGCGCATTGATCAGACGAATAATGGGCGCATCATCTTGCTGATCCATCAAGTCTTCAGTCTCAGGGACGCTATCTGCTAAGCTATCAAGATCAGGATGATCCTCAAGCCCAGCAGCGATATGCTGCGACTCTCCGGTATTACCAGCGTAAGCCGCGTTCATACGTTTTTCAAAATCATCCGCGCTAACACTTTCGTAAGTGGGTACACCGCGAATGCCTTGCTGCTGTAAAAACCGTACCGCTTCGTTGATCGCTGACAACGGAGTCGCTTTGGTAAGTACCAATGTTGGCGGCAATTCCGGATCTATCGCAAGTATGGCCAAAATCTGATGGCGTTTCGCAAAGCTGTATGGCAACTGCATCATAAAGACGGCCCAATAAGTGAGGAGAGGATAAGAAGTATGCACGCCAAGACATGATGGATGCCTTGTCCTTAACAGTTCGAATCAAAAAAGACTGCCAGTAAGGTTGCATGAGTTTGTTATAATAGCATTTTGTTTTAGACGGGTATTATTTTATGTGACTGGCGCTTTATATCTCTCGCCCAGCACATATCATTACTATCAGAGTTAGCATATCATGCGATTTTTTGCAGACCGCTTGCCATTGTCTATTACACCTTTTAGATTACTTAGATTGCCCATCATATTTTGTCTATCCCTTCTCCCGCTCGATATTAGGATTTTCCGTTATGTCAGAGAACGTTAGCACTACTCGTCCAACACCACTTTTACAAGATACCTTTACTGTCGGTAGCCGTACCTTTTCTTCGCGTCTGCTGGTTGGTACTGGCAAGTATAAAGACATGACAGAGACTGGAGAAGCCATTGCCGCTTCAGCAGCCGAAATCGTGACCGTCGCCATTCGCCGTGTCAATATTGGACAAAACAGTGATGAGCCTAACTTATTAGATGTGATTTCACCTGATAAATATACGATATTACCGAATACTGCTGGCTGCTTTGACGCCGAAACAGCCATTCGCACTTGTAAGCTTGCTCGCGAGTTATTGGGTGGGCATAATTTGGTTAAGCTTGAGGTATTGGGGGACGAAAAAACCTTATATCCAAACGTTATGGAAACGTTAAAAGCCGCCAAAGTATTGATCGATGATGGCTTTGAAGTGATGGTTTATACGTCAGATGACCCTATCGTCGCACAAGAATTAGAAAGTATGGGCTGTGTCGCCATTATGCCGCTTGGCAGTTTGATTGGTTCAGGACTTGGTCTACTCAATCGACATACGCTTAGCTTGATAATCGAAAACGCTAAAGTACCCGTATTGGTTGACGCTGGTGTCGGCACTGCCTCTGATGCTGCACTTGCAATGGAGCTTGGCTGTGATGGCGTACTGATGAACTCAGCCATTGCCAATGCACAAAACCCGGTAATGATGGCACACGCAATGAAACATGCTATGTGGGCAGGTCGCGCTGCGTTTTTGGCAGGTCGTATGCCAATGCGTAAGATGGCTACTGCCAGCTCACCACAAACTGGGTATTTCTTTCAATAAATTGAATTATAGATGACATGTCATAATAGAGCGTGTTGAGTATTTACGTATAGTGCTGTCAGTGCTATGGTTGAGTGCTTAACACGCTCTATAAAATAATAAAAAATGTTATTTGATTGAATATCTACTTATTATAATTTTCACATAACACTTATCGTCATAAAAGGATTTATTATGCGACTTCTCACAGCAGTCGACCAGTTGTTTCTACTTCTTGAGTCGCGTAAACAGCCCATGCACGTTGGTGGGCTGTTTGTATTTGAATTACCAGACAATGCGGATAGCGACTTTGTCTATCAATTGGTAAAACAAATGCAAGAGTCTGATGTACCGCCTAGCTTTCCTTTTAATCAGGTACTTGAACATTTAGCCTTTTGGAAAAAAGACAAAGACTTTGATGTTGAGCATCATTTGCATCATGTCGCGCTACCAAGTCCTGGACGCGTACGTGAACTATTGATGTACGTCTCAAGAGAACATGGGCGTTTATTAGATCGTGCCATGCCTTTGTGGGAATGCCATGTCATCGAAGGTATCCAGCCAGAAGTCGAAGGTGGACCTGAACGTTTTGCATGGTATTTTAAGATTCATCACTCTTTGGTTGATGGTATCGCGGCGATGCGTTTGGTTCAAAAATCCTTATCACAATCGCCAACCGAGCCAGTTACTCTCCCTGTCTGGTCGTTGATGGCACGCCATCGTAACCAAGTAAACGCTATATTACCTGCCGAACGATCTATCAGAGGCATCATAAAAGAGCAGATATCTACCATCAAACCTGTATTCACAGAACTGCTAGATAATGTAAAAAACTACGGTGATGAAGGGTATGTCGGTACTTTTGACGCCCCAATGAGTATCTTGAATAAAAGTATATCAGCCTCACGGCGTATAGCCGCACAGTCTTATGATATAAAACGGTTTAACGATATTGCTGAAAGGCTCAAAATTAGTAGAAACGATGTGGTACTGGCGGTCTGTGCAGGTGCTATTCGCCGTTATCTAATCTCAATGGATGCGCTACCGAGCAAACCATTGATTGCTTTTGTACCGATGTCACTGCGTACAGATAATAGTATCTCGGGCAACCAGCTGTCATTTGTATTGGCAAACTTGGGTACGCATTTGGACAATCCACTGCGCAGGATAGAGCTTATCCATCGTAGTATGAATAACGGCAAACGTCGCTTTCGCCGCATGAACCAAGCGCAGGTCATTAACTACAGTATCGTCTCATACGCGTGGCAAGGCATTAATTTAGCGACAGGACTGTTTCCTAGAAAGCAGGCATTTAACCTAATTATTTCCAACGTACCTGGCTCTGAAAAACCACTGTACTGGAATGGCGCACGTCTGCAATCGTTATATCCCGCTTCTATCGTCTTTAATGGTCAAGCGATGAATATCACTTTAGCCAGTTATTTAGATAAGATTGAGTTTGGCATTACCGCTTGTAGCAAGGCATTACCTCGCGTACAAGATATGCTGATGCTCATAGAAGAAGAGTTGCAGTTGCTAGAAACTACCAGTAAGGAATTAGCATTCAAAGGCATTACTGTCGAAGATAAAAATGGCAATAAGGGTAATGATAAAACAAAAAAGCTGGCTCCATAATGGAACCAGCTTTTTTCATTCATACTCAATCTAGATATTACTTGAATTTAAATCTTGCAAGCGCTAAACGTTAATACCATTAAGGTTAACGTTTAGATTGCGTCACCCCAGATTGGTACAACTGTTTGCATCAATGGCTTCAGCAATTTCACATTACAAGCGAAGATAGAGCCTGATGTCATAGAGTTGTGCGCGCCAGTATGATCAACCACCACACCGCGTGCTTCAGTCACGATAAGCTCGCCCGCAGCGATGTCCCAAGGCTTGATAGACATCTCAAAATAACCGTCAAAACGACCAGCGGCAACATAGCACAAGTCAAGCGCAGCTGAACCCATACGACGTACCTGACCACCTGCCTCAGATATCTTCTGTAAGCTCTCAAAGTGCTGTTTGGCATAAGAGATAACTTCGCCGTTACGCTTACGCTCAAGCGGATGACCAGTCGTAAAGAAACCACCATCAATGGTTTTGCGCTCGCTCACTTGCATGCGGCGATTGTTCAAGCGCGCGCCTTTACCGCGGCTCGCTGAGAACATCTCATCACGTACTGGATCATAGACCACACCGTGTTGGGTAACGCCTTTATGCTGGACTGCGATAGATACGCAGAACTGCGGTACACCGTGGACAAAGTTCTTAGTACCGTCTAGTGGATCGATAATCCAACACCAGTCAGCATCTTCGCCGCGACCTTCTTGCATACCAAACTCTTCACCCAAAAATGAATGATTAGGATAGCTGGCTTTTAGCGTCTCGATAGTGAGCTCTTCGCTAAAGCGATCAATGCGGGTAACCAAACCATCAAGTCCTTTAGACTCGATATCTAACTCGATTTTGTGGCGGTTTTGATGCGCATATAAAATCTCTTTACCAACTTTTTCAGCAGTACGCGCTGCGATGACGACCATGGGTTCCATAAATAACCTATTTGCTTGATGAATGAATATAAAAAAATAAGACTAACTTTGTGCCCACAACATGCCAAACAGCCGCCGCATCACACCACATCTATGCGATTAAAAACGTGTCTCTTATAAACGAAAACTTATAAAAGACACTCGCATTATACTAAAATTGTTCGATAAAAATGAAAAAACCGTTACGCTGACCAAGCCAGTACTTTGGCGATCATCTAAACTGCGCAAGTTGTAAAAAAGTTAGCACCTACGGCTAGCAGGCGTTTGCTCTGTTTAAAGAGCTTATATCGGTTTTAATTCATGCCTTTTTAGCGCATTAATTTTTTAAAATAATATTGTAACGCTTACGATAAGAGCGTTTTAAGCTGTTTAACCACGCCCTCGACATCTAGACCACAATCAGCTAATTGCTCTGCTTGAGAGCCATGAGCAATAAAGCGATCAGGAATACCGATATTAGCAATAGCTGGACGACTTTGCTTAAAGGTTGCCGACTCATTGAGTAAATACTCATTCACTGCACTACCTGCGCCGCCCATAATCATGTGCTCTTCTAGGGTTGCTATATGAGTGACCCCTTGTGCTAATAACGTCTCAAGCATTGCTGTGTCTAGCGGTTTTACCCAGCGCATATTGACCACCTGTATCTGGCAATCTAACGCTGCATCGTTATTTGTTAGGCTTTCTGCGGCTTGCTGAGCAGTCGCGACCATCGTACCAAAGGCCAATAGTGCCAATTTGTAAGGCGCATCAGCTTTACCTAATACTGACTCAACCACTGCTTCACCAACTTTATAAGTTTGGGCTGGCTGCTTAATATCAGCACCTGTGCCTGTACCACGCGGATAACGTACCGCCGTACAGCCTGGATACTCATAGCAAGTATTGAGCAAGTGGTAGCATTCGTTCTCATCTTTTGGCGCTGCAATCACCATATTAGGCACACAACGTAAAAATGCAAAATCAAACACGCCAGCATGCGTGGCACCATCTTCACCGACTAGGCCCGCTCGATCAATAGCAAACATAACATCGAGATTTTGTAGAGCCACGTCATGAATCAGCTGATCATACCCACGCTGCAAGAACGTTGAATAAATCGCGACAATAGGTTTGACGCCTTGAGTTGCCATCCCAGCTGCTAGCGTGACAGCATGTTGCTCAGCAATGGCCACATCAAAGAAACGCTCTGGAAAATGACGAGCAAAGTCCGTCATCCCTGAACCTTCTTCCATGGCAGGGGTGACAGCTAACAGCTTATCGTCTGCGGCTGCTTTGTCACACAAAAACTGGCCAAACACTTGCGAATATTTTAACGCTTGCTTTGTACTTGGTTGTTTTTTTAGCTGCTCTACAGAGTCAGCTTTAGACGCTTCATGATTTTCGACTGGCAATTTACTGATTGCGTGATAGCCCACTGGGTCTAATTCTGCTGGTGCAAACCCTTTACCCTTAGTGGTATAGATATGTACCACTACTGGACCTTTTACTTGCTTCGCCAGTGACAATACGCGCAGTAGCTCAGGAATATTATGCCCATCAAATGGACCAAAATAGGTAAAACCAATCGCTTTGAATAAGTTGTCTTCTAGCTGTGGAACATCGCGCATCTCTTTATGACGTTTGCGGCGATCGAACGCTTGCATATCAGGACGGTGGCAGAGTACTGGCTCACCTGACTCAGAGATATCAACTTGATAACCTGATTCCCAAAGCATCGCTAAATGTCGTGAAAACCCGCCAATAGAGCAAGATATCGACATATCATTATCGTTTAGAATGACCAGTAAATCAGCATCTTGCTGTACTGCGTCATTCATCGCTTCAAATGCCATACCACCTGTCATCGCACCATCACCAATGATGCAAGCAACCGTTTGCTCGCGGCCTTGATAACGCAGGGCGAGACTCATACCCAGACCAGCTGAAATAGAGGTCGATGAATGCCCAACGCCAAATGTATCGTAGACAGATTCTGCGCGCTCAGGAAATGCTGTCAGACCATCTTTAGACCTGATAGTACCTAGCTGCTCACGGCGACCTGTCAGTACTTTATGAGCATAAGCTTGATGACCCACGTCCCAGACGATTTGGTCTTGCGGCGTCTCTAACAAATAATGCAATACGATGGTCAGCTCAACCACGCCCAAATTGGCACCAAAATGCCCACCACTCTGACCAGCTGAATACAATAGAAAAAGGCGCAATTCATCAGCCAGCGTAATAAGCTTGGCAGCCGAAAGTGTGCTGAGGTCAGTGGGTGTATCAATTGCATCAAGCAATGGCGTATGAGGACGCACACGTGGTATCACAGTATAGGTCTGCTGTAAGCTCGATAACTGAGCAGCAGAATCCAGCACTGATGTAGATAGGGACTGAGACTTTGGAGAATGAGGTGACTGCTGCATAAACCGTACGATACCTACCAATCTGCTGACAAGACGTGTCTTTAAAATATAGCGGTGACTATAATCAAAAGACGTCAATAATACCTACATCATTATTGATGTAATCGACCATATAATTATTCATGCAACTTTCGTATTTGTATAGCTGCGCTACTTACGACAGTAGACACGCTAGCACAATAGGCTGCGCGTCAATACCAACGTTTTGATATCAAACTATTGATGCTTTTATACTATTGACAACTGAGGGGTGACATTATGCCCTATTATTTTGCATCAATAGCGGATGTTAGTGACGACATAGTAATGTAAGGGTAAAGACTTGTCACTGTATCCGTCAAAATAGTATGGCATAATAGCATTTTTTTTTAATTGTCGCTTTAATCATCGTGCGTCGTCTGTGAACTTTGTGTGTTTTTATAAAAAATACAATGAGCACACTGTCTTTATGAACAGGTTATACTGGTATCATCTTAATTTTAGCAGTAAAGTTTAGGTGACATGCTCATCTCAACTAACATTTATATCGGAAACAGTGGTTATCTCGAACAGTACCGTTTCAAACAGCGCTCGTTTCAAACAGCAATAACATACTTTTCACCGCCACAACTTTAGGCTTATGTAGGACAGCAATGTCATATCAATTTATCACTAGTGCCAAATTACCCACTCGTCACGGCGAGTTTGATATTCATATCTTTGAAAATAGCGAAGGTCAAGAGCATGTCATGCTGACCGTTGGTCTAGCTGTGGTCGATCAACAGACAGATGATGTGGCTATTCAACCCTCAAACGACACGGCATTGAACCAAAAGAACGAATCGATAGCGAAGCAAGTACCGCTCATTCGCATTCATTCTGAATGTCTGACAGGCGATGCGTTTAGCTCATTGAAATGTGACTGTGGTCCACAGCTCAATACTGCCATGCAAGCCATCCAAGAGTCAGGTTGCGGTGCGATTTTGTATTTGCGTCAAGAAGGTCGCGGTATTGGTTTGACTAATAAGATTCGTGCGTACGCCCTCCAAGATCAAGGGCATGATACGCTGGATGCTAATCTCATGTTAGGCTTGCCTGCCGATGCGCGTATCTATGATATGTGTGGTCCGATGCTTGCCCATGTCGGTGTTGACGCTGTAAGGCTTATCACCAACAATCCAAACAAAGTCGCTTATCTGACTGAGCATGGTATTGATGTTGTCGAACGGGTGCCATTGTTGGTCGGTGTCAATGATATGAACGCGGAATATCTAGCAACCAAACGTGATCGCATGGGCCACTTGTTTGATAAAAATATCAATCTTGATATAGACGCTTCTCTCGATACAGACCTTAATACCGCCATACACCTGAATAAATAGATATCTTATGAGTATTACAAATACAAATAACGAAACAGACTTATCAACGGTAGCGTCCGTTACGACGCCAACCAATAACGACATCATGCGAGTGCGTGAATTTTTGGTTGATTTACAGGCACGTATCTGTGAATCGCTAGAAGCACAAGAGCGTGATGGCAGCACTAACGACAACGAGTATGCGACCTTTGTTCCTGATGACTGGGAACGTCCTGAAGGTGGCGGCGGGCGGTCATGCGTATTGGCAGATGGCGAGGTCATCGAAAAAGCGGGCGTCATGTTTAGCCATATTCATGTACATAACCTCCCCGCCTCTGCGACCGCGCGTCACCCTGATATCGCTGGGCGTAAAGCCCAAGCAATGGGCGTGTCACTGGTTGTCCATCCCAGAAATCCAAACGTGCCTACGAGCCATGCCAATGTGCGTTTATTCGTAGCAGAAGCCGAAGGCGAAGCTCCTATCTGGTGGTTTGGCGGTGGTTTTGACTTAACGCCATTCTATCCAGTACTCGCTGATTGTGTACACTGGCATCAAGTTTGTCACGACTTGTGTGCGCCTTTTGGGGACAATATTTACACTGATTTTAAACAGTGGTGTGATGAGTATTTCCATCTACGCCATCGTGATGAGCAGCGCGGTATTGGTGGTCTGTTTTACGATGACGTCAGTACCGAAAGTCGCGGCTGGGATTTTGAGACCTGCTTTAACTTTATGAAAGCCGTGGGCAACGGTTATCTTGACGGTATCATGCCGATTTTTGAACAACGTAAAAATACGCCTTATACTGAAACGCAGCGCGAGTTTCAGCTCTATCGCCGTGGCCGCTACGTCGAATACAATCTGGTCTACGATCGTGGAACGCTATTTGGGCTACAGAGTAATGGACGTATCGAATCCATCCTAGTCAGCATGCCACCGCTTGCCAGCTGGCATTATCGTTTTGAGCCTGCTGAAGGAACGCCTGAATTTGAGTTGACCGATTATTATCTAAAGCCGCGTGATTGGTTGGCACTATAAGTTTCGTGAATATCACGGCATTTATATTTTTGGAAAATATTAAAAAGGTCAGCCTCTATTTGCTGGCCTTTTTTATTGTCGGTACCATTCAAACGAGCAACTCTCACGTTATTATTGTAAAAAACATGTCGTGTATTTACCAATACAATCATCGCAATCAACTATAAGCAGTAACAACCAAGTTAAGGTATGCTTATTTAAAATATTACGAGGATATAACAACTATATAATTCCCATCGCCCAGATAACCGTTACAATAGAAGACGTTCTTTATTAGCAACTGTGCTCAAAAGAATTTTAGGCAGTATTTTGTATAACTATATTTTAAGTCAAAGCGAGCGTTTGTAATCGCGCTTACTATTAGCCAAGTTTAAAGGAGTAAGTCATATGGCACAGGTTCATACCAACAAATCTTTCAAATCTCTGTTTAGCGTTACCTTGATGGCAGCTGCACTAGGTCTAACGGCCTGTAGCACTTCAACAGGATCTAATCCTGATGTGCAAGCGCGTCAAGACACCATGAAAAACTGGGGCGATGCAATGGGCGTCATGGGTGATATGGCAAAAGCACCTGATACATTTGATGCCGATGTATTTAAAGAGCAAGCTGCATTCTTAGCAGAAGATGCCGCCAAGCCTTGGAGTCATTTTGAAGACCCAGAAGCGGTAGGCAATGCTACTGAAGCGGTTTGGTCTAATGCTGATGGTTTCAGTGCTGAAGCTGAAAACTTTCAAAAAGTCACTGCTGAGCTAAACGCCGCCGCCCAAAACGCCACTAGCATGGACGATGTTAAACCTGCCTTTGGACAAGTTGGTGCAAGCTGTAAATCATGCCATACCGACTTTAGAGCAAAAGACGAATAAGCCTTTATATTTATAGCAAGTCGACACGTAAAAAAAACCGCCATATCAATTGATGTGGCGGTTTTTCGATTTTCTAAATATTGTGGAAATTAAAGTTTTAACACTAATTAAATATTTCACCGAGCGCACTACTCGGCCACTGTTTTATTCACGTCCACAACGTCTTGCTGCTCGTTCATTTTATTAACGATTGCACTTACTGAAGGATCACTCAAATCGATTGTACGTATTGGGAATGGAATATTTACGCCCGCTGCATCCAACGAGTTTTTGATACCTACAATTACTTGATGAATCGAGGCAACCTTATTGGCTTGCGTACCATCTTCGATAAACCAGCGTACCATGAGATCAATGGACGAACCGCCGAAGCCAGTAGCAATTACGCTTGGCGTTGCTTTCTTTGAGACGCTCTCTATCTTATCTAATGCTTTTATAATCTCAGCTTTAGCCGCTTCAATATCATCTTCATAACCGATACCAACTGCGACTTGCAGACGGCGCTGCTTATAAGCGGTATTGACGGTCAATGCTGAGGTATAGAGATCTGAATTTGGAATCACCACTTGACGGCCATCATAAGTCCTGATGGTAGTTGCGCGGATTTTGATATCTTCGACTGTTCCTTCATAGTCGCCTGAAACGATTTGATCACCGATACGAAACGGCTCTGAAATCAGCAGTAAGATACCAGAGAGCAAGTTTTGGAAGATATCCTTAAAAGCAAAACCGATAGCAACGGAACCAATACCGAGCGCGCCAATCAACTTAGCAGGAGTGAACCCCGGTACCGCAATAACCATCGCTATCATAAAACCAATAAAGAAAATAAGCGCCCCGCCTACCCGCTGAAACACTTTTACCAAGTTCTGATGCCGACTACGGCTACCTAATAATTTGTGAACGATTTTCTTGAAGACAATCGATAAAAACCAAAAAATTAGGATAACGATAATTGATGCGACAAAATATGGGATGCGCTCAACAAAGCCAACCCATATCTCATTTGCCGAACCAAGAATGCTTTGATAGGTCAACCCATCTGTCGTCGTAGACTGCGCAGCTGTCTCAGCACTCAGTGTCGTGTCTGCCTCAGAGGTAGGCATCTGGGTGATACTCCTTTATTCTATTTATTTTTATCAGCGCACTTATCTTAATAGGTGCTGTCGTTATGACAATTAGCCCATCAAATCGGCCTGAACGATTTCGATCCAATAGCCGTCTACATCTTTGATAAAAGCAATGTTTTTCATACTGCCATCTTCTGGACGTTTTTTGAATTCGACGTTGTTTTTATCAAACCAAGCAACCGCTTCATCCAAGCTTGGAACGCTAAAACAAATATGACCAAAACCTTGTGGATCTTGATTGCCATCATGATAGCTAAAGTCAGCCTTGGTTTCGGTGCCGTAGTTGTGCGTCAACTCCAAGATGCCACGCTGGCGGAAAGCAAAAATTTCTAGATCATCGCCAGTTGGCAAGTTTTCGCGCTCGCTTTCGGTCAACTTAGCCAAGAAATATAAATCGAATCCCATGTCAGGGAACTTCTTAACGGCAAGCAAGGTCATACCCAAGACGCCAGTGTAAAACGCTAGCGATTTAACAGGGTCTTTGACACGCAGCATGGTGTGGTTAAAAGTAAAACCGGTCGTCTGTGATGAGATTGGCTGAACACCATCAGTACTGACGCTGCTAGCAGGTTGGTCTATTGCGTCGTTATTGTTGTTAGATGAAGTAGACATAATTATCCTAATATAATTCAGAAAATAAAGGCAAAAACACGCAAATCACGATTGTCGTAATTTGCGTCGTTCTCTTATCATAATAAAAAATGGCGAAATAACTGATAGGGTTTTGTAAGAATATGAACAAGGTGTGTTCGTCTGTATACCCTAACTAGCTAGTTATCTAAGACTAACTAGCTATCTAAAAAACGCACTTTTCCTGTCTCAAGATCATACTCAGCACCGACTACCAATAGCTGACCACTATTGGTTAAGTCCTCTAATGCACGTGAGCCATGCTTTAGCTGACTGACTGACATACGTACGTTAGCGCGGATAGAGCGGTCGACCAGCTCGTCTGCATCGACGTCTTGACCATTGGCAGTTGCCAATTCGTGTAAGTTATAAACGCTTGGGCGAATACGATCAACGATAGATTGCAAGTTAGGTGAATAGTTCTGCTCAGGGTTAATCAACGTCTCAACGCAAGCAGTAACAGCACCGCATTTCGAGTGTCCAAGTACCACCACCAGTTGCGTACCAAAGGCTTCGGCTGCAAACTCGATTGAACCAATCTGCGATGGTGCAACCACATTACCTGCGACTCGTATAACGAACAAATCTCCCAAACCCTGATCAAAGACAATCTCAACGGGTACTCGTGCATCCGAGCAACCCAAAATAATAGCCAATGGGTTTTGATCCTTGACCAACTCTGGACGGCGCTGCATATATTCATCGGTACTGGTGAGGCTATCAACGTAGCGTGCATTACCTGCTTTTAAAAGCTCAAGCGCTTCTTGACCTGTGGTTGGACGTATATCGGTAGGCATGAGAGATCCTTTATCATCAATAATATTAGAGTTATAAGCTGTTTTGCATATATGTATTCAAGCACAGACTGGCTAATTATCGCCAAACTATCAGGCTAATCATGTTTGTCAGCCATAACGTGATTGTATAGGAATAAAAACCAAAAAACGGTAAAAAAATTTGTCTAAATATCGCTAGGTGAATGTAGTCACATCTAAAAATACAGCTGTATATATCGCTGCTACGACAGTATTACTCGCGTAACTTATAACGAACTTGCACTGACTTATATCAAGGGTTTGTTATAATACGCAGCACTCAGGCAGCATTTAGACAGTAATCAAATCGTGCTTACGCTCATGCCAATCCCTATAATGACAGCTAGCTGTATACAGATATTGGACGCTCAGGAACAGATATTATGACCGATTTATCTCAAAATACGCATAACACCTCTGCGTTACCTCATGATGATCAGGTGCTGCTGCAACTGACTGGTCTAAAAAAAACCTATGATCAAACCGAAGTCCTAAAAGACATCAACCTTGATATCAAGCATGGTGAGTTTTTGACGCTGCTTGGCCCATCAGGCTGTGGTAAGACGACATTACTACGCTTGATTGCAGGCTTTGAGCAGCCGAACGCTGGAGCGATATATTTGGATGGCGTACAGATGGCAGGCTTGTCCGCTGATAAACGTCCGGTCAATACCGTATTTCAGCAGTATGCGCTGTTCCCTCACATGAGCGTCGCCCAAAATGTGGCATATGGCCTAAAGCTAAAAAAAGTCCCAAAAGATGAAATCCAAAGACGTGTTAGCGAGATGCTAGCGATGGTACAGCTAGAGCATTTGGCCAACCGCAAGCCACAAGATTTGTCTGGTGGTCAGCAGCAGCGAGTTGCCATTGCACGCGCGGTGATTAACCGCCCTAAACTGCTATTGCTTGATGAACCGTTATCCGCACTCGATCATAAACTGCGCCTGCAAATGCAGTCCGAGCTTAAGCGTCTGCAACGTGAGCTAGGCATTACCTTTGTCTTCGTGACCCATGACCAAGAAGAAGCGCTGTCGATGTCAGACCGTATTGCCGTAATGAAAGATGGCACGTTCCAGCAAATCGGTACGCCTATCGAGATTTATGAAACCCCTGCCAATTTGTTTACTGCCAAATTCATCGGCGAGACCAATTTGTTTAGAGCTGAGGTTAAAGGTGTCCATCCAGACCAGCCAGATCGCGATGGTAAAGTGACCAATGGACGTATCGAGGTCGAAGTCTGTGAAGCACAGGCGCAAGAAGGGCCGACCACCTTACGCAACTTACGTCGTCCCAATTTTGCCAATGATGTACAAGTGGGCGATATCGTCAATTTACTACTGCGCCCCGAAGACTTACGAATATATGATCCAAAAGACAACGAGCATAGCGGACTGTTAGGCCGTGTCATCGAGAGTAACTATAAAGGTAGCACCTTAGACTCGATTATCGAACTGGCAAATGGTCATATCATTAAGGCCTCTGAGTTCTTTGATGAAGACGACCCGAGCTTTGATTACAAACTAAACGAGGGCGTCAAAGTCTCATGGGTAGATGGCTGGGAATGGGTATTACCAGAAGACTCTGAAGCTATGCCAGACACGACTGTACAAAGGGATGGTAGCTGATGGCTCGCAACCACTTAGGCAGCAAAAGTCCATTTCGTACTGCCACGCTTTGGCTAATCTGGGGTTGGCTACTGATATTTGCACTATTACCAAATATCCTAGTCATCGCTGTCAGTTTTTTAACTCGTGATAGCAGTGCCTTTATTAGCTTACCTGTTAGCATCGACAGCTATGTACGGATGATTGACCCGTTGTATTTTGAGGTATTTGTCCACTCATTATGGATGGCAGGTATCACAACGGTTATCTGCTTGCTGCTGGGCTACCCTTTTGCATGGCTAATATCCAAAGCAAAAGTACGTTGGCAGCCATTACTGCTACTACTACTGATACTGCCATTTTGGACCAATTCTTTGGTACGAACGTATGCATTAAAGCTGCTCTTTGCTAACAATGGTTTGATTAACAAATCGCTATTAGCCATCGGCGTAATCGATACGCCAATCGATATTTTATATACACAAGGCGCAGTGATCGCAGGACTAACCTACTTGCTGTTCCCTTTTATGGTACTGCCACTATATGCAGTATTTACCGACTTGCGTAATGACATGCTACTGGCTTCGCAGGATTTGGGTGCAACTAAAACACAGACCTTTTGGCATGTGGTATTGCCATTAACAACACCTGGTATTATTTCTGGTGTGCTACTCGTGCTATTGCCTGCAATGGGCATGTTTTATGTGGCTGATATCTTGGGTGGTTCTCGTAACTTATTGGTCGGAAATATCATCAAAAACCAATTTCTAGATGCGCGTGATTGGCCCTTTGGCGCGGCAGCTAGCGTATTACTGACATTGGCAATGGCCGTATTGTTACTGGCCTACCATGCCAGTAGTCGCCGTATTGGCAAAACTGATTTTAACGAGGTGGCCTAATGTCTTATAGCTCACCGAATAAAAAAGCTCGTACGCTTAAGATTGGCAGTATCGCTGCCAAAGGCTATCTCGGACTGATTTATGCCTTGTTGTACCTGCCCATCATTGTTTTGGTGGTGATGTCATTTAACAAGTCAAAAATCGGCTACAACTGGGGCGGCTTTAGCTTAAAGTGGTACGAGTCACTGTTTAATAACCAAGCGATGCTCGATGCGTTTTGGCACTCGATTGTATTAGGATTGGTGGCAGCCACCGTCTCAACTTTGATAGGCACGCTTACAGCGTTGGCATTACACCGTTATAACTTTCGCGGTAAAGGCTTACTAAACGGGCTGCTATTTGTCCTGATGATGTCGCCTGAGATTGTACTCGCTATTTCATTGCTAGCACTGTTTTTATTAATTGGCTTGCAATTGGGCTTTGTCTCGCTGCTATTGGCGCACATTACTTTTTGCCTACCTTTTGTTGTGATTACCGTCTTTGCGCGGTTGAGTAGTTTAGATGAGCGCTTGATGGAAGCGGCACGCGACTTAGGTGCTAACGAATCAACCATGGTGCGCACCGTATTGATTCCCGTTATCTTGCCTGCGGTTATGGCGGGTTGGTTGCTGGCTTTTACCCTATCGCTAGATGATGTAGTAGTATCGACCTTTGTCACAGGGCCTAGTTATGAGATTTTACCGCTGCGCATTTATTCTATGGTGCGCGTAGGACTCAAGCCAGAAGTCAACGCCATTGGTACGTTATTGCTGGTTGCTTCGCTAGTGTTGGTCGTTATCTCACAGTTATTGTTACGCAAGCGCTAGATATTGATTGCTGACTAATTGCTTATTAACTACTCATTAATAATGGACTATGAGTGAAAGTCAGCGCTATATTGACTATAATGAATTTTTCTCACCTTAGCGGTTAGGTCATATTATGCTTGAGCTACGTCATCTTAATACATTAACCGCGCTACGAGCGCATGGTTCACTTGCAGCAGCGGCAGATGAGCTACACGTTACTGCCTCGGCCGTTTCGCATCAATTAAAAGAGCTTGAGAACTATTACGACATCAGCTTAGTCAATCGTCGGACGCGCCCGCTTAGTTTTACGCCAGCTGGTAAAGCAGTATTGGCATTGGCAGACAATATCCTACCGCAAGTTACTCGCACTAAATCAAATCTTAAACGCTTAGCACACGGTCAAGCAGGTAGATTACGCCTAGCATCAGAGTGCCACAGCTGCTTTGATTGGCTCATGCCAATACTGAACCACTATCGCCGTGAATGGTCGGATGTCGAGCTAGACTTTGCCACAGGGTTTGAGCCTGAGCCGCATCATCTACTCATGGAAGGTGATATTGATCTGCTTATCACTACCAGTGATTTACCGCTCGACGGTATCAGCTATCAGCCATTGTTTGAATATGAGAGTCGTTTGGTACTTTCACCAACGCATGATTTAGCGGCTCAAAAATTTATTGAACCAGATGATTTGATTAATGAGACATTGATTGCCTATCCCGTAGAAGCCAAACGCCTCGATATCATTGCTAACTTTATGACGCCAGCACAAGTAAGCTTTGAGAGTGTTCGTACGACAGAGCTGACCGCGATGCTAATTCAGTTGGTTGCTAGTGAACGCGGCGTAGCAGCATTGCCTGATTGGGTGGTTGCTGAATACGAGAGAAAAGGCTGGGTGGTCTCCCGTCCGTTAGGTGATGGCGTACATTGTCAGTTGTATGCGGCGACGCGTACTTCTAGTCAAGACATTGCTTATATGCAGGGTTTTGCGAGTTTGTTAGAAGGGATTGTGAAGCCGGTTTAAAGCTTTATTTGTCATAACACTCGTTATGAGAACAATATTTAGTTTTTGAAGATACTTGCGAGTTGCAGACTAGTCCATACTCTAACTAAATATTACGTCTTTCATAGTATGATTTTTACTAAAGGCTTAGAACATGTATACATTTAAAGAAATACACAGCTGATAATTTGTTGGATTTTTTGAGCAGACAGATAAGGATTTAATGATAGATTTAGTAAAGGGACTTGAACGTAGAGTTGATACTAAAACAAATTATGAATCATTTCAAAAAAGGGGATAAAAATTAGTAACAATTTAGTTCCTTATCCAATCAAACTGACTTATACCCTCAAACAGCACTTCATGAATATAATTGGCTCGATATTTATATTTATTCTGGGTTGCTTTGTTGCTCCGATCGCTAAGCAAGAAGGAGAGTGGATTATAATTAGTATTGGATGGTTGCTCATAGGAGGTGGTAGCTTTGGTCTTTTACTTTTATCTTATATTTGGTTAGGTAAAAAGCAAATAGTAACGATTGAACAAGCTGGAATTTCTTTTTTTCATGTGTTTAAGTCAAACCAGCAACACTTAATATTATGGCGAGGTATCGAAAGGTTAGATTTACACCTTTTAACTCGCGGTCATACTAATCACTGGATATTGACTATCTATCTAAAAGCAGGTAGCTCTATAAGACAACCATTGAAACCTATGCTCTACAATGGATCAATTTTAGACGAGAAGGAAGTTTTTAATCTAATCGAACTAATATTCGATCGACATACAGTATGAAATTTGAATTTTTTATAGAGTGAGGTGGTAAGACAAAAATCCGGTACACCCAAAAATATATGTTTAGCTCAAGCTAAGAATACGGTTCCCTAGTGAGGACTTGAATCTTTGGCTGTGAGCTAATGGTATTAAGGTTTCAACTTGCTGAGATAGCCACAGTGTACTTCATGATGTACTTACCATAGATATTCTATCTATGATCGGTGCGCTAGTGAGGACTTGAAGAGACCATCCCAGATTCTGTGTAACTGACGTTTAGATTAAATACTTACACAAAATTTAGGAAGGTCTCAAAGCGCCAACTTATCCTTATATTCACACATACCTTTTAATGCATTATCGATTAACGTTTTCATCTTAGACAGTTCTGAAATTTTAATTTCTAGCTGTTTGTTTTTTTCTAGAAGCTTTTCACCCATTTGTGATTGCGTCAGGTTGTTTGAATACAATAGCTCTGTTAGCTCTCTAATCTCTTTTAAGGTGAAACCTAACTCCTTCGCCATAATAATCATATTGAGCTGTTCCACAATCCTGTTATCGTAATCTCTATAACCATTAGATTTTCTAGATGGTGACGAAATTAATCCTTCCCTTTCGTAAAAACGGATCGTATCTCTGCTTAGTCCGACTGTTTCAGTTAATTCTTTTATATTCATTATCGAGCACCCTCAATTAACGCTTGACTGTGGAGTAATGTCCATAGTTTATAGTAGGCGTTAATTAACAACAAGTAGGTTCTTTTATGGATATAAATATTCTGACGGACGACAACGTCGAGCTGCGTGCAACCCTCTATAAAGCGAATAACCCTAAGGCCGTTGTTCTAATAAATCCAGGAACCGCTACTAAAACTTCTTATTATTTGCCGTTTGCTAAATACTTAAGAGAGCATGGTTTTCATGTCATTCTTTGGAACTATAGAGGTTTTTGCGATTCTAAAACAAGTCATCTAAAGGAGTGTCATTATCAGTATTCTGATATCGGACGGTACGACATTCCAGCTGCCATCGATACAGCTAAGCGCCTGTTCAATGACTTACCCTTGTATTGCGTAGGGCATAGCGCTGGAGGTCAACAAGTTGGCCTTGCTCATAACGCCGATCAATTAGATGCTCTAATTGCAGTGGCTGTATCGGCAGGATATTTTAGCTATATGCCGCTTCGCTATCGTCTTAAAGCCAATTTCTTTTTCCGTTTTTTAGCACCGCTTAGTAATAAAGTCTTTAATTATGTGCCGGCTAAAAGCTTCAAACTCATGGAAGATTTGCCAGCTGGTTTTACAGAGGAATGGGGTGCTTGGTGCCGAGAAAAAGAGCTGTTTTTCTCAGATAAATTCTATGGGAAAACCATTCCCCTTGGTACTTACAAAAATTTTAATGTGCCAACTTTCGTCTTCACTGCCGATGATGATGAAATCTGTACTGAACGCAACCTGCATAATTTTTGGAAAAATGTGACCAGCGATCGACCTATCACTTTTAAACGCTATAGCATTGGCAGGGGCTCAGACCAATCAGTTGGACATTTTGGCTACTTTAGAAGTAAAAACACTCATATTTGGCAAGATATTTTAGAGACGATCAACAAGGTACATCATGATAAACCGTTACAAACACTATAAAACCCTGATTTTCATTGTATTACTTAATGTGTTTTCGAGCATTTTACACTATGTTCATAATGTGATTCATTTCGATCACTATCCTGAGCCTGATTGGTTATCTCCTCAGCTTGTAGATGCCTTCTGGTTCGTCATGACACCAATTGGTATCTATGGCCTGATTGTGGCTGTCAAAAGCCAGATGACCAAAGGACGTTGGTGGCTTTATTTGTACGCCTTAATGGGGTTGTTGTCGTTACTGCACTACAACATAGAGACTGATAATATCATGACTGTTACCATGCACAGTCTTATCTGGTTTCAAGCAATTTGTGCCTTTTGGTTAATCGCCTATGTAACGATGTACTTTAAAAATAAAAGTGGGCATTAAGAGTACTAATTGGTGAAACTTTAGCCTTTATAAAAATAGCCTAACCTCTTATTTATCGTTTTAAGGAATTGAAAATGAATGTCGAAGAAACAATAGCAACATGGGAAGCAGAAGAAGCACGTATTAGAGAAAAGCTAGGTAACGCTGATGTTATTCCATTATCAGACTTAACCACTCGCAGTGGTATGGATATTTTTAATGCTATGTTTGCAGGAGAGCTGCCTCATCCTCCTATTGGTCTGACACTTGACTACACTCCTATCCATATGGAAAAAGGTATTGCCGTTTTTCAAGGGCGGCCAAAGCGTCATCATTACAACCCATTGGGTACAGTCCACGGCGGCTGGTTCTGCACGCTTTTAGATTCCGCTGTTGGCTGCGCTGTCCATACCCTTTTGCCAGCAGGAAAAACCTACACAACTTTAGAGATAAAAGTAAATATGGTGCGAGCTTTGACAGTGGCAACACCTTTAGTACGGGCTGAAGGCAAAGTCATTCATGCTGGTCGGAGAACAGCGACTGCTGAAGGCAAAATTGTAGGGCCTGATGGCAAATTATATGCCCATGCCACCACAACCTGCATCATTCTTGATGTTTAGATAAAATTTTTGATCGTTAATAGCTTTTAAACCAAAGAAAAATGCTAAGAATATAATGGATATTATATGGGTATACCCCAGCGGAACCAGTCATTATGCCCTCTAGACTCATTAACAGACCATTTAAAACAGACTGTATTTCGGTAACCACTTAAATCAGACCACTCATTAAGCAGGTGATATCGATACAAGCTCAAAGTACGCACTTAAAGAAATAAAAGCCAAGCGCGGTTGCTAATAATGTCAGTCCAACGTGCAGGCCGATGAGCGCTAATCCTGCCAGCAGCCGCCCGTCATGGATAAAGCCAAATACCTCTGCACTAAACGTACTAAAGGTCGTTAGCCCGCCCAAAAATCCGGTAATCACAAACACGCGTACATGATCAGATAAATTGCTTCCCATGCGCTCAAACCATACTAGCGCAAGCCCTATCAGCAGTCCGCCTAAGATATTGGCGCTCAGGGTACCGAGTGGCACCCAACCGTGCAAAGCATTAAAACGCGATAGCCAAGCTCGCAAACAAGCACCGAATGCTGCGCCCAAACCAATAGCAAGCCACTGCATAGACTGTCCTTAATTCATATAAACGTATTGAACAAAAGGCTCAATTACACAGCTGGCAATTCTGTCATCGGCCAACGCGGAATACAGCTAACGGCCAAATCATCAGACTGTCCTGCTTGCAAGCGCTCAAAACCTGCATAAGCAATCATCGCGCCATTATCCGTACATAGCGCAGGCGGTGCATAATGAACCGTTGCATTGATCTTAGCCAGTTCAGCCTCTAACATCTCACGCAGATGAGTATTGGCACTGACCCCGCCCGCAATTACTAAGCGGCTCATATCTGCTTGCTTGAGTGCTTTGACGCATTTTTTCACCAGTGTATCGACCACTGCATGCTGAAAGCTAGCGGCAATATCAGCACGAATTTTTGGATCGCTGTCAGCACCATTACCCGACCCTCCTGAATGTGGCGTATCTTTAATAAGATTATGCACGGCTGTTTTCATACCACTAAACGAAAAGTCTAGACCCCGATGTAGCATCGGTCTTGGAAGTGCGTAAGCGTCAGGATTACCAGTTTCTGCTAGTTTGGCAATATTAGGGCCGCCAGGATAAGGCAGACCCAACATTTTAGCGGCTTTATCAAAACACTCACCCGCCGCATCATCTATCGACTCACCCAATATCTCATACTGCCCAACACCGTGAGCAGCAATGAGTAACGTATGCCCACCAGATACTAGTAGAGAGACAAAAGGAAATGCCGGAGGGTTTGCACCCATAAGCGGTGCCAAAAGATGGCCTTCCATATGATGAATACCAATCGCTGGAATATCCAAACCATATGCCAAGCTACGACCAAATAGTGCGCCTGTCATCAATGCACCAATAAGACCAGGCCCTTTAGTATAGGCAATCGCATCGATGTCGCTTTTTTTCATATCGCACTGTTCTAGCAGCTCATTAAGTAACGGCACAAGCTTGCGAATATGATCGCGGCTAGCAAGCTCAGGCACAACGCCACCATAAAGTGCGTGCAGCTCAATCTGAGAGTACAGTACTTGCCCGACCAAACCTTGGTTGTCGCTATTTATTTGCTCACTATCAAAAATCGCTAGCCCCGTCTCATCACAAGATGTCTCTAAGCCCAATACTTTCATACTTTTGCCTTTATACTTTCGTTTTCGTGCTATTTTTGTCGCACTTTTATCTTACATCATTTTGAGAAATTGGATAACTATAGTCAAAGAACTCTAAAATGAGTACAAGGCAGCCGACTGCAGATTGTACAAGTAGTACATCTAAGGAGGGTAACGCCGTAGCGGTTTAGTAGTTCACCGACTATAATACAATCAGCCACACGCTATCTCGAATTCGCTTGATACAGCTGTATATTCTCAGACTGGCATGACAAAAAACGTGCATAAAAAAAACCGTCATTGTCAGTCACAATGACGGCAAGTTTAGCAAATTTCAATAGCTTACATACTCTATATATACCGTATCAGCTTACCGACGCTAGCATATAATCAACCGCTGCTTTAACTTGTGCTTCGCTGACACCGTTTACCGCCTGCGCTGGCATTTTATTAAAGCCTTTAGCCGAGTGCATATATAGCGTCTCTTTGTCTTTGGTCAAACGAGCCGTCCAAGCCGCTGTATCACCATACTTTGGCGCATCGAGCAAACCTGCAGCATGACAAACCTGACAGTTTGATTCATACAGTTTGGCACCTGCATCTGCTGCCAACACTTCAGGCTCAGAATCAGTTTCAGGTGTTACCACTGCGTCATCTACTATGTCGGCAGACTCTGTTGCTGCTTTTGGTTCTGTATCTGGCTCAACCACAGACTCAGGCGTCGTACCCTCGGCTACAGCTGTTTCTTCTATAGCGGTAGCAGGTTCATCGGCTACTGCAGACTCTTCCGTAGCTGTGTTATCACCGCTACAAGCACTCACAGCAAATGCCACGCTCATGCCGATCACAGACAATTTCAGCTTGTTCATATACGGTTGTATATCAATCATGGTTTTACCCTTACTTAGTCAGTCTGCAATCAATTAGAGATGCGTTATATCAGCTTAAATTACTTACGTATACGACCAACGACTGTTTAATAGCCCATTGAGCTAATAGTCAATTCAGCACTAGATTCTAGTTTACTCGGCAGTGGCTTCAGCTGTATCTTCAGTAGCCGCCATATCAGCACTGTCAGTAGGAGCAGCGGCTGTATCCGCACTATCGGTAGCTGTTGCTTCTGCAGTATCAGCGTCAGCCGTTCCTGCTTCGGCAGTAGCTGTACCATCAGCTTCTGTACCCGCAGCATCAGCCGCTGGCATTGGTGCTGTCTCTGGGAATTCCATTTCTTCAGCTGGTGGCGCATTTTTGATGGCAAGTTCAGCAGCTTCGTCAACGCGATCGATTGCCATTACTTCTTCATGCTCTTCGCCGCCACTACAAGCGCTCACGCTCACACCTAAAGTTACGATAAGTGCGGTGCTTAATGCCGTGTTAAATACTGTCTTTTTCATTCCAACATCCTCAATAAAATACACACAAAACGGTTCATAGGCTTACTAGGGTCTATTGAACTTTCAAATGTGGTGCTGGCAGTCACTATTTTTTAGACAATATGCAGTGAAATTGTTGAAGCCTAGTCATTCTAGGTTAAATTATTTCGCCATATATTGACAAAAAAGAGTACTGCCCTGAAAGGCTGATGCTAAAATTACCCCAACCGTTGTTGAAAACCTAGCTAAGGTCTCGACATTATCGTCGGTTTTCGCCTAGTTTGGTGTAACTTTAGCCATCAGCAGCCCTAATATTTGAATGTTCAATAGACCCTATAATATGGGAATTATCATAGCATAAACTCCAATCAAACCGTTATAGACGGTAGGGGTTTTTTATTGATAAAGCGTTGTATATATGTCGAATTCATAGTTTGAGAGCCAAATTCAAATAGCTATCTAATTGAATACCTTATCAGCAATAAATGCTTAAAATCATTGACTTTGTTGGTATTTTTTATTAAAATACCTGCCCTTACGCTAATGCGTGAGAATTGTCCTAGTTTGAGCTGATGCCTGTAATCTTGAGATATTACGGCTAAATACTAATACACAGCCAAACTAATGCCCTTATATCTCATCCTAATCGAGGAGTCTTCATGCCTGCAGTTAAGGTTAAAGAAAACGAACCAGTTGATATCGCTATCCGTCGTTTCAAACGTGCTTGTGAAAAAGCTGGTGTATTATCAGACGTACGTAAGCGTGAGTTTTATGAAAAGCCAACGCAAGTACGTAAGCGTAAAAAAGCTGCTGCCGTAAAGCGTTATAAGAAGAAGTTACAACGCGAAACTATTCGTACCACTCGTATGTACTAATCAGTAATCTGATTAGCTAAGTACAAGCGCTACACTAACGCCACTGTTATCAATCGATATCAGTGGCGTTTTTTATGCTACAATTTTTGTTATTACTGCTGACATAATTTTTTATTAAAACCACTATCAGCAGGTTTTGTTCTAAAATTTAACAAACGACATCTAGCGAATAGCATTTAACAGATCGATAAGGATAATAGCAGTGAGCCAACTTAAACAGACGTTATCAGACAATATCAAAGTTTCAATGAAAGCTCGTGAACTTGAGCGCGTCAAAGTACTGCGCAACGTACAGTCAGTAGTGAAACAAATCGAGATTGACCGTCAGACAGAACTTGATGATGCCCAAGTATTAGAAGTTTTGCAAAAACAGCTAAAACAGCGTCAAGAGTCACTAACTATCTTTACAGAAAATGGCCGTGATGACTTGGCCACCAAAGAGCAGTTTGAGATTGATATCATCAACGAGTTTATGCCGCAGCAAATGAATCAAGACGAGATCATGGCATTGGTAAATGCTGAAATCGCTGAGCAAGGTGCGACGTCTATGCGTGATATGGGTAGCGTCATGGGTGTTTTGAAGAATAAAACAGCTGGCCGTGCTGATCCTGCTTTGATTTCTAAAATGGTCAAAGACGCGCTACAAGGCTAGCACTTGCTATTGATTGGCAGGCTACTCTGTACAAATAACCGCCTAAGGCTTAAAGTCTTTGGCGGTTTTTATTGCTTTGAGTTCTGCATTAATATTGGCCAATAACGGACGCGCACTATTGGCTTGTTCCGTGGTTTGCAGGTTTTCCGTCAACTGTTTGGCTTGCGTCAAAGAGGTCAGCGCACTCTCATAACGCCCATTCCATAGCTGATCATAACTGCGATAGCGCAACGCATTAATCGTCGCGATATTGGCTAACTGTGATGAGGTGGTGGTCTTAGCAAGTTTTTCATTGGCGAGTTGCAAGCTTTGCCATGCATAACGGTCGCTTGGCTGCTGTTCTGTTAGTGGCTTCAACAGCGCTTGGGCTTTTATCGGTTGATTACTATTAGTCAGCGCTTCGGCTAGATAAAGACGTAAATCGCGGCGCTCAGGATATAGGCGCTGTTGGCTCTCTAAGACATCTACGGTTTGTTGCCACTTACCTTGTTCACTTAGTAGCTGACTGTGGGTAATCGACAATAGAGGCTCTAAATTTTGACGCTGCGTATTTGATAACGCATTTATCTCAGCCAATACCTTATTAGCATCTGTAAAACGCTGCTGCTCTCCATACCAATGCATTAGCGCAAGTTTGGCTCCAAGACTGTTCTTAGCGGCCGTTGTCAGTGTGACTTCGGATGCATGTTTACCAGTCACTTGCACACGCCAATACAGTAAATCAAACAATGCTTGATGGCGCTGCTGCTGGCTCAATGAGAGCGATGGATACTGCTGAGCGCGACTTTGTGACTCGCTCAACCGCTCGTTACTCAGAGGATGTGAGCGTACAAAGCTCGGTAAAAATTGATTCTCAACTTGGTTCAACTGACTCTGTTGATTCATCGTGGCAAAGAACCGTGGCATCGCCCGAGGATCATAACCCGCTTGGGTCATAATCTGCATCCCAACTCGGTCAGCCTCGCGTTCATTACTACGGCTAAAGGCCATACTGCTATTCATAGAAGCTGTCTGACTGCCCATCATCACAGCCGCAGCTGCATCACCATCGACAGCTGAGGCAGCAATCGCAGCTAGCATACCGCCTAGCTGCATCAGCAAGGCTTTTTTACGTTCGTCAGCGCCGCTTTCGTAGTGCCGTTGACTGATATGTGCGACTTCATGCGCGACGACGCTCGCCAGCTCATCCATGCTACTAGCTGACAGTATCGTTCCAGTATTGATACCGATTACGCCGCCAGGCGCTGCAAAGGCATTGATACTGGGGTTATCAATGATAACGACGCCAAGTGGTGCTTGCTGACGAGCTTGGGCATTGAGACGCCACGTCATGTCTTTTATCGTTTCTTGTACCCAAGGATCATGTTCCATTCTGACACGGCCATTGATATTCTGTAATGACCACTCGCCAAGCATTTTATTCTGATATTGCTCAGCAAAGCTCAAGCCTTGCCCGCGCAGATTTGGTAGCTCTAGTGTTTGCGGATCTGTGACTTGCCACGAGCTATCAGCCAATGGCAGCGTTTGACTCTCACGACTATGCGCACCACTAGCCATGGCTAGTAGCATCATTGACAACCCTACCTTGATACTATTTGGCAAAGCTACACTCATAAAATGACGTTTACCTTTTTGCTTAGACAATATAAGTGGCAAGCCTGCAGAATTTGTGGCTACTAAAGAGTTATTGCTGTCAGGTCGCTTCGTTCTATTAGCATGGTACAAGTGCATATCCTATAACATAATTGACGACGTCTTTTCGACTATACGAGCTTGTTTATCCAAGGTCAATTCTACAATGCACTTAACTACCAATAACTTAGCCACCCGTCACGATTGCGCAACATGGCTGTGTAATTATTCATTGGGCTATTATTTGTGCAGTAAATCTCAAGCGTATAACTATTAATCGGGCATTTGCTAATCGGGCAACTCTTGGTTATATGATTCTAGTGAACCGAACGCAGCGTTGATTATATTCAACTGCAACTATACATTGTCTATTTGGTATAATAAGCAACAATGATAGTAGGTTTAGATGACTGTGATGCCGACCTCATAATCTATGATTGATGGATTATGTTCGTACTCAATATCAAAGCCTATTGCTAATAGAACAAATTAAAATATAGATATCTACAAGGTTTAAGTTATGCCCGCTGCTAGTGAATTAGTCATCGAACGTGTATCGCATTCTATACAGTTATCAGCGAATTTAACTGCTGCACAGCAGAACGATATTGCGGGTTTACTAGAGCTGCTACCGATTGAAAGTCATAACTCAGATAATGTAGCTACAGCGCAATCTGAACTAAATATAAAAGGTTTCGTTGATGGACGCGGTCTTGCATGCCCGATGCCATTGTTAAAAACTAAGGTCGCATTACGTGACGTAACAGTTGGCGAATCACTGTATGTGGTTGCAACCGACCCTAACTCGCAAGCTGATATCACAGCGTTTTGTAGACAAAGTCAGCAATCACAGTCGGCAGATTATTTAAAGCTAGTGGTCAATGAAGTTACTGACCACTCGTCAGTTGATGGCACATCATTACAGCGTTTCGCTACAATATATCACTTCATCATTACCAAAACTGATAGCAACTAAGCGCTGCTATCCTTTACAATTAAATCATAAAGATTTTTATCTGACTATTTGCTTAACTATTTAACCAAGGTCAAGAATATGGCTAATACTTCTACTGATGCTGTAAATACAAATAAAAAAGATGGCTCAGCTCCTATAAAAAATGATGCACGCGATGCTGCATTAAAGGCCGCGGCTCAGCGACCACCTTATGATGCGAGTACATTGGGCAATACCAGTACGCGCGACTTAGTACCAGCTATGCCAACTCACCTGTCAGCGCCAGGGGTAAATTTGGGTGCGTATATCAATACTGTCCATCAGATCCCTATTTTGACACCAGTACAAGAGCAAGAGCTGGCGCATCGCTATTATGATGAAGGTGATGTCGAAGCCGCTCGTCTACTGGTGATGTCGCATCTACGTTTTGTGATTCATATCGCGCGTAGTTACTCGGGCTATGGATTGCCGCAAGCAGATTTAATCCAAGAAGGTAACTTAGGATTAATGAAAGCAGTTAAACGTTTTGACCCGAATAAAGGCGTACGTTTGGTATCCTTTGCCGTACATTGGATTAAAGCTGAAATTCATGAGTTTGTGATTCGCAACTGGCGTATTGTGAAAGTTGCGACTACCAAGGCTCATCGTAAACTGTTCTTTAACCTCCGTAGCCTTAAGAAGACCAATAATCAGCTGACACTAGAAGAAGCGGACGCTATCGCTAATGACTTGAATGTCACACGCAAGCAAGTGTTAGAGATGGAATCACGTCTAACTTCTTATGACGCTTCGTTCGAGGCGCAGTCAAGCGACGATGATGATGGTCGCTATGCCCCTCAGCTATTTTTGGAAGACGGTATCGACCCAGCTGAGCAGTTAGAGGAAGCAGATTGGGAAGAAAACAACTCGTCAGCACTTATCGCTGCTATGGGTACCTTAGATGATCGTTCGCGTGATATTGTCGAACAGCGTTGGTTATCTGAGCAAAAATCCACTTTGCATGAGTTAGCTGCGGTTTACTCTATCTCAGCTGAGCGAGTCCGTCAGATTGAGAAAAATGCCATGGACAAGATTCGTGATGCGATGACCATTGATAGTGTGATTTTGCCAGATGATATTCAGTAGCCTTAAGATGATACGAGTTGTTCAATGTTAAATTGGATCGGTATTGCAGCAATTAATATGGCAATTGCTGTTGCTCTGGGCGCGTTTGGTGCTCATGGTCTAGAAGGTCGTGTCAGCACTCAACAACTCGAGTGGTGGCATACGGCAACGCTATATCTTTTTGTACATGCGCTTGGATTATTGCTTGTGGGCTTACTGATTCGTTTGAAATATATTACTCAGACGACCGCTTGGTTACTACAAATTGGCATTATCATTTTTGCTTGTAGTTTGTATGCAATGACGCTTGGTGCACCGCGTTGGTTCGGTGCGATTACGCCTATTGGCGGTGTTCTTATGATTGTAGGTTGGCTATGGCTGGCCGTTTCCGCCTTTCGATTGAAAGACTCAGTTAGCTGAGCTACTCGATAGTAATTGTGATTTTTAGCTCTTTACATTAGCCGCAATGAATTATCAGTAACAAAACAAAAGATACGTAGTGAATAGCGGATACACAGGAATTTTAATTTAGTAGGGAGTATTTAATATGAGCACCATTAGTGTCAATGGTAAAAGCTTGCAAACCACTCATCAGACTGTGCAACTGGTTATCAATGAGCTTGGCCTTAGTCAGGGTCGTTACGCTGTGGAAGTCGACGGCGAGCTGACGCCAAAGAGCGAGCTTGCTCAACTGCGTATCGTAGAAGGTATGAATATCGAAGTAGTACAAGCCGTCGGCGGTGGTTAATAATGTTTAGATAGATAAGCTTGAGCTGATAGCTAGTTCATTTTCATTCTAAGTTTACTAATGCTAAAAAAGACCTCAACGTATTACATGTTAGAGGTCTTTTTTTACGTCAATTACAAACTAATGCAGTAGCTACTTATAAATTTTTTATTCTCTTAGTCTACTTTCACTAGCTTATAACGATAGTGTTCAAAGTTTTAAACCCGAACTATGCTGCTGGTACTGCTTCTGCAGGGGTTAGATCCTGATAGCGACCATCGCGTCCTGCACCCTGAGTCTTTTTGCGCTCTTGACGGGTTTTGTACTTACGTACTTGTCTATCTAGCTTGTCTGCCATCTCGTTAATGGCTTTATACATATCATCTTCATACGCTTGGACAAACATTTCTTGACCCGAGACACGCATAATTGCTTCAGCTTTATGGCTCTTTTTACCGCCAGCGCTAGCACCGCTATTGTCTAACGATAAAATCACTTGAATACTTTGTATCTGATCGAAGTGACGCTCTACTTTTTCAAGCTTCTCGCGTACTGCCGTGTCCATAGCTTCGGTAACGCTGATATGATGACCACTGATAGAAACATTCATATTGTTGTCCTTTTATTTGTAACTTACAATCAACAGATGAGGTAGCATTCTTGCTCTTATCATCCTGCCTTACCACTAACTATCCCAATGCCTCTAGTAATGTGTCGACGTATCCTTTTATCGTCTCCTTTATTAGTTGTAAATAAATACTATAAATCGGCACTTGGTTTTCGTTGTTGGTATGACTCTAATTTGTCATGAAAATCGCCCAGTAGCAAGCCATTAAATTGTAATTAAGTGTAACAATACCTATTATTTCTACTTGGTTTCTATATAATCAAAAAATTTTATTTTTTATATCTGTTTTATACTATACAGACAGGTAGCCATTAACCTTATAGAAAGATGAGCTTAGACAATTAGTATTTCTGTTTGCGCTGAGTAGACGAGCCAATATTCATTGCTTCACGATATTTAGCGACGGTTCTTCTGGCTATATCGATACCATCTGCTAACAGCTCATCTTTGATACGACTATCTGACAATGGTTTTTTGGGATCTTCGTCAGCGATGAGCTTTTTAATCATGGCACTGATAGCGGTCGATGAGATATCTCCATCAGCACTACTTACGTGAGATGAGAAGAAGTGTTTCAAAGAAAACAATCCTTGCGGCGTCAAGATGGTTTTACTGGTGGTAAGGCGTGAGACTGTCGACTCATGCAAGTCAACTTCTTCAGCAATTGCCTTTAATATTAGGGGTTGCATGGCGGTTGCACCATGCTGCAGGAACTCTTGTTGATAGCGTACAATGCTAGTCGCTACTTTGAGTAGGTTTTGATTGCGCTCTTCGATACTACGAATAAACAATCGAGCATCGGTGAGGTTTTCGCGCAGATATTGATTGTCAGGGCTGTCATCGCCACGCTTGACCAAATTGGCATATTCTTGGTTTACGCGTAGTTTTGGTAAGGTGTCTGGATTGAGGCGTACATACCAACCATCCTCTTCAGCTTCAGAGTTACTTGTCGCCTTATTATTCCTAACAGGTGTGACCAACACATCTGGAATATCGTAGCTCTCAGGCGACTGGGCATAGTCAGGCTGGCTAGACTGAAACAGCAGCCCTGGCGAAGCGTTCAAGGTACGTAGTAGCGTAAGTGCAGGTGTGATGTATTCTGGTGCAAGCCCTGTGCGTTCAGTCAGTGCTTTAATATTATTACTGACTAAATGCTCGCTCGCTGATAGCAGCGCTTGGGCTTCTTGTAGGTATTCGGTGCGGGCATCTAACTTAGATAGCTGAATCGATAAGCACTCGCTTAAATGACGCGCCCCCACACCAACTGGATCACAGGACTGGATAATACGTAATACAGTTAAGACTTCTTCTTTTTCAACGCGCTCATCCCATTGATAGAAACTTGCCATCGTATCAAAGCTCTGCAGTAGCTCATCTATATCAATTCGAATAAAGCCCATATCATCCATGGAGTCTATTAAATATTCTGCAATCAGCGTATCGGCCTCTGATAAACGCTTAAAGTTCAGCTGCCAGCGCACATGATCTTGAATGGTAGACGATGTACCGCCTTGGTAACTATCGAAATCTTCATCACCCCTACTATTGCCAGAGCCCGTGGCGGTGGAGGCATAGTTATCCGTTTCAAAGCTACTTATATCAAAGCTATCGGCATCAGAACTGCCGTAGCTATCTACATCTATTGCACTATCATCGATATTAGGCTGTTGTAATTTATCCAAACTATCACTGAAGCTATCGCCACTGTACTCTGTACTGGTAGTAGGTACTGAGTCAAATGAGTCACTGCTACTTTGATTCCAGCTATCAAGCGTCAACGGCTCGCTCCACTCCTCTATTTCATCGTCACCACTGTCGTATTCGTCATCGTTTTCGATACGTTCAAGTAATGGATTACTATCTAGCTTTGCCTGAACCTCTTGTGCGAGCTCAAGACTAGAGAGCTGCAGCAATTTTATGGCTTGCTGCATTTGCGGGGTTAGCTTTTGTGAGTTGCTCAGCGTGGTCGCCAATCCGAACGACATACTCATGGGCGGCTTATTGCACTCCGATCTTAGTGATATTGTGTTTATTCTGTCAGTAAAGGTAACGACATAAATCTTATCAGGACATGACGATAGCATTTTTTGCCACAATTTTGCTATGATAATTTATGTTTTGTCCGGATACGTTTGGTTTGCTATCGCTAGTAAACTAACATCTTGGCAAGGATGAGCAACCCATAAATACGAGCAGTCTGCTCATTACCGCGAAAATATTATAATAAATTACGGTGAATGACCAATACAGCTCACACCCAATAGGAATATTGTCATGAATTCAAGTAACCATCAACTTAACGTCGCTGCTATTCAAATGAACAGTCAGCAGAATGTTGAGGATAATTTAGCAGATATCAAAGCAGCCATCACAGATGCACAAGCTCAAGGTGTTGAGCTTGTTGTATTGCCTGAGAACTGTTGTAGTATGGGACAGCAATCTGCTACTGCCGAGCGTTTTGATGACTTATCAGCGACGATAGCAGATTACGCCCGCATTGCTGGTATCCATGTACTAGCAGGCTCGTTACCCTGCCATTATCGTCCTGATGGTACTGTCGTTCCTGATGGTAGATTGCGCCAAGTGAGCCAGCTGTTTGCACCAGATGGCACTCGCGTCGCACGTTACGACAAGATTCATCTGTTTACCGCAACTGTGGCCGATAAGCATGGCAGCTATAACGAAGCGGCGACCTTTGAGCCGGGTACGCAGACCGTAATTGCACCATTAGCAGTAGGCAATACAGTCTATCAACTCGGCATGATGGTATGTTTTGATTTGCGCTTCCCAGCATTGGCGCAGCGTCTACGACAAGCCGGTGCTGAACTGTTGAGTGCACCTTCTGCCTTTACGTACTTGACTGGGCAAGCGCACTGGTCGTTGTTGTTACGTGCTCGTGCTCTAGACAGTCAATGTATGGTCATTGGCGCAGCACAAGGTGGCGATCATCTCTATAAAGATGGTAGTACCCGTCAGACATGGGGACATGCAGCCATTACAGCGTTTGATAGTACTGTTATCGCAAGCTATGACGATAGCAAGTTGGATAAACAATATGCCATCGTCATGGCGTCATTAGACAAGCAAGCGCAAGAGCAAGGCCGCCAAAAACTGCCTATCTTTGATTGCCATCGTTTGGCGTAGATTGTGAAATACAGTGGATTTCGTGCCTAATTGCTAGGACAATTCTTCATTTTGAGCATGAGTTGCTCGTGGATGGGCGCGATCATAAACCTGCGTTAATTTTGCAAAATCGACGTGGGTATAAATTTGCGTGGTGCTAATATCACTATGCCCGAGCATCTCTTGTACAGCGCGCAAGTCACCACTGCCTGACAGCATATGTGATGCAAAACAATGACGCAGTAGATGAGGATACATGTTTTGGGCGATACCTGCGCGGGTAGCAGCGACTTTTAAGCGCTGTTGCACTGCCCGTGTTGATAATCTGGTGCCGAGTTTTTCACTGATGAACAATGCGCAATCCATCTGCTCTACCCAAAGGTTACGATGCGGTAGGTAGCGACTAATCGCTTCTGCGGCCTTTATCCCTAATGGTACTAGCCGTGTTTTATTTCCTTTACCTGTGACTCGTACCCGTAAGTCAGACAAATCTACATCTGCCATATCGAGTGCAACCAACTCGCCAACTCGCAAGCCACTACTATAGAGCAATTCGAACATAGCTTTATCACGTAACCATAAGCGCGCTTGCTCTGGTGTATCAGGGATCTCTTGATCGAGTAGCTGAGTCAGCAAATCGACATCAGCGATAGAAGGCAGCGGTCTAGGGCTACGCTTCAGCTGATAGCCAGTGGTTGGGTTGATACGTGCTAGCTTTTCTTCAATCATCCAACCATAAAAATGCCGAATCGCAGACAACTCTTGCTGGACACTGGCAAGCGCCAACTTATCTTCATCAAGACGTTGACTGATGTGCTGGGCAAGTTGCCGTTTATCACAGCGTGTCCACGTTAGACGCTTACCACGCAAAAATAACGCCAGTTGATTCAAACCAGCGAAATAAGCGGTCAGAGTATGCGGCGAATGGTTGCGCACAGACAATGTATTGAGCCAACGATGCACAGGTGCGAGCAACTCTCGTAATGCAGCGTCCGACTCTATAGTGGCAGCCAGCTCAGTAGATAGCCAAGGTGCTGAGCTCGCTGCCTGAATGTTTTTATTGGTAGACATAAACATATTAGAACCATCCTTGGCATTTATACGATTGGCCTAACAACAGTTATCAGCCTTCAGCATTGGGTTTAAGACCTGCTTGTGCCATCAGGCCATCTGGACTAAATACGCCTTCATAGACAAAAGCGGTCGGACCCGTCATCGTAACTGAATAGCCTGGCTGCCACTTGATAATCATACTGCCACCATATAGCTGTGCGCGAACTTCCTCACCCTCATCAAGCCAGCCTTCACGTATACCAACGGCTACTGCTGCACACGCGCCGGTACCACAAGCTTGGGTCTCACCCACACCGCGCTCGTACACACGTAGACGAATGTGTCGCTGATTCATCACTTGCATAAAGCCCACATTGACGCGGTCTGGGAAGGCAGGATGCGATTCAATTGCTTTGCCTAAAGTCTCAACCTCAGCATCAAGTACGTCATCGACTTTTATCACAGCGTGCGGGTTACCCATATTGGCAACGTACAGCTGTACCGGTGTACCATTTACATCAAGATGATAGGTGTTTTGGATTTTGGTCGTCGCTCTTGGGCTAAACGGAATCTCATCTGGCTCAAATTTAGGCTTGCCCATATCGACATCTACCCAACCGTAGCGATCAGTGGTCAGAGAAATAATACCGCTAGCCGTCTCAACGCGTAGACGCTGCTTAAATGACAGTTTACGTGCCTGCACAAAACGCGCAAAACAACGCGCGCCATTGCCGCACTGTTCGACTTCGGTACCATCAGTATTAAAAATACGATAACTGAAATCGACATCAGGACGCATCGGTGGCTCGACTACGAGCAGCTGATCAAAACCAATGCCTAGGTGACGGTCGCCCAATAACTGCACCAAACCCTTGGTCAAATCTAAGCGCTGGGTCACTAAATCAATGACCATGAAATCATTACCCAACCCATGCATTTTAGTAAACTCTATTAGCATATCTTTGATGTCCTATCCTATTTTTATGTATGCCTTATATTAGCACGCTGTCAGATACAATCATAATAATACCAATCCCCAAAAATACGATTAGCGGTGTCAAACTTGTTTAGTCTACAGTGAGTAGTACTTGCACTCGTTTTCCTTGCTACTCTAATTTTTGTGAATGGTGTTGCCTTCAACTAAAGGCATGCCTTCAATTAAGAATCAGCTTTAATTAAAAAGCACTTCCCTCAAAATCCAGTCATAAAAAAACCCATTGTCATTATCACAATGGGTTCTCTTCAATCATCAAATACGGCGATAGTTTTGGCTCGTCTTTAATAACCTTACTGCGCCTGCCACAATGTTTCATTTTCATATAATGATTCAATCGTTTCGCGCTTGCGGATTAGCTGATGACTATCACCAGACACCATCACTTCGCTAGCACGTGGGCGTGAGTTGTAATTACTACTCATGGTAAAGCCGTAAGCACCTGCACCCGTGATGGCCAATACATCGCCTGTGGCCAATGACAGTAGGCGGTCTTTTGCCAAGAAGTCACCCGTTTCACAAATAGCGCCAACGATGTCCCATGGCTGCGTGCCATCCGTATCGATACCATCGCTAGGCAATACACTTGGAATCACCGCCATCTCAGCTTGATATAAAGCAGGACGAATCAAGTCATTCATAGCGGCATCAACAATAGCAAAGTTCTTATGCTCAGTCGGCTTGAGTACGTCAACTTGAGTCAATAGCACGCCAGCATTGGCAACGATACTACGACCTGGCTCAAAGAACACGGTCAAACCAAGCTCGCTAAGTTTTGGCAATAATGCTTGGGCAAACTCATCGATAGACACAGGCGTCTCATCAATATAGCGCACACCCAAACCACCGCCCAAATCGATATGCTGTAACTCAATACCAGCGTCACGCAGGCTATGTATCAGCTCAATCACTTTATCTAATGCTGCAACAAATGGCTCTACCTCAGTCAACTGCGAGCCGATATGACAATCAATACCAACGATGTCTATATGTGATAAATCAGCCGCTTGCTGATAAACCGCTAATGCGTCTTCGTGAGTGATACCGAACTTGTTGTCTTTGAGACCTGTTGAGATATATGGATGGGTTTTGGCATCGACGTTAGGGTTAACGCGTAACGAGATTGGCGCAGGCTTATCGAGTGACTTTGCCACTTCATTGATTAAAGTCAGCTCGCTGATAGACTCGACATTGAAGCAGCCAATACCTTGAGTCAGCGCATATTCGATATCACTATACGTTTTGCCAACGCCTGAGAATACTACACGTGATGCTGCGCCATCTGCCGCCAACACGCGCATTAGCTCACCGCGAGAGACAATATCAAACCCAGCACCTGCCTGTGCCAAGACACCAAGCACGGCAAGGTTAGAGTTTGCTTTTACGGCATAGCATACTTGATGATTCAGACTGGCAAAGCTATCGGTATAAGCTTGATAAACGTCCAATATTGCTTGCTGTGAATACACGTAGCATGGTGTGCCATATTGTTTTGCTAGCTCATCAATACTGACCTGCTCCATATTCAATGCATCGCCGCGATAGCTTAGCGCTGGCAAGTGAGCACTCAACGCTTTCGGGTCAACATACAACCCTTGCTCAGTTTGGATAGTAACGGATTCGCCAGTAGCAGAATCGGTCAAGTCAGCAGGTAGTTCAGAATGACTCATATAAACATCTCTAATATAATCAGATTATCAAGGGTGAAAATTAAATTTAGGTAGCAAAGCTATTTAGTCAATCAGGCAGTAAAGAATCGACAGTTAGTGAAACTGTTAATTAACAAGCACCTAACCGCTATCCATTGGCTCAGCTTAACGATTATTAGCCTAGTAATTAATAGCTTAGCAATTAATAGTCGTTGGGATCAGTACTAGGCTCAGGTAGCACCATTTGCTCTTCTAGGTAGCGGTTTTTTTGATAGTTATCATCGTCGATGCCTGCAAAGGCTGCATCTTGTGGATGGCTAGTACTATCCAGTACAGACACACTGCCCTCTATCGTTTGACTACTAGAGTCTGCCAGATATAGATCGCCTTTTTGCCCGCAGCCTGACAATCCTAGCATAACCGCACTGCCAATAAATAAAGTGGCGACAGCCTGACGACTGGTACGAGCGAACGAGCTAGCATGCTTGACTGCTGAGGGGCTGTGTATAGTAGACATATAATAGATAACCTGTGAGCTTACGACGGCATAAGGGCGATAGTAAATCGTGATAAATAAAAACTAAATGGACAACCAAACCGACAGCGAAAGCACTGCCGTTATGACCATTTTCATCATAACATTATTACATAAAGCTGTACGGATACTGAATATGATTGGTGAATAAATTTGCGTGATGTTGGATATTTTCTAAAACATTAGTCGAATTTTTATAGTAATATCGTCTGCGAGCTTAGATATGAATGTATGACATATAGGTATCTCGACAATATTTCTTACAATTTCGTGAGCAATAGCCCTGTTATGCCGCCCATACAAGTTATCCATTTATAATTCTACAACTCATTGAATATAATTGATTTATTTTACATTTAGCCATTTATTAATCACACATTTTAAACCTTGCCCCTGTCGTGGTGTAGAAACAAAAATGTGTTACATTATATTCCCAGTTTGCGGCGGCAATAGGATGCTAGCCTGAGATGCATACGCATTACCTCATGAGCATGGATGCATAGCACTGTCAGAAACAGTAGCCCAAGTATAAACAAAATCGCCAATATATTTGCTTGATATTATCAGCATAGATATGGCTGATTTTTATTTACTCGGCGGTTATCGACTTCATCAATTCCATATAATAATGACATCACATCTCAGTGACCTTTACTACAGCACTGAGATATCAGCGATGTAGCATTTGATGATAATAAAACAGGACGTGGCAATAGACGTCTTTTTTGTATCGAACGAACGATATAATTAATTTGCCCTTTATAAAAACCAATCTAAGGATAGAGTATGAGCGCCAACCTAAGTACCACTTTTGATGATAAGAACAGTGAAACATCAACCCTAACCAGCCCCACTTTAGTCCTCAACTGCGGTTCGTCTTCTATCAAATACGCGTTGATTAGCGATGACAATTCTACTCGTATCACCGGTCTTGCTGAAAACTTAGGTCTCGATACAGCCCGTATCAAACACACCACGCTAAATGGCGATAAGTTAGAGATTTCTATCCCTGGTGGTAGTCACAAACTTGCCCTGCAAAAAATCCTAGAGCTATTAGAGCAATATCATTTCATCGCAGTCGGGCACCGTGTGGTACATGGCGGCCGTGAATACTCTCAAGCCGTTCGCGTTGATCAGCATGCGTTAGAGGAAGTGAAACGTCTAAAGATATTGGCTCCACTACATAACCCTGCCAATGCTTTGGGTATTGAAGCGGTTCAAGCTATTTACCCTGACATTCCACAAGTTGTGGTATTTGATACCGCCTTTCACCAAACCATGCCACCCGTTGCCTTTCGCTATGCGTTGCCAAAATATCTATACGAAGAGCACAAAATCCGTCGTTATGGCTTCCATGGTACGTCTCATGCTTATGTCTCAGAACGTTCTAGCAAAATCACTGAAGCGAAAGGTCCTCATGGTTGGATTACCGCGCATCTAGGCAATGGTTGCTCAGCAACTGCCGTATATGATGGAAAAAGTCTCGATACCAGCATGGGTCTGACCCCGCTTGAGGGACTGATGATGGGCACACGTAGCGGCGATGTCGATCCAAGCTTACATATGCATCTGAAACGTCAGCTCGGTATTAGTCTAGAAGAGACGGATAAGATGCTAAATAGTGAAAGTGGTCTGCTTGGTATCTCTGGTCTATCAAATGATTTGCGTACTATTGAGCAAGCTGCGAGCGAAGGTCATAAAGATGCGCAGCTCGCCATCGAGATGTTCTGCTACCGTGCTGGTAAATACCTCGCCAGCTTAAGCTGTGCACTGCCTGAATTCACCGGTATTGTATTCACAGGTGGTATCGGCGAAAACTCTGTCACCACGCGCGCAAGCATTTTAGCCGTCATGCGTCATTTCGGTATCAAAATGGACGCTGAAAAGAACGCTGGATTGTATGGTGGCCAAGAAGGCAGCTTCCAAGCAGAAGGTAGCAGTGTCGAGCTGTGGGTCATTCCTACAGATGAAGAATACCGTATCGCTCAAGAGACTCGTCAAGCATTGAAATTAGTATAAGACGATTGATTATAATGCCTAGCGCTTATCTTGCGAGACGCTTATAAAAAGCTGAGAACGAACAAGATAAAGCGCTTGGCATTTTTATACTGCGTTTCTCATGCTGCTCAAAATGACTCGACGTCTAAAATAAAATAAATTGTAGGACACATTATGCAAACCATTTTACTTGTTCCCATTAGTCGCGGTATCGGTGTGACATCAGCCGCGCTAGGGCTAATCCGTGCCTTTGATTACAACGGTATCAAAGCGGGCTTTATGAAGCCGTTTTTGCAAGATGATACGCTAGACAAACAACACAGTTTAGACAGCTCAAGCGCATTGACCATGCACGCATTTGGCCTAAATCCGCCTGACTCTATCAGCCGTCAACACGTTGAGCGTATGCTAGGCGATGACAATCTCGATGACTTGATGGAAGAAGTGATTGCCAATTTCCATACGATCGATGATGGTCATGACGTGATTATCTGTGAAGGTCTGGTGCCAACTACTGAGACCTCTTATGCTTCACAAATTAACCGTGCACTTGCTCACGCGCTAGACGCCAAGATTATATTTGTCAGTACCGCTGATATCAGTAAGCCTGCCTATTTAGCAGACAAACTGGATGTCCATGCCCGTGAGTTTGGCGGGGTCATTGATTCACGGACGCTAGGCGTGATATTGATGCGAGTACAAGACGTACCGAACACCTTTGATAATCAACCTGTCGCGCCGGGTGAGGCCGTTGTCAGCTTAGATCCGAACTTCCTGCAAGAGGTTCAGCGTCTATCGCCTTCGTTTAATACCGAAGTATTCCGTCTTATCGGGGTAGTGCCTTTTAGTGATTCCCTATCTGTGCCACGCACGTGGGATATCGCAACGGAGCTTGATGCGACTTGGCTAAATGTTGGCGAAGCAAAGACACGTCGTATCAATCGTATTAGTCTAACTGCTCGTTCAGTGGCGCGCGTCAACGAAGTCTTTAAGCGTGGTACGTTAATGGTCGTGCCCGGCGACCGTGATGACTTGCTGTTGGCTGCTGGATTGGCCTGTATCAATGGGATTCCATTGGCAGGTCTAGTGTTAACAGGTGGCATCACCCCAAGCGATACAGTTGCTGAGCTTTGGCAATCAGCACTCAAAACTGGCATACCAGTCATGAGTGTCGAAAGCGACAGCTACGAGACGGTACAGAGTCTCATGCATATGAGTTCTGAGATTCCAAGTGATGATACAGAACGTGCTGATGAAGTGGCTCGTTATGTGGCGGCGCATTTGGATCTGAGCTGGATTAAAGAATACTTCAGCCGCAATCATGAACCGCGTCTGTCGCCATCAGCATTTCGCCATCAATTGGTCAAAAAATCACAACACGCTAAGAAACGTATTGTATTGCCAGAAGGCGCAGAACCACGTACGGTCGAAGCGGCCTGTATCTGTCAGAGTCGCGGTATCGCCAACTGCGTACTACTTGCTAAGCGTAGTGACGTTGAGCAAGTGGCCAAAAACCGTGATCTAACACTACCTGAAGGGTTGGAAATTATCGATCCTGATAACCTCGATATGAGCAAATATATCGCCGCTGTCGTAGAGCGCCGTAAAGGCAAAACCACTGCAGAAGTCGCTGCTGAATACCTAAAAGATACGGTCTATTTAGGTACTATTATGCTCCAACTAGACGAAGTAGATGGTCTGGTCTCAGGTGCGATTCATACCACTGCCAATACGGTACGCCCAGCATTCCAGTTGATCAAGACCGCGCCGCAGTACTCACTCGTGTCGTCAGTATTCTTTATGCTGCTACCTGAGCAAGTGGTCGTCTATGGTGACTGTGCGATCAACCCAGATCCTAACGCTGAAGAGCTTGCAGAGATTGCCATTCAATCAGCACAGTCTGCTGCTGCCTTTGGTATCGATCCAAAAGTTGCAATGATCAGCTATTCTACTGGCTCATCAGGCGCAGGCGCAGATGTCGAAAAAGTCGCCCGTGCCACACAAATCGTTCGCGAGCGCGCACCAGACCTCAAGGTCGACGGCCCACTACAGTATGATGCGGCGTCTGTCATGAGCGTCGGTAAGCAAAAAGCGCCTGACTCACCCGTCGCTGGACAAGCCAACGTCTTTATCTTCCCTGACCTCAATACTGGTAACACGACGTATAAAGCGGTACAGCGTAGTGCCAACGTCGTCAGTGTTGGCCCTATGCTACAGGGCTTGAATAAACCCGTGAATGATTTATCACGCGGTGCCTTGGTCGACGATATCGTCTATACCATCGCGTTAACTGCTATCCAAGCGTATAGCGATTTGATTTAATCGCTGTAAGGCTCGCTAATTAAAGTTCTATACAAAGCCGACTATCATTATGATGGTCGGCTTTTTATTGGTGCTTTGGTGACAGACAATGGTGACAGATGCTCGTCTGCCCTCTACAATAGCGCTATCATCAAATCATTTAACCTAAAAAGGCCAGACAGTAAAAGAGCAAGGTGCATGAAAGTTTACGTGCGCCCTATCTACTTTTACACATTTATTTATGCCAAATACGAGCAACAGCCCACAAGAAAAAACACCTCCACCTGCCATTCGTGCCTACCTTGGTGGCTCGTTCGATCCCGTACATAATGGACATCTAGAAGTAGCGATGTCGGTCTATCAACACCTACTACCAATTGCAACGCAGCTACAGCGCACGCTGCATGTGTCTTTATTACCCAATGCGCGCTCGCCATTTAAGACCCAAAGTACAGACCCTAATCATCGCTTGGCGATGTTAAAGCTGGCGACAGAGAATACACCGATACAGATTAATGAGCTGGAGCTGTGGCAAGCGCCGCCTGTCTATACGATCGACAGTGTACGCACATTAAGACAACAATATCCTAATGACAGTTTGATATTTATCATGGGTATGGACAGCGCCCATAGTTTAGATAAATGGAAAGATGGCTTGCGTCTCACTGACCATGTCAATTTATGGGTGTTTAATCGTCAGAGCAGTACCGATGTGAGTGATGGTATTAGCGAAAAATTTACTGACCGCACTATCTCTTCTAAAAATAATACAGCGACTACGGAAGATATTGCTACTCTACAATCGCAATTGCCGTTGTCGTTGCAACCTCATATAACAGACTCACCTATCGAGCTGTTAACTCCAACCATTCAGCGCTCGTCAGATAGCTTAAACTCAAATAGTACTAATCCAAATAACACTGATCCGACTAGCACTGACTTAAACAGCTCTGACTTGAAAAACGCGAATCAAGGACGCATTTATATAGATGCGCGACCTATTACTGCGGTATCAAGCACACAAATACGTGAACAACTACAGAAACTAGACGATCTAACAAATAAAATGCCAGTCGCTCAACGGCAAATCGCATCTATAGCATCAATAAATGATATCATTAGCAATACTGAATCTAATCCATTAGCTAAATGGCTAAATCCTGCTGTTTATCAATATATTATCGCCCATCAGCTATATTCTGCTGCTCAATTCCGTTAAAATCGCCTTATCTATGTCATTTTGCCTATCCTGTCTCTATGCGTGACTGACAACATATGATCAGTCGGATAAGACAAATTGACGTTTTACCCCTTTATTTTACATATTTACGATTCAAGAGATTAAAATTTATGACCAACACCATGACTGCAGAACGCCTAACAGAATGCTTGACCCTAGTACAAAGCGCTCTAGATGATATGAAAGCAAAGAACATCACTGTAATGAATGTAGAAGAGTTGACTGACGTAACAGAGCGCATCATCATCGCTGATGGTACCTCAAAGCGTCATGTACGTGCGATGGCTGATAGCGTCGGCGCTGAAGCTAAGCAAGCTGGTTTTATGCCACTTGGCCGTGAAGGTGGCATCGACTCTGACTGGACGTTGATTGATTTGGGCGCAGTTGTCGTCCACATGATGACGCCGCAAGCACGTGAGTTTTATGACTTAGAAGGCCTATGGTCATCACCTGAGCAGTTGGCTGAGCTAGTTGCTACCCCTCGCGAAAAGAAAACTGCGGGTCGTCGTAACAAAAACAAATAAGCTTGTCAGTGACGATATTCGTTCAAGATTAAGAAACGCTCCATCAAAAAGACCAGAATACTTATTCTGGTCTTTTTTTATGTAAATTTTATGGTGATGAACCAGTATAATCAGATACATCATTGAGTACAGATAAGCTCATTTCATATTAGTATTTATTGACCACTAAAATTAAGCCGCCTTCGCCTATTCATTCTACTTATTAGGAAACTTTATGAGCGCAGAATCGAACACGTTATCACCTGGGCAAACTTCAACAGACTTTAACCAAGACTTGCCCCTACATATCGCTACCCTCACTTGTGTCCGCGCTGGCAAATCTATGCCATTCGCCCGTGAAGAAATGAGCGCCATTGATAAAGCACCTATCAAATCTCCTGTCGCCGTCAACTTTATGGGCTTAACCACTGATGAACAGGCTGACCGCAAGCATCATGGTGGCCCACTCAAAGCCGTGCATCAGCTAGCGCCTGCAACATATGAAAGAATCAATGCAGAATTCAGTTTAAAGGTTCGCGTCGGTACGCTAGGAGAAAACCTTACGACTGAAGCTATCAATGGTCTGCCTGAAATGACCGAATCTATGGTTTGTATTGGCGATGTTTTTCAATATGGTGGGCATTCTGGAAACGGTCAAGACATTAGTAATGATGATGCTAGCGTTCAGTTACGTATCGTCCAACCGCGACGCCCCTGCTACAAAATCAACGACCAAATTGGCCAATTTACCAAAGTACCAAATATCGCGGCATGGGTCAGCAAGCAAGGTATCTCTGGCTGGTATTTCCAAGTCGTCCGTGATGGCATTATAGAAGCTGATTTACCCGTATATTTGATTGAGCGCCCTTATCCGTTTGCGACATTAAAGACGTTATGGCAATTGGCCAATTCTAAAGAGAAATATGATGCAGATACTATTGAACCGTGGCTCGCGATTGACTGTTTAGAGGACAGTTGGAAAAAGGTTCTGGCTAAAAAAATCCAACAGGATTGAAAAGGTAACACTCAACAAAAACCTTTAATATGACTTTTCTATTTATAAAAGATAGCCACTACCCTGCGTAATGGCGTCACAAGGTTTTTCATGTTCTATGTCAGTTCCATAATAAACACTCTCTCCTTCTACATCTTTGATCGTGAAGGAGCACTCCATGAGTGAACAGACAGGAAGTATCAGCTACCTACAAGCGATAGCGATTAGCGTTGGTGCGATCATCGGCTGGGGCGCTTATGTCATGCCAGGCGATTTGTTTTTGCCACAGTCACAGCTATTAGGCTCTTCTGTTGCTATTATTATCGGTACTTTAGCCATCTATATGGTTGCGCGTGCCTATATTAATTTGCTGACTCAAACGCCAGAAAACGAGTCAGGCGGTATCTATTGGATTGAAAAATACATCAATCGCAAGCATGCCTATATCTATGGTTGGGGCGTCACGATAGGCTATATCTCTATTATCGCGCTCAATATATCAGCCGTCGCTTTGCTACTGCGCTATCTGTTACCTAGCGGCTTACAATTAGGCTATCTGTATACGATTGCTGGTTGGGAAGTCTACGCCAGTGAAGTGTTCTTATGCAGCGCGGCTATTATTTTATTCAGTTATATCAATCTAAAAGGTGTACGAGTCGGCGCAAAAATCCAACTCTATATCGCCCTCTTTATGATTCTATCAGTCACCGCGCTGTTTTTTGCCTCACTTTGGATGACACCAACGAACCAAGCATTTTTGCCAACTGATATGTCTAGCGGCTCTATTACCAGTCTGGCATGGTTACCTATCTTGGCCGTTATGCCGTGGGCGTATGTTGGTTTTGAGACCACACCGCAGATTTCAAAAGCGATTAGTGATTCAAAAACCAAGACCAAAAGTATTATCCTAGTTTCACTCATCGCTGGTGTGTTGTTTTACTTTTTAATCAACTACTTTACCGCGCTAAACATGAGCTTTGACTATCAAGCGATTAAAGACAGCCATTGGGCGACAGGTGAAGGCATAGACAATCGGATTGGTAGCATCGGCATTTGGCTGCTATCGATCGCTATGATTGGCTCGATAATGAGCGGTATCAATGGCTTTATATTGTCATCGGTTAAGCTCTTAGAGTCTATGGGCGATACGTCATTATTGCCCAGTGTATTTACGGATAAACACAACCAATTTAGTAAGCAAAAGACCGTTATATTGATATGTTTGGTGTGCCTACTCTCTCCTTGGCTAGGTAGAAATTATCTACTCGATATCGTGACAATGGCGTCCTTGGGCATCACCGTTGGCTTTGCTTATGTCACGACCGCCGACCTCATCAATGAGCGAAAAAAGAAACAGGCAGGCTTGCTAAATTATCTCTCTGTATTAATCAGTGTGGTCTTTATATCGCTATTGCTACTACCATTTTCACCAGCGGCGCTGTCATTCAATGCTTATGTCTTGCTGGGATTCTTTATTCTGCTTGGGGCAATTGGTTATAAAAAAATCGCAGTCAATCCTAATGTTAATTGAACATAAATAGCATTTGCTAGTTGTGCACAATAAACATCAAACGCAAACGAAGCTATAACCGCAACTCTTCCTATATAGAGCATTTCATGGCAAAAAATATTTCCTCGATGGCATTGGCATCAGTACTAGTATCATGCTCCATGCTATTGCTCGTTGGCTGCGTAACAACGTCAGCGCCGCGTTATGTCATCGACAGCGATAGCTACCAAGCGACTGGCAAAAGCGAGCGCATTAAAACCATCGTCCTGCACTATACGGTCTCTGATAATGAGCGCTCGATAAAGACATTGACCACGGGCAATGTGAGCGCGCACTATCTAGTATTAGACAACGACGACAATAAAATCTATAACTTAGTGCCAGAGAGCGAGCGCGCATGGCATGCAGGTGATGGCGGCTTTGCAGGACGGACGATATTAAACGATACCTCTATCGGTATCGAGATCGTCAATAGTGGCATCAAGCCTGAATATCGAGACGCACTAAAAAATGGCACGCTTGATTATCATCCTTATGAGCATTATGTGGCATTTGATGAATTGCAGATTAAAAAAGTCGCACAACTGGTGCAGGATATCGCCACGCGCTATGACATCTCACCAAAGAATATCATCGGTCACTCCGATATGGCACCCTCGCGCAAGATAGACCCCGGTGCAAAGTTCCCGTGGGAGCGGCTATATTTCGATTACGGTATCGGCGCTTGGTATGATGAGTTTGATAAGCAGTTCTTTATGAACCAAGATGGATTTGCATCGGCCACGATACCTGAGATCAAGCAAGCGTTTCGCAAATATGGCTATCAAATCAACGATACCGATACGTGGGACAAGGCCAGTCGCGATGTCGTCTATGCGTTTCAGCTGCACTTTAGAGCGCAGCAACCAACGGGGAATATGGATAGCGAGACCTATGCGATATTGCAGGCACTAAATAAAAAGTATGCTGGTCGGGATGATTTTTATTGAAGAATACAGACTATCAGGAGACATAAGTCATGAATAATTCTCAAAAAGATGAGCAAGACGATCTGCAACAGTATCTAGAAGAAAAAGCCAAGCAAGAGCAGGAAAAGAAAGAGGAACAAGAACCTGAGCCGCTCTCTGCCTATGATGCTTGTGTGCTAAAGGAAAGTGCCAAGATTCATGAGTTGATCGCTGAGGCTCAGAAGCGTCCCAAAGATGACTAACTGGATAGACGATAGTTAAAGATCAATATTATAAAAATGCGCAAGTTGATGTCTTATGTTTTGAGACATAGCTAAGCCGCTATGAGATCAACACTACAACTAAACAGCACTATATCACTTTATAAAAGAAGGCCTATCTACCGACTATTTAGGCTATTTATTGCGATAGGCTAATGATAAAATCACCGCTCACAAGGTTATAGATAGTATCACTGCTCGCACCATCTCATTGGCTTCCCGCATCTTTGGTTTTATCGTTGATTTTAATGATGGCTAAGATGCTGCGCAGATTCGATATCCTAGCTCTATTACCAATATCTTTATTATCAAACAAACACCAATAATACTAAAAAAGGAATATTTATGTATCAAGTCTTTCAAAAACACCTACAGCAAGAAGTCAGCGATATACGCGAGGCAGGGCTGTATAAAAACGAGCGCGTTATTACCTCTCCGCAAGATGCGCTCATCAAGATCGCCGATGGCCGTGAGATGCTTAACTTCTGTGCCAATAATTACCTTGGACTGTCTGACCATCCTGAGATTAAAAAGGCGGCTATTGGGGCCATTGAAAACTCAGGTTATGGCATGTCATCGGTGCGTTTTATCTGTGGTACGCAAGATCTGCATAAGCAATTAGAAGCAGCGATCTCTAAGTTTTTTAATACCGAAGATACGATTCTTTATGCGGCCTGTTTCGATGCCAATGGCGGTGCCTTTGAACCACTGCTAACTGCTGAGGATGCCATTATTTCTGATTCGTTAAATCATGCTTCAATCATCGATGGTGTACGCCTGTGTAAAGCCGCACGTTATCGCTATGCCAATGCAGATATGCAAGATTTAGAGACGCAATTGCAAGCGGCGCAAGCACAACGTTTTCGTTTGATTGTCACCGATGGTGTGTTTTCGATGGATGGTAACGTGGCGCCAATGGATGAGATTTATGCGTTGGCACAAAAATACGATGCCATGGTCATGATTGACGAGTCGCATTCAGCAGGCGTGGTCGGTCGCACTGGTGGCGGCGTGACTGAATTGTTTAATCTGCGTGGTGATATTGAGCTGATCACTGGCACTTTGGGCAAGGCATTTGGTGGTGCTATTGGCGGCTTTACCACAGGTAAAAAAGAAATCGTTGAGATGCTGCGTCAACGCTCACGCCCATATCTGTTTTCAAATTCTATTCCTCCTATGGTGGCTGCCGCTGGGGTAAAAGCGTTTGAAATGCTCTCGCAAGATAATACTCTACAAGATAAATTGCATGAAAATACCGCCTATTTTGTGAAGCAAATGCAAGATGCAGGCTTCGATATCAAACCTACCGAATCGGCCATTTGTGCTGTGATGCTCTATGACGCCAATGTCTCCCAGCAAATGGCAGATGAACTGCTTAGCGAGGGCATTTATGTGATTGGCTTCTTTTACCCTGTCGTACCCAAAGACGAGGCTCGCATTCGTGTCCAGCTCTCTGCCGCCCATACTCGCGAGCAGCTCGACCAGTGTATCGCCGCCTTTATCAAAGTCGCCAAGCAAATGAAAGTGATTGATTAAGCGTCATTCGGTATTTGTTCGGTATTCACTCGCTAGATTCAACCATTAAGTACAACACCGTTAAATAAGAGAAAAGTATGAAAGCACTGGTTAAAACCCATGCCAAAAAAGGCATTTGGATGCAAGACATGCCAGAACCTACGGTTGGCATCAATGACGTTAAAATAAAAATTAAAAAAACCGCCATTTGTGGTACAGACTTGCACATTTATAAGTGGGATGAGTGGTCAGAAAGAACCATCAAGACGCCGATGATCATCGGGCACGAATACGTCGGTATCATTAGCGAAATGGGCGATGGTGTAAAGCACTTTGAAGTGGGCGACCGAGTCACTGGCGAAGGACATATCGCTTGTGGGCATTGTCGCAACTGCCGCCGTGGCAAGCTCCATGTGTGCGAGAATACTATAGGCGTGGGCGTAAATCGCGATGGCGCGTTTGCCGAATATTTGGTGATACCTGCCGATAATGTCATCAAACTCGATGAGCGTATCAGCGATGAGATGGCCGCCATTATGGATCCCTTTGGCAACGCCACTCATACTGCCCTTTCATTTCCTGTGCTTGGTGAGGATGTGCTAATCACGGGTGCAGGACTGATTGGTTCTATGGCAACAGCGATTTGCCGATTTGCCGGAGCACGTAATATCGTGGTCAGTGATATCAGTGATTATCGCCTAGAGCTTGCCAAAAAAATGGGCGCGACGATGACCATCAACCCAGCCAAAGGTGAAACCATCAAAGGTGCCATTGCTGAGTTAAAAATGCACGGCTTTGATATTGGGCTTGAGATGTCAGGCTCGCCTCAGGCCTTTGATTCGATGATTAGCAATATGTATAACGGCTCTAAAATTGCGCTCTTGGGTATTTTACCTAACACCACCACGGTGGATTGGAGCAAGATTATCTTTAAGGCGTTAACCCTAAAAGGCATTTATGGGCGTGAGATGTGGGAGACGTGGTATCAGATGGAGCAAATGCTGATCAGCGGTATTGATTTGTCACCTATCATTACCCATCGCATGCATATTGATGATTTTCAAGAAGGCTTTGATATCATGGAAAGCGGGCAATGCGGTAAGGTAATTTTAAGCTGGGATTGATGTTTGTGATTCAGCATTTAAGGAGTTGTGGTTAGCCTTTAAATTATCACGACTTATAAAACGGCGCTGATTTCAGTGCCGTTTTTTTTGGGTATTAGAAAGTGATAAGATTCATGAGTTGATTGCTGAGGCTAAAAAATTTTGAAATATACATAGTTCGGTAAAAACATATTAGCTTTCATTTTTAGAGGGATTTCTTAACTATTTCAGTTACGAAAGCTATGTATTGTCTCATACCTTCTCTTTTACTATTTACCTGATCATTTTTAAAAACGTTATATCTTACTCAGCTCTTTTAACGCAGATATCGCCTGCTCCGCCTTATCATCCGACACAAATATATGGTCATGATAATAGGCAGCGATCACATTGGCACTGATACCTTTTGAGGTCAGTTTGGTTGCTATTGCTGCGGTTAGACCTACCGCTTCTAGGCTTGAATGCACCGTCAGAGTGATTTGCTGAAACACGCCTTCATACTGTAAACCTGCTTCGTCAGCTTTGTCTTTTGTTAACACCAGAGTCAGCCCTTCTGACTCTATAAACGTCGCTATTGGCGCTAGGTTTACGTATTCAGCCAATTGACCTTTTACGGTACAAAACACGAATAATTCATCAACCAGTGCTGGCTGCATCGAACTCAATAGCTCATTGATATCTGTAATTCCTGACATTTTATTCTTCCTTATTTTGCTTAATGCTAATCTTTATTGACTGGAATTTTAGCATGGGTGTCATTACTTGTACCCGTGAAAACACGATATAAACGCTAGCCTTTATTTCCAAACACTCAAATCTTAAACACAAAAAAGGTGAGCCTAAGCCCACCTTTTATTTTAAACAACAGCTATCTCAAACTATAAGCAATTACTAGAGGTCTGAGTAGCGACTAGCGCAACCAAGCACGAGCGTTGCGGAACATACGCATCCACGCGCCGTCTTCGTCCCACTCTTCTGGTTTCCAGCTGTGGTTATAAGCTTTTAGGTTACGCTCAGGATGCGGCATCATGATAGTGACGCGACCATCAGTGCTACATAGACCCGTGACACCGCCGAGCGAACCATTTGGATTGAGCGGATACGTCTCAGTTGGATGACCTTGGCTGTCGACATAACGCATCGCCAGCTGACCGTGTTTTGCCATACCGTCGATTTCGTTGTTGTCTAGCGTGGCATAACCTTCACCATGCGCCACAGCGATTGGCAAGATACTGTCTTGCATGCCTTTGAACAGGATCGACTTGGTACGCTCGACTTTTACGTTGACCGTACGCGCTTCAAATCGAGCTGATTTGTTCGCGACGAAACGTGGGAAGTTTTCTGCACCTGGGATAAGGTCTTTTAACTGAGCCATCATCTGACAACCGTTACAAACACCTAGTGAGAAGGTATCTGGACGGGCGAAGAAGCGGACAAACTGCATGCGTAGCTCGTCATGGAACAAGATGGAGTTCGCCCAGCCAGAGCCTGCGCCCAGTACATCACCATAACTAAAGCCACCACAAGCGACCAGTCCGTCAAAATCACGTAGATTGATACGGCCACTGAGTAGATCACTCATGTGTACATCGACAGCTTCAAAGCCAGCTTGGGTAAAGCCTGCTGCCATCTCTGTCTGACCATTGACGCCTTGCTCACGCAAGATAGCGACTCTTGGTCTGCTGTTATCAGAATCAGCGCGACTGTTTACATACGGCTCTTCAACCTTTTGATTGAGATCAAAGTTTGGCGCAGCGATCAGACCTTTATGGCTCGCATCAGCAATCAAGTCATACTCTTGCTGTACGCACGCTGGATTGTCACGGCGGCGCGCGATTTGATAGCTGACCTGAGTCCACGCTTGCTGTAATTCGGTACGGCTAAAGCGTAAAGTGTCGGCACCCATGAGCGTTGGCGTTTGGATAAGTAGGCTATCTTCTTCCGAGCTTTGACCCACGAGGCTGAGCATATCAGCAACGTTAAACTCTTCTGCCAATTGCATGAGAGCAGCGACGTTTTCTGGTAATACTTGGATGACGGCACCCAGCTCTTCACTGAACAGCTGACCGAGTAAGTTATCATCGGTCAATGACAGCTTGATACCTTGACGGCTGGTGAACTGCATCTCAGCGATGGTCGCTAGTAGACCACCATCACCGATATCGTGATAGGCGCTGATGACGCCTTGCTCATTGCCTGCTTGGATAAAGTTAAAGAAGTCGACCAAATCGCTTGGCTGCGCTAAATCTGGGCACTCATTACCCAATTGGCTCAGCGTTTGCGCAAGAATTGAACCGCCTAGACGTAGCTTGCCTTTAGACAAGTCAATACGGTAGAACGCGCTGTCGCCATTGATCAGCTCAGGGGTTAGCGTTTTTGCGACGTCAACGACAGGGGCAAATGCCGTCACGACCAAGCTCATTGGCGACACAACGGACTTATCTTGATTTTCACCACTCTCGTTATCAGTCCAGTTAGCACGCATCGATAGCGAGTCTTTACCAACTGGGATAGCGATACCGAGTGCTGGGCATAGCTCTTCGCCAACGGCATGTACCGCGTCGAACAATGCAGCATCTTCTACGTCATCACCACACGCAGCCATCCAGTTCGCCGACATGGTGATATCAGACAATTGAGCGATACTCACACCAGCGATGTTAGTAATTGCTTCACCGACTGCTAGACGCGCAGAAGCTTTTGGACTGATAAGCGCAACAGGCGTACGCTCGCCGACACTCATGGCTTCGCCAGTCATTGGCTGACCATCTAGCGCCACCAAGCCAGAAGCGGTCACCGCACAATCTGATACAGGCACTTGATAGCGACCCACATACTGATCACGCACGACCATACCAGTGATAGAACGATCACCAATGCTAATCAAGAATGATTTGCTAGCGACAGTTGGGTGACGCAATACATCGGTGATTGACTCAGCTAGATTCACATCACCAAGCTCTAATGCTGGTAACGTGCTCTCGGTACGCTCAAAGCTGCGTTGCATTTTCGGTGTACCGCCGAGCAGTACTTGCATCGGCATATCGACTGGTTGCTCAGTTAATAGCTCATCATCAACGATTAGCTGACGGATATCCATCGCCTCGCCCAAGATGGCATACGGGCAGCGCTCACGGGCACAGATGGCATCGAACTGATCTTTGCTCTCTGGGCGAATCGCGAGGACATAACGCTCTTGCGCTTCGTTTGACCAGATGGCCATTGGCGACATGCCAGCTTCTAATGATGGAATCTTACGCAAGTTTAGATGCGCGCCCATTTCATGGTCATTGACCAGTTCTGGCATCGCGTTAGACAGACCACCTGCCCCAACATCATGTAGTGAGACAATTGGGTTGCCGTCTTTACTGTTATTGCTTACATCGACATCATCACCCGCTAGTGCCCAACAGCGATCAAGGACTTCTTGGCAACGACGCTCCATCTCAGCGTTATCGCGCTGAACTGAGGCAAAATCCAAACCTTCATCAAGGTCACCACTATCGACCGACGATGCGGCACCGCCGCCCAGACCGATTTGCATCGCAGGGCCACCAAGGACGATGAGCAAATCACCTTTTTTGATTGCATTTTTTTCAATCAGGTTGCGTTTGATATTGCCGTAACCACCTGCCAACATGATTGGCTTGTGATAGCCGCGCATCTCGCTACCGTCTTTTGCCACAGAGGTATCTAGCTGAAAACTACGGAAGTAACCGCACAGATTTGGACGACCAAATTCGTTTGAAAAATTGGCACTGCCTAGTGGCGCTTCGGTCATGATCTCAAGGCTGGTTGCCATACGATCTGGCGTGCCATAATCCTGTGTGCTCAATTGACCTGACTGCTCCCACTTTTCGCTAAGCTCTGGGATATGCAAATGTGACACATGGAACCCTGTTAGACCCGCTTTTGGCTTGCCGCCGCGACCAGTTGCGCCTTCGTCACGAATCTCACCGCCAGCACCTGTTGCCGCACCCGAATACGGGGCAATTGCCGTTGGATGGTTATGCGTCTCAACTTTCATTAAGATATCGATGTTCTCTTGATGAAAGTCGTAAGGATGGATTGAGTTGGCATCCATCGCGTCGGTTGGGATAGGATAAAAACGCATGCCATCAGACCCTGCCATCACAGCAGCGTTGTCTTTATACGCTGACAAGATACCTTGTGGGTTCGACTGGTACGTGTTTTTAATCATTTGGAACAGTGACTTTGGCTGCACTTCACCATCGACTGTCCATTGGGCATTGAAGATCTTATGACGGCAATGCTCTGAGTTGGCCTGTGCAAACATCATCAGCTCAACGTCCGTTGGATTACGCTTTAGCTCATTGACATAGGCATTCATTAAATAATCAATGTCTTCACTTGATAACGCAAAGCCGAACTCTGTATTGGCAGACTCTAGCGCTGCCTGACCTTGTCCGATCACGTCGATATGATTCAATGATGCTGGCGCTTGATCGTCAAACAATTTGCTGACATCGCTCAAGTCATAAACCAAGCTCTGCGTCATACGGTCAAACAACAATTGCTCAGCGTCTACTGGTAGTTTTTCGCCTGCGTCACCGTCTATTTTTTCATCGAGGGTTAACGTATAAACAACGACACGCTCAACGCGGTTGATCTCGATTTCACAGTTATTAAAGATATCTGTCGCTTTACTTGCCCATGGCGATATCGTACCAAAACGTGGCCCAACGATGACTTGTAGTTGGTTGTCTTGCGGCGAATTTAGCGTTGCTGACTGGTCAACCGCTAGTAAATCTAGCGCTTTTTTATGTTCATCACCAGATAGCTCTCGTGATAGCACATACACTTGCTGTGTACTTATTTGACTGACATTTAGCTCGGTTTTTTGCTGAAACTGACTGATGAGTTGCTGCGTCTGAAAATCGGTAAGAAACGGTTGTCCGGCGATGGTCATCATAAAGGCATAATCCGTAAGATCAAGGCATCTCTGCCATGCTAAGTAAATGGTCTGGGTATTATAACAAGAAGACCTGTAATAAGCAGGTCTAAACCAAGATAAATTGCCGATAAGTTGCGTTCTATCGCGACTTGTTATTTGCGAATCGACAAACTACAAAAGTGAATTTTCTAGCCATTTTTGACTAACCTATTGAAAAATAGAACACTCAAACCTACGCTGTCACAATTTTTACCTAACCTTCATATTCCTTACAAACACTCACATCGCATTACTGGGAACCTATATAAATGTAGGGTGACAACTCGGTATTCTAGTCTCAGTTGTTAAGGCGACGATGACGTTTAACTTTTAGATTTATTTAATGGTTAGACATATCTAGCCTAAAGAAAAATTACTATAAATAATCAACTGTTCAATTCGGCTAATTAAAACAATGCTATATAAGCTCAATTAAAACACTATAAAAAAGGAAATTTATTATGAGTAGACAAGACCATATCGATAAAGTACAAGAGCTGGTAAAAGAAGTGAAATTTGCCATGATGACCACTCGTACTCACGAAGGCCATTTACATGCCTGCCCAATGACGACTAGCGAGACAAGCATTGGCGCAAAAGAAATTTGGTTCATTGGCGATAAGACTACCGAAACCATCAAAGATATCGAAAAAGACCCACAAGTAAACTTGGCCTATGTCAGTCAAGACTCAAAAGATTATGTCTCAATTAACGGTAAAGCAGAATTGGTAGAAGACCAAGAAAAGTTAGATGAACTATGGTCGCCAATTTACAATGCGTTTTATGAGCAAGGTAAAGAAGATCCAAATGTGCAATTAATCAAAGTCGTCCCACATGGTACCGAGTACTGGTTAAGCGGTAGCTCAGTAATTAATATGTTTAAGATGACTACTGCTGCAGTAATGGACGGCAAGAAAGCAACCAATTTAGGTGAAAATAACTCTGTGACGTTATAAGTTATCTAATCCATAAATAGTAGAAAAAAAACGCCAGTGGCTAATGCGACTGGCGTTTTTTATTGTCTAAGTTTTGAGCTGATTATTTTCGTTTTATGGAATTATCCGCTTTGCTTTAAATAAGGCCAAGCAGCTTTTAGATAAATCATCATCGACCATAGGGTAAGTATTACAGCGGCGACCATCAATACATAACCGATGGTTTCAAGCGACTGCCAGTTAAGCAGTAGTACGGTAATCGCTACCATCTGAAACGTGGTCTTTAATTTGCCAACATAAGATACCGCGACGCTAGTGCTTTTACCTAGTTCCGCCATCCATTCACGTAACGCTGATACAGCGATCTCGCGCGAAATAATGACGATAGCCGCTATCGCCATAATGATATTGGGATGCCACTGTACAAGGACGATGAGCGCTACAGCTACCATTAATTTATCAGCGACAGGGTCCAAAAAGCGACCAAAGGCTGACATGACATTTAGTTTACGAGCAAAATAGCCATCGAGCCAATCGGTAATCGCGGCAATAATAAAGACGCCAGTCAATAATAAATGGCGCAACAAACTATCGCTAAACTCGCTCATACCAACGCGCGCAATAACATTGTCTGAAATCGCAGGCATACCAATACCCATGGCTGGCGGCCAATAGGCAATCGCGACGAATAGCGGAATCATCAAGATACGCGCAATCGTAAGGTTGTTAGGCAAGTTAAAAATACTCTTGGTATTTTGCGAACTTGGCGGTTCTTCCTGCGTATGCAAATGCGTGCTGTCAGTCATGGCAAACCCAGTTTAATATGAACATAATAATGGCAGATAGCTTAGCATTTTTCGGACAAGGCGTCATGCCATCTCTGCAGCGATTAAGTTATCAAAGATATCAAGAAAGGTATCAAGGCTGACTAGATGACCTTCTATCGACATAAGGTATTGAAATTATTGGAAGCCTTTATGAATGATTTCACCATAAAGCTCCGCTACTTGCTCTAAATATCAGTGCTTCATACCAGTCTTTGCGTCTTTTGGATTTTTACAACGTAATATACTGTAACCAAAACCGCCAGACAGCACTCAATTGCGCTATCATAGCGACTGTACCAGAACACTTGTACACTTAAATCAGTAGATGTAAATAGCTAAGTAAATATCTCCACCTATTGTATTGATAATTATTACTCTTATAAATAACAGTAGAGAGCACCAATAATTACAACAACTCTTGACCACGGCCTGTGTAGCTAATACATGACCCGTTTTCCTCAGCCCACAGTACCTCCTCTGTGGGCCTTTTTTTGCTTACGTTTTTCTAAATCCAGATATCGTTAAACGATGCAAAATAATGAGCATGGATATTACCCTTACTGTGTTTGCACGATGGCCTTAACAGTTTGCTGCGCTATTCGATAGCAGCTCTCAATATTACCTTTTGCACACCAGTCACCACTGACGATCCATTGCTTGGTTGCATCGATTAATATGCCTAGCTCTTCAGCATCCTTATTTACAATAGTAGCGGCATAGCGCCAACGATGACAATCTGTTTGGCTAGGTGCGCTGTCTTCATTCCAATTTAACGCTTGTTTTGCCGCCTGTAATAATTGTTTTTCGACTGACTCCATACCATCATCGACGTGGGCTTCTGACCAGTCATTACGTGCATGAATGGTGACACTTGGTAGTAGCTCATCATGAGCCGGTTTTTGATGTTCAATAAATACCCTATCGAGAATAGCGCTATTTAAATAAGCGACATCCCATTGCGGTGTTAGCTGACCCTTTAATGTTTCAGGTAACTTTTGTACATCATCCCAACCAAGCATCAGCGTATAGCAGGCTTGCATTTGCGGTTTAGTAATTTTGTCGTGTTGACTAAAGCCGCTATCTGCCATCAGCTCTACCGCCTGACCATTTGGCGCTGTGCAGATCACCCAATCAAACCAACCGAGACTGGCTCCAGTTTCGTCGAATAGCTCAGTTTGCTTGCTGTTTTGATTAAAAGTTTGGTTCTGAGACTGCTGCTGATTTTGATACTGTAAATACTGAGCGAGCGGTGCGACACGGGTCTTAAATACTATGGTCGTGTACTTAAGCGCGGCGGCTAATTCACGGCCCCAACCGGTCATTTTCGGTGTACTGATATAGCGTGCATGCACCGCATCCCATTGCTCTTTGCTGTGGATATCGGTCAGCTTGGCACGATCATTGGCTGGCGTTAACTCGACCACTTCGGCACACCATGGCTGTAGCAATCCAGTATCCAACCAAGGCGCGATAAACTGTTGAAAGTCAGCAGTTTTGGCGGTGAAGAACTGTGCACCAAACGACCATTGCCAGTTCTTACCAGCTTCACTGTCGCTACGATAGCGAGTCGCCAAACGGCCCACACTACGTGATTTTTCAAAGATAGTGATTTGCGGGGTGTTAGATGACGAGCTTGATTGGTTTGACGCGCGCTCTAATAGTGTTGCTGTGAGCAAACCCGTTAGGCCACCACCGATGATGGCGATTTTTGGGGCAGATAGGATAGTTGAGCACGAAGCATGATCAGTCATGATGACAGTAGACCTTATAAAGTATTTATGAGTCGCTACTATATTAATTAGCTAGCCTAGTAAGTACCGAGTGGCTCGTCAATTAATCCTCAATTAAAATGGTAACGATGTTGTCTTGTTAGCATTATTGAACCTTCAAAATGAGCCAATATCAATATCGTCTACGTAAAAAAGCCATGCTATTCTCGATAACATGGCTTTTATTTAACTTCGATATATGAATATTAATGGCTAGTACTGAATAACTATCCTTAACAATACAGGGTCGTTAGCAGACTGACTTACTCTCCACGACCCGCTTTTACTTCTTCAACCAAGTCATTAATTACCGAGCTATCGGCAAGCGTAGATAGATCGCCCAGTCCCACATATTGCCCTGCTGCAAGGTTACGCAAGATACGGCGCATGATTTTTCCTGAGCGCGTTTTTGGTAGTGCATCAACCATATAGATGGCATCTAACGTCGCAATTGGTCCAATCTCGGCACGCACATGGCGTTTTAATTCTGCTTTTAGATCGTCGGTTTTTTCTTCACCTGACTTTAGAATGATAAATGCACAAATACCTGTACCGCGTATCTCATGCGGCATACCGACAATCGCAGCTTCAGCAGTTGCAGGGTGCGCAACCACAGCGCTTTCAATCTCTGCTGTGCCCAAGCGATGCCCTGCCACGTTGAGTACATCGTCGACACGACCAGTAATCCAGTAATGCCCATCTTCATCACGTTGAGCGCCATCACCCGTGAAATAATGACCCGGATAATCGCTAAAGTAGGTCTTTAAGAAACGTGGATGGTCATTGTAGATAGTACGCATCTGCCCTGGCCAGCCGCTACTAATCACCAAATTGCCTTCTGCAGGGCCTTCTAAAATCGCACCATCACTATCGACGACTTCTGGTTTTACCCCATATAGCGGTGTCATGGCCGCGCCCGGTTTGAGATCGACCGTGCCTGGTATTGGCGCCATTAAGATACCACCAGTCTCGGTCTGCCACCATGTATCGACGATAGGACATTTACCATCACCGACGACATTGTAGTACCAGTCCCATGCTTCTGGGTTGATCGGCTCACCGACTGACCCTAGCAGACGCAAACTAGAACGATCCGACTCTCGAACAAAGGCATCGCCCTCTTTCATCATCGCGCGAATGGCTGTCGGTGCAGTATATAAAATAGTCACGTCATGCTTATCGATAATATGACCGATACGTGCCCATGTTGGATGCTCTGGCACACCTTCGAACATTACCGTCGTCGTGCCATTGGCCAGTGGTGCATAGGTTGAATACGTGTGGCCAGTAATCCAGCCCACATCTGCTGTACACCAGTAGACGTCATCTTCTTTAATATCAAACACATCACGGAACGTTGAGATAGCATAGGTGATATAGCCACCTGTAGTGTGCACTACACCTTTTGGCTTACCTGTCGAACCAGAGGTATATAATAAGAACAGCGGGTCTTCGGCGTTCATGACTTCAGGCTCGCAGATCTCTGATTGACCATCGACCAAGTTGTGATACCACACATCACGGCGGCCACTCATCGGTATAGAGTTACCCGTACGATGAACGACGATGACTTTTTCGACACTCTCAGTGCCATCCATGTCGAGTGCGTGATCGACATTGGCTTTAAGCGGTGTGTGCTTACCGCCGCGTAAACCTTCGTCAGCGGTAATAACAACTTTTGAGCGACTGTCTATCAAGCGATTACCCAAACTCTCGGCAGAAAAACCACCAAACACCACTGAATGTACCGCACCGATACGCGTACATGCCAGCATCGCTACCATGGCTTCCGGTATCATCGGCATATATAGCGTTACGCGGTCACCTTTTACAACGCCAAGCTTGCGCAATGAATTACCTAAGCGGCAGACAGCTTCGTGCAATTCTTTAAAAGAAATAATTTTGTGCAATGAAGGGTGATCACCTTCCCAGATAATAGCGGGCTTATATGGGTTTTCTTCGAGGTGACGATCGAGACAGTTGACTGAGATATTTAGCTCACCATCTTCAAACCATTTGATGTGAAAATCATCTAAGTCATAATTGACGTTACTGACCTTAGTCGGTTTTTTTATCCAGTCGATTAGCTCAGCACGCTTCGCCCAAAAAGCATCAATTGCTTCGGCTGATTCGATAGATTGCTGGTAATCTGTAAGGTACTTATCAGGTGTGGTATTAGCAGCAGCCATAAACTCGGCTGAGATAGGAAATGATTTCTGAGTCATAGTGTTGGGTCCCTTTTAATTATTATGACCTACACGGATAAACGTCTATGACGCGCCCCATGTAAGCGATAAGAGTCATCTTCCATAATGTGTGACACTCATCGTTAGTTTGACAAATAAGCGTGACGGTTGCAAGACATCAAAAGCCAAACATAACAATTTCACTGTACATCTGTATGTTTAGATAATTATATTAGTACTTATACTGGTACGTATAATGCTATTTATAGGGGCAGCTATCATAACGATAGTACTAAAATGACAGCTGGTTGTGATCACACGGTAACAGCGTATGGCTTAGGGCATTTAATCCTTGTAACCTTTAGTGAAATATGGACAATAGCTACACTAAACATACTGCTTCATTTAACAAAATGTCAGCCGCGTTTTTAATAAAAACAATGCTTGGCCTGGTTATACTTTTTTCACCCCATCGTTTTACGAGACCGCAATGACTAATCAACGCAATGCACAAAACCATACTCACTATGATGTCGTTATTATTGGTGCTGGCGCTTCAGGGTTGTACTGTGCACTGACTGCCGGACGGCGCGGTCGCCGCGTATTGGTTTTGGATCATGCCAATAAAGCTGGTAAAAAGATTTTGATGTCAGGTGGTGGTCGCTGCAACTTCACCAATTACTTTGTAGAGCCTGAGCACTTTATTGGTGCCAATCCCCACTTCTGCAAATCAGCGCTAAGTCGTTACCCAAGTTGGGAGTTTATCGGCATGGTAGAGTCGCATAAGATTGCCTACCATGAACGCGAACACGGTCAGCTGTTCTGTGACGACTCGGCACAAGATATCTTGTCTATGCTCCTAGATGAATGCACGGCTGTAGGCGTACAAGTAAAGCTTAATGCTCAGATTGATCACGTTAAAACTGCTGCTCATGATAACGGTGAGCGCTTTTATCTAACGACGAGTAAAAAGCTTGGTAAAAAAGACATTGCGAACGGCACTCAATCTTCGCAAACAGGCTATAGCTGTGAGTCTTTAGTCATCGCCACTGGTGGACTATCTATCCCGACCATGGGAGCAAGTGGTATCGGCTATGAGTTGGCGCAGCAGTTCGGGCATACTCTTGTGCCAACTGACGCTAGCCTTGTACCCTTTACCTTCACTGACAAAACAGGCGAGCTTATCCGTGCTTTGGCTGGTATCAGTTTGCCAGTTATTGCCAGTAATGAGCGTATCTCTTTTAAATTGCCCGTCCTATTTACCCATCGCGGTCTTTCGGGCCCTGCCATGTTACAGCTCTCCAACTATTGGCAGACTGGGGAAACCATCAGTATCAATTTGTTGCCTGAAATAGACGTCACTGAGCTTTTACTTGCTCGCAAAAAATCACACCCGCGCCAGCTTATTCGTACCGTATTGGCAGAAAACACGGACAATGCGCTACCCAAGAAGTTATTGGCGGCGTTACAGACGCATCTGTGGGAAGACATCAAAGATACAGAACTTGCCAATATCAAAGACGAACGCCTTACAGAACTTGGGGCTACGCTCAATGGCTGGCAGCTCAAGCCCTCTGGTACAGAAGGCTATCGTACCGCTGAGGTCACACGCGGCGGCGTCACAACCGATGAAGTATCCTCCAAAACGATGCAAAGCAACTTGCAAAATGGCTTGTACTTTATCGGTGAAGTGCTTGATGTGACCGGCTGGCTTGGTGGTTATAATTTTCAGTGGGCATGGGCCAGTGGTTTTGTGAGTGGTGAGATCGTCTAATCATGGACACTTATAAGTTTTTAACGTTTGCTTAATCGCTGCCGACAGCAATAGGAATGAAATAGTAATAAAAACTCATACAATCTACTCTTATATTCATAGTAGTATTACTTAACAATATCTTTTCTATTGATAGTAATTCTAATTAGACTAATGAGGTGACCCATGCGTTCAATTAAACACATTCACGGTGAAAAAGAGTCGCACTGGGTAGGTGACGGCTTTTTTGTAAAAACTCTGATCAGTCATCTAGATGATAATCCAGACCTTAATTATAGCCATACTGATCCTTTTTTATTATTTGACTACGGTAAGCCTACGACTTTTTCACCCAATCCTGATTATAAGCTGCAACCACATGGTGTTGGACTGCACCCACACAAAGGTTTTGAGACCGTAACCATCGCTTATTCAGGTGAGATTAGCCATGCAGACTCAACAGGTGGGCGCGGTGATATTTTAGAAGGTGATGTACAGTGGATGACTGCTGGTCGCGGCATTCTGCACGAAGAGTTCCACTCTGAAGCATTCGGTCAGCGTGGTGGTATATTTAGTATGGTGCAGTTATGGGTCAACTTGCCAAGCGCCCATAAACTGACCGACCCAAAATACCAATCTATCAAACGTGCTGATATGCCTATCGTTGATCTGATAGACAATGGCGACGAGCAAACTGTCATTGGCCAAGCTGCCATTATTGCCGGTGACTGGCATGGGATAGCGGGAGCAGCAACGACATTTACCCAGATCAATCTCTGGGATATTGAGCTACATACAGCAGGTACAACCTCGCTACAAGTACCGAAAACGCACAATACCCTACTCCTGGTACAAGAAGGTCAAATATTGGTCAACGGTACAGCCGTCAGCGCAGGCAGCCTAATTGAATTTTCAGCGCCTATTCGAAATCATGTAGGCACTCAATCTGAACATTCATCATTACCTGCTACTGATACTATCGAATTGACCTACCCTGCAACTACCGATGAAGACACACCTATCAAATTGCTACTGCTAAGCGGTGAGCCAATCGGTGAACCTATCGCAGGTCATGGTCCTTTTGTCATGAACACCCAAGAAGAACTGCGTCAAACCTTCCGTGATTATCAAACAGGCAATTTTGGATATTAATCAAAATAAATGCGTAAAAAAAAGCCCTCTAACTATCGATAGTCAAAGGGCTTTTTTATAACGCGTTTGTCTGCCTATTCAGTGATACTGACGGATGGATAATTGCTTACACTTCATTCATAAACGGATAATCAGTGTAGCCAACCGTGCTGCCACCATAGAAGCTCTCTGGATGCTGCTCGTTGAGCGGTGCGCCCTCTTGAATACGTTCAGCGAGATCAGGGTTGGCAATATAATCACGACCGAATGCTACCGCATCGATATAGCCTGCTTTGATGTTCTTCTCAGCTTTGTCCGCATCGTAGCCACCCGCCGCGATGATGGTCTGATCGAACGCATCACGGACACGCTGACGGAACTCATCGCTATACGGCGTACCACCTGCCCAGTCTGGCTCTGACAGATGCAAATACATTAGACCACGCTTATTGATTTGCTCAATCAGCCAAATGTTATCGTCTTCTTCGTAGCCTCCCTCAACATTGTTGAATGTGCCCAGTGGCGAGATACGAATACCAATATGATCTGCATCCCAAGCATCCACACATGCATCAATCACGTCCAAGGTCAGACGCGCGCGGTTTTCGCGGCTGCCACCGTATTCATCGTCACGCTGATTGGTATGCTCGGCCCAAAACTGATGCAGCAAATAACCATGCGCGCCATGAATCTCAATACCATCAAACCCCGCTTCCTGCGCGCACTTGGTTGCATGCGCAAAGTCAGTAACCACTTGCTGAATCTCATCAAGACTGGCTGGGCGCGGCGGCGTGGCATCCGCGCGAATGGCTTGGTTGTCACTATCACGCAATGAGGTACGGATACCTACATCGACATCTGAGGCTGAAATTGGCGCACGGCGTTCAGGTTGTACGCTTTCATGTGAGACAAGTCCTGTGTGCCATAGCTGGACGACGATCTTGCCACCTTTGGCGTGGACATTGTCAACGATGGCTTTCCATGCAGTGACTTGATCTTGAGTATGTAGCCCTGGTGCGCCTGCATAGCCTTTTGCTTGAAACGATACTTGCGTCGCTTCAGTGATGACAAGGCCCGCCCCTGCACGCTGCGAGTAGTACTCTGCTGCCCATGTGATAGGGACATCGCCTGGCTCAACGGCACGCAGACGTGTCAGTGGGGCCATCATAATGCGGTTTTTTAGCGTTTGTGTACCCATTTTTACAGGCTCAAATAAAATATCGTGTGCCATAATCTGTCCTATTGGTTATTGTTGCTATCTATGATCTTTAGTTATAGCAACCATCAATCATACTAATTATTATCGCATGCTGTTTAGAAAAACTTATAATATCATTAGTAAATCTACGTTTAGCGCCTACCTTTATAGGGAACAGATTTCATTATTCCAAGCAATATTTACAAACAGATACAACAATATTCACCTATACAAATCTTCGTACTCGTTTACTACGAAGACTGTTTACTAAGCCTTAAATACTGTTCGTCTGAGTCTTGTCTTTCGGCTTTAGCATTTTCTTAATTGACAGCTCTAGTGACAAATACGTGCCGATCAATATCACAATCGAACCAATGATGGCTTGTATATTTAGCGCCTCGCCAAGCAATAGATAGCCCAAAATAATCGCAAAAATTGGAATGACTAACGTGATACTCGTGGCACGCGTTGGCCCAATATTTTTAATCAACTGATTCATAAAAATAAGGGCAATGGCGGTTGAAAACACACCAATACAGATCACCGAAACCCATGCCTTTATGCTGATATCTTTACCATAAGGGAACTCATTAAAGGCTACAGGCAGCATAATGATACTACCGATAATGAGCGAGCCTGCGGTGATAGCGACTGGCGATACTTCGTACAGATAGTTTTTAGTGATGTTGGCCCCAAGCGCATAACCTACACAAGCTAATAGCGCGTAGCCCATCGGCAATAGACCTTCGACCAATCCTTTGCCTGGCTCACCGCCACCAAATAAGCTTTCGCTCATCAGTATGATTACCCCAATCACCCCGATCACCAAACCAAGTGCTTGTTTTTTCGATAGCCTATCCTTAAAGAAGACTCTAGCGATAAAACCACTCATCATCGGTACAGAAGCATTTAGCACGGCTAGCACGCCTGCGTTCACTGACTGCGCGGAAAATGAGAACAACACAAAAGGTAGCGCTGCCGAAAACAAGCCAACGAGCGCCAGCATTTTCCAATGCTCCTTGATGCCTACTCTGTTTTTCTTGTTGAGCAATACAAAGACCAACATGACCAATCCGGCGAATATCACACGCAAACTGGCGAATGCCAATGAGCCAAACTCAGGGACACCAATACGATAAAAGACGAAAGATAGTGACCACATAAAAGAGAGCGTCACAAAGATGATGAGGTCACGGTTGGTCATTGGGTAATCCTATTAAGCGCTTAGACTGCGTTTGCCAACTCGTGTCGGTCATAAGCATCTGATGCGTTGTAAAAATTATCATGTGATTAAAAACTCATGATGATAACTTTTTAATTGTTTGATGGGTAATTTTTTATAAAATTTATAGTGAGTTTTTATCCACTTATTAATTTTCCTAGCACAGTTTTAAGGTTTTCACCTTTTGATAATTTATAAATCTGGACAAATCCTTTTCATTAAGCAGCATATAGCAAGCAGCGCTGATCCTATATTTTTTATACTTTAGCCTATCCCAGCGCCTTTCTATTCATATACTAAAGAACTCCAAAGTCATCCTTAAATAAACGATCAGTTCAATATCTATAAAAACAGATTCACGGTCATAGTAAACCCTTCTTATAGCACTACCCTATAACAGCTACTCTTAATAATACTAATGATAAAAGTAGCTCTGATAAATCAATTCAAGTTTTACTTAAAATATTTTAGTTGATATTTGTTTACTAATTTCCTACTATCTACAAGGTATTGGTTAGTATTTGGCAATACAAAAAATAGAGGACAAACGTCATTAGTAGGACTTATAAGTTATTGAGGAATGATTATGAAAAGGATAGCGTTATTTATCGGTATGATGTCAGTTGCAACGGCAGGTTTTTGCGGGGTTGGTCAGTTCTCAGATGAGACCACTTGCTATATTTATAAACAAGATAAACTGCAAAAGAAGTTAAACTGTCAGTATGAGGGCGCTGAGGGTGCAGCGATGAGTTATAGTTTTAGACAGGTCTCCTACAACCTGCCAGGATTTGGCAAAATGGCAACCTCTACCAGTGCAAACTATAATGACCGTAATGAAGTGACTGGATGGACGACGACCGTCAATGACGAGCCCGCGATCATCAGATATCGTCTGCCAACCAATCAGCGTATCGTCAGTGATGCCTATGCGCAGTCTGGTAAAGCAGTTATGCAATGTTATCTTAGTACAAAATCGCAGTGGGAGATTTGTGCTAAATAGAACAAAGTATTCTCAAAATTTATTGTTTTAAACTGTAATAAAGCTGAGCGTTTTGCTTGGCTTTTATTACCGCCCGCTAAAACTGAAGCATCAACCTTAGCACTCTCTTCTATGAAATTTTTTCACCGTTTTTCTATATACTCAACGTCTTCACCACTGTCAAAGCCACTGATAAAATCAACCTCCCTGTTAGACAGCCATTGAATTACAACCCTGCATCGGTAAGAATGATGCTACCTATTTATAAAACCTGCTCAATAACCCCGTTTATTAAAGAGTCAAATACATGAAACTGCGCATCTTAAAGTCTGCGGTGACCAATCCGTGGTTTAATCTTGCCACCGAGGATTGGATATTTAATACGCTCAATCCCGACTCGCACACGCTTTTCTTATGGCGCAACTCTGAGACCGTGGTTATTGGACGTTCACAAAATCCATGGGTAGAGTGCAAAACCGATAAGATGGAAGCAGACGATGTATTTTTAGCACGGCGTCAGAGCGGCGGCGGCGCCGTGTTTCACGATTTGGGTAATACCAATTTTACTTTTTTATCGCCCAGTGATGCTTACGATCAAGAAGCAAACTTCACCGTCATCATCAATGCGCTTCAGAAACTCGGTATAGATGCCACGCTGTCTGGTCGCAACGATATGCAGGTCGGCGACCGCAAAATATCGGGCAGCGCATTTAGACATGCCGCAGATCGCAGCTTTCATCATGGCACATTGCTGGTCAATGCCAATATGCAAAAGCTTGGCGACTATCTGAACCCGCATCCGCTAAAGCTGAAAGCAAAAGGCATCAAATCTGTGCGTGCTCGCGTGGCAAACTTGGTAGATTTTAATGAGACTATCAATCACGAAACCTTGTCTGATGCGATTATCGAAGCGTTCTGTGAATATCATGGAGAGACTGCACAGGTTGAGCAATTAGATGAGGCCAGCCTTGCTAAGCAGCCCACGCTAAACGCTTACTATCAGCAGATGGCAGACTGGGATTGGCGCTTTGGTAAAACGCCTGAGTTTACTCATCATATCGAGACACGCTTTGATTGGGGTATGATGGATGTGCATATGGATGTGAAGCAGGCAATGATTACCGAAGTTGTCATCTTCTCTGATGCGCTAAATGTTGAGCTTATCGACCTGCTTAAGAATACATTGACTGGCGTTAAATATAATAAGCCTGAGATTAAAAATAAACTCGATGACCTAGCAAAAGCGCAACCTGAATTGGCAGCACAGATGGATGATTTTGAGCAGTGGTTAGTTGGCGAGATGGAAGGTTAGATTTTGCGACGTCAGATTTAATATAACAAGTATTGCAGAGTGCGCCGCTTACACTGCTTGATAAAAAATTACTGACACAAATGCGCTGTATATAGTTAATGGTATTGATATCACACGTACGCCATCTTAGATTTTGTATATTAATGATGCATAAAAAGCACCCTGCCATTACTCCATTTTTTATGAATAATCAATATTAAGGTATTTTCATGAAGTACTTACATGCAATGATTAGAACCAACAAACTAGAAGAAACGTTATTTTTCTATTGTGACCTTATGGGCTTACAACTGCTAAGAAAGAGAGACTCTGAATCAGGCAGATTCAGCTTATATTTTTTAGCAACGCATGAGGGTGCGCCAGAGATTGAGGTGACACACAACTGGGATGAAAAAGAGTATACCAATGGCGATAATTTTGGGCACTTTGCCTTTAGAGTCGACAACATATACGCACAGTGCGACACCTTTATACAGGCAGGGGTCAAGATATTAAGACCGCCTAGAGATGGCCATATGGCTTTTATTAAAGACCCTAATAATATCTCAATTGAGCTGCTACAAAGTGGCGAAGACCTAGAGCCTATTGAGCCTTGGATTTCGATGGAGAATATTGGCAGTTGGTAGATGAATGAGGCTGGCTAGTTGGGCTAGGATGGATGGACTGATTCGTTTTTTGTAGAAAGTGATGATGACACATATATCACAGTGGTAGCTTTCTTAAAATACAATCAAGCTCTAAAAAATGAGGGTAATATGAAAAAGTTATGCATCACTACAATCGGTATTTTAGGCACTTGCCTACTCTCCATTTATGCAAATGCAGCAAGTTTTGACTGCAACAAAGCTGCTAGCTGGGTAGAAAAAACCGTCTGTGATAGTCCTGAGCTTTCTAAGCTTGATGACGCAATGGCGAAGAAATATAAAATCAATCTTGGCGCTGCTCCTGACTATGAAGACAGCAAAGCTTTTAAAGATAGGTTCATTGCTAATCAACGCACATGGCTTACGTTTCAGCGTAATACCTGTAAAAGTGAAGAATGTCTGATACGTGAATATAAAGAATATATCGAAGAGCAAAGCAGTTACGGTGTGGCTTGGAATTTTTCAGATGAGTTAAGTCCTTCTGATTTACCGAGAAAAAGTGCCTTTGGTAAGTTTTCTCAAACCTCTCAAATCTCAATATACAATTCAGGTACTCAACGCTGGGAGGATACAGGAGAGGCGAAAAACACGGTATCGATTCATAGTGTCGCTAATAAACCTTACCTTTCTATTATCGAGGGCGTTTTGATTTTTACCAATGCTCATACTTGTGATTTAGGAGAGAGTAAGGCCGTATGGTCACAGAATCATTGGGTCATCAACGATGATCAGCCAAATAAAACTGTTGAGCTGCGTTTATATCCAGCAACTTATAAAGGCCAAACTCAATTATTATTAAGAGATATGGATGATCAATATAGAAGACTGCATTGTGGTATGCGAGGATATTTTGACGGTATTATATTAGAGCGTGAATAAGTGAACAAAATCACTCTATTCTCTCAAAATAAACATAAGCTGAACTGAATATCCAATTTAATAAGTCAAACTTTCATTCTAAATAAAAAAAGACGGCAAGAGATATCCCTCGCCGTCCATTATTTAACATTCATGCTAAAGAGTTTAGATCTGAGCGGCGACTTCAGCCCCATCACGAATCGCACGTTTAGCATCTAGTTCAGCTGCTAGCTTAGCACCGCCAATTAGGTGATATTGTGCGTCTGGTGCATCACCCACGTTTGGCATCAGCTCAACGACTGATTCTTGACCGGCACAGACAACGACACTATCGACACGGAGTAGCTGGCTTTGACCTTGTGGGTTAGTCACCCAGATACCTTCGTTGGTGATTTTGTCATATTGCACACCAGCGACTTGGATCACGCCGTGAGACTTGATATGCGCACGATGTACCCAGCCTGAGGTTTTGTTCAGACCACTACCCAGACGGCCTTTGCTACGCTGCATCAAATACACTTGGCGAATCGGTTTGATCGCATGTGGTCTGACCAGACCACCATCACTTTGATAGTCGGTATCATTGGTCACACCCCACTCTTCGCGCCATTCGCTGATAGACTGCGGTTCAGGACGATAGCTTGGATCTTTTAGTCCCTCAGGGCCGATCTCATCCAGTGACTTACCATGATTGGCTGTCAGATATTCACTTACATCAAAGCCAATACCACCAGCACCGATGACCGCTACGGTATTGCCCACTGCTTTTTCGCCAGACAGCAGCTCAGCATAGCTCATGACTTGTGGCAACTCAGCACCTTCGAGCTTACCTTCTAGACTTCTCGGTACGACACCCGTTGCCACGATGACATGATGGAACTTGGCTTTTTCAAGCATGTCTTTATCGACTTTGGTGTTCAGTTTAATCTCAACACCCAGGTGCTCAAGCTCATTAATATAGTAGCGAATAGTCTCAAAGAACTCTTCTTTACCAGGGATGACTTTGGCGTAGTTAAACTGTCCGCCAAGCACGTCTTTTGCTTCAAACAGAGTTACGTCATGACCACGTAAGGCTGCCACATGAGCGGCTGACATACCAGCAACACCGCCACCGATGACGGCGACTTTTTTCGGTTTTTTGGTTTTCTTATAGACCAGTTCAGTCTCATAGCACGCCTGCGGATTGACGAGACAAGTCGAGCGTTTATTTTCAAAGGTATGGTCGAGGCACGCTTGGTTACAGGCGATACAGGTATTGATGCGATCTGTCTGACCGTTTTTGGCTTTATTGACCCAGTGTGCATCCGCTAAGAATGGGCGTGCCATTTGAATCATATCGGCCTGACCCGCAGCGATGATTTCTTCTGCTGTGTCTGGCATATTGATACGGTTGGCCGCCATCATCGGGATGCTAATGTGCTTTTTGATTTCAGCAGTGAAATCAACGAAAGCGGCTCGTGGTACGCTAGTGACGATAGTCGGGACACGCGCTTCATGCCAGCCGATACCCGTGTTCATGATGGTCACGCCCGCTTCTTCTAGCGCTTTGGCCACGGTAATGACTTCATCCATGACGTTACCGTCTTTGACCAAGTCAATCACCGATAAACGGAATAGAATAATAAAGTCTTCGCCAGTCGCCTCACGTACCGCTTTGACCACGTCGACAGCGAACTTCATACGATCATGAATATCACCACCATAAATGTCTTTACGCTTATTCACATGGCTTGATAAAAACTGGTTGAGCAGATAACCCTCAGAACCCATGATTTCGACACCATCATAGCCTGCTTGCTTGGCAAGTTTGGCTGAACGAGCATAGTCTTTTACCGTTTGCTCGATGTTTTTGATGCTCATCTTACGCGGTTTAAATGGTGAAATTGGTGACTTGATGGGGCTAGAGGATACGGCAAAAGGATGATAGCCATAGCGGCCACTGTGCAATATTTGCATGATGATTTTGCTGTCGTGCTTATGCACAGCACGGGTTACGCGCTGGTGATTGATAACGTCAGCTTTGGTATTCATCGTTCCGCCAGCAGGCAACAACCAGCCTTCGCGATTGGGCGAGATACCGCCAGTGATCATCATTGCCACGCCGCCCTTGGCACGTTCTGCAAAATACGCCGCCAGCTTGCCATAATTATAAAAACGGTCTTCAAGCCCAGTATGCATTGAGCCCATAACCATACGGTTTTTTAGCGTAGTAAAGCCCAAATCTAGCGGCTCAAATAAATGCGGATAGTGTTCATTGGTGCTAGCGGTTTGGATCGTATTGGCACTATGGCTGGCAGACATATCATTTTCCTTATGAATAGTTTATGAGGCTACTTTTTAAAAACGGCTTTTTAGAATTAGTGGAGCTAAGGGGTTTAGCATCATCGATATCGTAACACACCGCTATTATTGTCAGCTATGCAGACAAGCGACTGATGAGTGAGCACTATATTAATTGCTATAACGAGCGGGACGGTGTATCAGGCGGTACTGTGGCATATGGTTAAGCAAACACCACAAAACCCAGCCAACTTTTGAGGTAGATTATATACCGTTAGCTTAATATCATTGAGAGATTAGACTAAGATATAAATCGATAAATATCGACTTATACCTATAGTTTCTATGCTAGATTACTGTACTAAATAATATACTGACGTTAATGTACTGACGCATTATAGAAATACGATAAAGGACTATCATCATGACAGATTTCCATACAGGCCTTGGCAAAAATGCCGCCAACCATCAACCACTTACCCCTATTGATTTTATCATTCGCAGCGCTCAAGTTTATCCTAATAAGACTGCCATCATTTATGACGACCTAGAACACAACAACCTTACTCAGACGTGGCAACAGACCTATACTCGCTGTCGTCAACTGGCTGACGGCCTGCGCAAATTAGGTATCGATAAAAACGACACCGTAGCCGTAATGCTGCCGAACACGCCTGCGATGGTCGAATGCGCCTTTGGTGTCCCGATGTCAGGCGGTGTCCTCTGTACTTTGAACACCCGACTCGATATCAATGCGCTTACCTTTTGTTTGCAGCATTCCGAAGCGAAGGTTTTAATTTTAGATAGCGAATTTGCTGAGCATGCTGAGATTATCGATGAGACTTTTCCAGACTTAATCGTCATTCACTCAACGGACAAGGCTGTCGATGTCGAGCGCTTTGGGCACATGAGCTATGAAGCATTAGTAGCCAGTTCAGACAGCTTGGATAATTGGGAGATGCCGAAAGATGAATGGGATGCCATTGCGCTGAACTATACCTCTGGGACGACAGGCAAGCCCAAAGGCGTGGTTTATCATCATCGCGGCGCAACTCTCAATGCTATCTCTAATATTTTAGATTGGGACATGCCCAAACACCCGATGTATCTGTGGACGCTGCCGCTGTTTCACTGCAACGGTTGGTGCTTTCCGTGGACCATCGCCGAGCGTGCTGGGGTCAATGTATGCTTGCGAAAAATTGATGCTGATTTGATATTGAAGCTGATTGCCAAGTATCAAGTTAGCCACTACTGCTCTGCGCCAGTCGTGCACAATATGATTGCTGGCGGCAAACCTGAGTATAAAGACGCTATCACCCATACGGTCAAAGGCTGGGTCGCTGGTGCACCGCCGTCTGAAACCATGCTGGCCGCGATGGAAGCAATGGGCTTTCATATCTCGCACGTCTACGGTCTCACTGAAGTATATGGGCCAGTGACGGTTTGTGCGGAGCAGGAAGAATGGAATGAGCTTGATGTGGCCACCCGTGCCCAAAAAAAATCACGCCAAGGTATGACTTCTCACTTGATGGCAGGGTTTGAAGTATTTAAGCAAGGTACTACCGAGCCAGTCGCCGCTGATGGCGAAGAGATGGGCGAGCTGGCGCTACGTGGCAATATGGTGATGAAAGGCTATCTAAAAAGCCGCAAGGCTACCGAAGAAGCATTCACTGATGGCTGGTTCCGCACGGGTGATCTGGGTGTTAAATACCCTGATGGCTATATCAAAATCATGGACAGACTGAAAGATATCATCATCTCAGGCGGTGAGAATATCTCTAGTATCGAGATAGAAAACGTCTTGTATAAACTACCTGCTATTGAAAGCTGTGCTGTCGTCGCCGCGCCACATGATAAATGGGGCGAAGTACCTGTCGCCTTTATCGAGATTCACGCCGGTAGCACGCTGCAACGTGATACGGTGATGGAGCATTGTAGTCAGCACCTAGCAGGTTTTAAAGTGCCAAAATACATAGTCTTTGCAGAAATACCGAAGACCAGTACCGGTAAAGTACAAAAATTTGAGCTACGCCAAGCGGCAAAATCATTGGCACACGAAACGCCAAAAGTAACTGCCAGTGCGAAATAAAACGGCAATCTATTAAGTCATATCATCAATTAACATCCATCAAAAAGGTCAGCTACATATAACTGACCTTTTTTGAGCGCTCGCCTATAGTCAAAGAAGGCTAAAACGGATACAAGGGCAGCCGACTGCAGATTGTACAAATAGTACGTCTAGGGAGGATAACGCCGTAGCCGCTTAGTAGTTCTCTGACCATATTTATGGAAAATTAACGATATTACCCAAGCTTAGGCTCAAGCCATTGATAAGCCAACATCCCTATAATCATCGCAGGAATAAAAACATAGGCTTGCCATTGACCAGTACCGAGCAACACAATTCCTGGTCCTGGGCAAATACCAACTAGCCCCCAGCCGATACCGAACAACATCGCACCGATAAGCAATTTTTTATTAATGATAGTTTTGCTTGGCATATCAATTGGTGTGCCAATCCAGCTGCTCTGTTGACGCTTTGCTAATCGCACACCGAAGAAAGCGACGATCAAGCCACCGCCCATCACCAGTGCAAGGGATATATCCCATGCACCAAATACGTCCAAAAACCCTTGTACCTTTACAGGATCGGTCATACCTGAAACCAGTAGTCCGAGTCCAAACAGCAGTCCTGCTAACAATCCGATTATATTTTTTAGCATCGTCATATCTCGCTATTATTATCTTTTATTAACCATCATATATCGTTCGCGCGTTAGCCCAGCTATCAACCTTCATCTGGCAATCTGCCATGAGTTCGCTATAGCAGGCCTAGTACGTGACGACCGATATAGACGGTCACAATTCCAAACAGCATAAAGGTAACGGTCGCTGCCAATGACCGTGGAGACAGCCGTGCATTACCGCAGATACCATGCCCACTGGTGCATCCTGAACCTAAACGCGTGCCGAAGCCGACCAATAACCCTGCACCAATCAATAATGGCACGGAAGTACTGATAGCTACCTCAGGTAGTGGTCTTGCCAACTGATATAGCAGTGGTGAGATGACCAAACCCAGTATAAACAGCACCTGCCACATCTCTACACGCTTGGGTTTTAGTAGGCTTGAAAAAATACCACTGATACCTGCTATACGACCGATACCTAGCAGTAAGATAACCGTCGCTACGCCTAGCATTAGACCCCCAACTAAGGAGGTCGGCGTAAATGCTTGCCAGTCTATTTGTATGCTCATAACGGACTACCTAATTAAGTTTATTAAATACGTACTTGAGTATTAA